>NZ_JBWKVH010000035.1:0-80377 GCF_059421605.1 Cupriavidus sp. GW821-FHT02F09
TAAGGGGCGGGTGCTCTTAGCATCGCTCCATTATGAACAAAGCCTCCCGCGTTGGGGAGGCTTTGTCAGCAATCTGACCCGATCTTCCGATCGGGTTTTTTGTTGCCAGCGCACTCAAGCGCGGTGCCTGACGTTCAGAACACTTCCCACCAGGACTTGTCCTTGCGGCGTTCCCCGTACTTGATGTAATCGCTGTTGGGGAAGTTCTTTTCCATCACGCGGGCGGTATCGTCGCGCAAGTCCTTCATGCCCAGCGAATCGTACGAGCGGATCATGATGTACAGCGCTTCCTCGTTGGCCGGTGCGCCGTCATAGTCCTTGAGCGCCTGCTGGGCCCGGTTTGCCGCAGCCAGGTAGGCGCCACGGCGGTAGTAGTAACGTGCCGCATGGACCTCGTGCTGGGCCAGCGAGTTCACGATGTATTGCATGCGCGCGGCAGCGTCCGTCGTGTACTTGCTGTCCGGGAAGCGCGTGACCAGCGTGTTGAAGGCGTCATAAGCAGCGCGCGCGGCCTTGGGGTCACGCTCGCTCAGGTCCTGACCGGAAAAACGGCCGAGCCAGCCCAAATTGTCATTGAAGTTGATCAGGCCCTTCAGGTAATAGGCATAATCCACGTTCGGGTGATTCGGATGCAACTGGATGAAGCGGTCGACCGAGGCAAGCGCGGCGGCGGTTTCGCCGTCCTTGTAGTTGGCGTAGGCGGTATCGATCTGTGCCTGCTGGGCGAAACGGCCGAAGGGATAACGTCCCTCAAGCTTCTCGTACAGCTTCACAGCTCGGGTAAAGTCGCCGGAATCTAGTGCGTCCTTGGCTTCCGAATATAATTTGTTAGCCGACCAGCCGGCAGTTTCGTCTGGTTGATCCGACAGCAGGCCGCACGCCGATAGCATGACGCAGCCGCCTGCGAGCAGAATCGCTCCAATTCTTGCGCGCCAGCTGGCGCGCTTCATGCTCATCAATTGCATGGGCAACGTATCCCGGATGAAAAATAGCGTCAAGCATTATAGCCCAAGCCCCTTGTCGGAAACCGCCGCCAAGGGCATCGAGCAGCAAGCTGCCGATTCAACCGACATCTTGAACGAGGTGGAGGACCTGGAAGACCTGACCGATGTGGCCGCGCTAGGCGGCCTGGAGGCAGGAGCGGAGGCATCTCCAATCGAATTGGAAATGCAGCCGGTAGAGATCGAAGTCGATGGTGCATCACACGGCGAGCGCCTCGACAAGTTGTTGGCACGCCACCTCAGCGGCTTCTCGCGCAGCCGCCTGCAGCAATGGATCGAGAACGGGGCGGTGCTGGTCGACGGCGAGGTGCGCCGCTCCAAGTCCTCCGTGCAGATGGGCGAACGCGTCGTGGTCCGTCCGCAGGCGGCGGCAGAATCGCGCGCCTTCGTGGCCGAAGACGTGCCGCTCAACGTCGTGTACGAGGACGCCACGCTGCTGGTCATCGACAAGCCCGCCGGCCTGGTGGTGCATCCTGCCGCCGGCAACTGGGGCGGCACGGTGCTAAACGGCCTGCTGCACCGCTACCCGGAGGCTGCAAGCCTGCCGCGCGCGGGCATCGTCCACCGGCTCGACAAGGAAACGTCGGGGCTGATGGTGGTGGCCCGCACGCTGACCGCCCAGACCGACCTGGTGCGCCAGCTGCAGGCGCGTACTGTCAAGCGCAGCTACCTGGCGCTGGTGTGGGGCGTGACGCCCGAGTCCGGCACGATCGACGCGCCGATCGGCCGTGATCCGCGCGAGCGGATCCGCATGGCGATCGTGCTCACCAACAGCGGCAAGCCCTCGCGCACCCATTTCCGTACCCTTGGCACGGTGCCGCTCGGGCGCGGCCATGTTTCCATGGTGATGTGCCAGCTCGAAACCGGCCGCACCCACCAGATTCGCGTCCACTTCGAGTCGATCGGCCATCCGATGGTGGGCGACCCGGTCTATCACCGCGCCGCCACCCAGCGCGGCCAGCGTCCGGCCATCAAGGCACCGCTGCCGGTGCCGCTGGCGCGCCAGGCGCTCCACGCCTTCCGGCTTGGGCTGGTGCACCCGGCCACCGGCAAGCTCGTATCTTGGGAAGCGCAGCCGCCCGATGACTTGCAGGCGCTGATCGAGGCGCTCGACTTTGACCGTGCCGACGACGAAGAGGAGGACGACGGCTGGACCGAAGGCGAGGACGGCGCATGGGAATACGGCGATGACGACTGAGGCGCCTTGGCTAGTCCCGGACTGGCCGGCTCCGGCGCGGGTGCGCGCGTTGTCCACCACCCGCCAGGGCGGCGTCAGCGAGGCCCCCTACGGCCTGGCTGACGGCAGCCCGGGCGGGCTGAACCTTGGCACCCATGTGGGCGACGAAGCCGCCGCGGTCGCGGCCAACCGCGCACGGCTGGCCGCGCGGCTGCCGGCCGTGCCCGGCTGGCTAGAGCAGGTGCACGGCTGCGCGATCGCCACCGAGGACCAGTTTGCCGCCGATGGCGTGGCTCCGCAGGCGGACGCCAGCATTGCCACGACCGCTGGCCGGGTCTGCGCCGTGATGACCGCCGATTGCCTGCCCGTGCTGCTGTGCGACCGTGCCGGCACCGTGGTTGGCGCCGCGCACGCCGGCTGGCGAGGGCTGTGTGGCGGCGTGATCGAGGCAACCCTGGCGCGTATGGGCAAGCAGGTTGGCGCGCAGGCGCAGTGGCTGGCCTGGCTCGGGCCGGCGATCGGCCCGGATGCCTTCGAGGTTGGCGCCGAAGTCCGGCAGGCGTTCCTGGCCCAGGCGCGGCCTGACGAGATGGCGCAGGTGGATCTTGCCTTCCGCGCCGGCGCAGGCGGCAAGTACTTCGCCGATATCTACACGCTGGCCCGCATCCGCCTGGCCCGCGCCGGCTGCACCGCGGTGTACGGCGGCAACGCCTGCACCGTTGGCGATGCGCAGCGCTTCTACTCCTACCGGCGCGACGGCGTCACAGGGCGCATGGCCAGCCTGGTCTGGCTGGCCGCCTGAAACTTTCCCAGCGTCAATCCCGGGCAGGCGGCTGTTCCTGTCCCGCGGATTCTGCAGGTTCCACGGAGCCGGAGGGCGCTTGCGCGCTCTTCGCCTGCCTCGCTTCCTCTGCCTTGCGCCGGCGCAGGCGCCCCGGGGTGCCCATGATGTACACGAGGATCGCCACGGGGAACAGGCCGTAAAAGACGAACGTGGCCAGTCCCGCGACCACGGTATGCTCGGTAATGGCCATCATCAGGACCACATACAGCCAACCGATTGCAACGATGTACATCAGGAAGTCATCCTTCTCGGGCAAGCTAGCCCCGTGGCCGGAGTGGCGCCAAAGGGAGGCTCGCAGGTTCGCGCTGAGCGCATTTTGCCGTTAGCGCCGGTCCGCGCATTTTTCCGCATTGACAGGCATAACATTGCAAGGCAACAATGGCCTCGAATGCACTGCAAGGCAGTGTGCTGGCAGGCATTCGCAGGCTCCGCCG
This sequence comes from Cupriavidus sp. GW821-FHT02F09, assembly GCF_059421605.1. Classification (NCBI taxonomy): domain Bacteria; kingdom Pseudomonadati; phylum Pseudomonadota; class Betaproteobacteria; order Burkholderiales; family Burkholderiaceae; genus Cupriavidus; species Cupriavidus sp. GW821-FHT02F09. The sequence continues at coordinate 3,457 of NZ_JBWKVH010000035.1, forward strand.
GGACGTTCAGGTCCGCGGCGCGGCGTGTCCGGCAAGCATACCGCATGACGTCACCAGCCGAGGGCGTCAGCGCGGGCCGGTTCCGAGGCTGGCGGCGGGGGAGAGCCCCGCGGTGGTGGTACGCCGCCCAGCCAGCTTTCAAATAAGTGACGGCAGAGAGACGAAACATCATGGCAACCGGCAAAGGTGCGGCAGCTTCCACCAAGGAAGACAAGTCCCAACCGTTTTCATTTGCTTCGGGGCCATTTGATCCAGCGACATGGCTGGAATGGTCCCGTCAGGCACAGGCTAACGGTGCGACGACCCAGCAGGGCATGCCTGGCATGCCATTTATCCCCGGTTTCGAGGCATTGAAGGGTTCCGCCATGGCGGGCGTGAAAATCGCGCCCGATCAACTGGCCGACATCCAGCAACGCTACATGAAGGACTTCACCGCGCTCTGGCGAAGCATGGCCGAGGGCGGCGCCAATCCCGCCACGGCCCTGGCTGATCGCCGCTTTTCCGGCGATGCCTGGCGCAGCAGCGCGGCGTTTCACTACGCTGCCGCTTTCTACCTGATCAATGCGCGTGCCATGAATGAGCTGGCGGGCGCGGTCGAAGCCGATGCCAAGACCCGCCAGCGTATCCGTTTCGCGATCTCGCAATGGGTCGACGCCATGTCGCCGGCCAATTTCCTCGCCACCAATCCGGAGGCGCAGAAAAAGCTGATCGACTCCGGCGGCGAATCGCTGCGGGCCGGCGTGCGCAACATGCTCGACGACCTTGGCCGCGGCAAGATCTCGCAGACCGACGAATCCGCCTTCGAAGTGGGCCGCAACGTGGCCGTGACCGAGGGCGCGGTGGTCTACGAGAACGCCTATTTCCAGCTGCTTCAGTACAAGCCCGTCACCGACAAGGTGTTTGCGCGCCCGCTGCTGCTTGTGCCGCCTTGCATCAACAAGTACTACATCCTCGACCTGCAGCCGCAGACCTCGCTGGTGCACTACATGGTGGAGCAGGGCCATACCGTCTACATGGTTTCCTGGCGCAATCCGGATGCCTCGATGGCCGAGCTCAGCTGGGATGACTACATCGAACATGCCGCCATCCGCGCCATCGAAGTCACGCGCGAGATCAGCGGCCAGGACCAGATCAACGTGCTGGGCTTCTGCGTGGGCGGCACCATCGTCTCCACTGCGCTGGCGGTGCTGGCCAAGCGCGGCGAGCATCCCGCCGCCAGCCTGACGCTGCTGACCACGCTGCTCGATTTTGCCGATACCGGCGTGCTCGATGTGTTCGTCGACGAAGCCCACGTCAAGCTGCGTGAAAACACGCTGGGTGGCGCGGCGGGCACGCCCTGCGCGTTGCTGCGTGGCGTGGAACTGGCCAACACGTTCTCGTTCCTGCGTCCCAACGACCTGGTCTGGAACTATGTCGTCGACAACTACCTGAAGGGCAATACGCCGGTCCCGTTCGACCTGCTGTTCTGGAACGGCGACGCCACCAACCTGCCGGGCCCCTGGTATTGCTGGTACCTGCGCCATACCTACTTGCAGAACGAGCTCAAGGTGCCGGGCAAGCTGACCGTGTGCAACGCGCCGGTGGACCTGGGCAGCATCGACGTGCCAACTTACATCTATGGCTCGCGTGAAGACCACATCGTACCCTGGATGTCGGCCTATGCTTCCACCGCGTTGCTCAAGAACAAACTGCGTTTCGTGCTGGGCGCGTCGGGCCATATCGCCGGCGTGATCAACCCGCCGGCCAAGAAGAAGCGCAGCCACTGGACCAACGACAAGCTCCCGGCTTCGGCGCAGGAGTGGTTCGACGGCGCCGCCGAGCACGCCGGCAGCTGGTGGCCGGACTGGGCGGCCTGGCTGGCCAAGCACGCCGGCGCGCGCAAGGCGGCCCCCACCGACTACGGCAACAAGGATTACCGCGCGATCGAGCCGGCACCGGGCCGCTACGTCAAGGCGAAGGCATAGGATTTGTCCGGGCCGGCGCCCTGCGGGGCCGGCCTCTTTCACCCCTTATTTGCATCCAACTCGAGAGGACCTCCCAATGACTGACATTGTCATCGTATCCGCTGCCCGTACCGCGGTGGGCAAGTTCGGCGGCTCGCTCGCCAAGATTCCCGCGCCTGAGCTGGGCGCCATCGTCATCAAGGCTGCGCTTGAGCGTGCCGGCGTCAAGCCCGAGCAGGTCAGCGAAGTGATCATGGGCCAGGTACTGACGGCCGGCTCCGGCCAGAACCCGGCGCGCCAGGCAGCGCTGAAGGCTGGCCTGCCCGTGATGGTGCCGGCCATGACCATCAACAAGGTCTGCGGCTCCGGCCTGAAGGCCGTGATGCTGGCCGCCAACGCGATTGCCGCGGGCGATGCCGAGATCGTGGTGGCCGGTGGCCAGGAAAACATGAGCGCCGCGCCACACGTGCTGCCGGGCTCGCGCGATGGCTTCCGCATGGGCGACGCCAAGCTGATCGACAGCATGATCGTGGACGGCCTGTGGGACGTCTACAACCAGTACCACATGGGCGTCACCGCCGAGAACGTGGCCAAGGAATACGGCATCACGCGCGAAGCCCAGGACGCGTTCGCGGCCGGTTCGCAGAACAAGGCGGAAGCCGCGCAGAAGGCCGGCAAGTTCGATGAAGAAATCGTGCCGGTGCCGATTCCCCAGCGCAAGGGCGACCCGGTGATGTTCGCCACCGATGAGTTCGTGCGCCACGGCGTCACGCAAGATGCGCTCGCTGGTCTCAAGCCGGCCTTCGACAAGGCTGGTTCCGTGACCGCTGCCAACGCCTCGGGCCTGAACGACGGCGCCGCCGCGGTGGTGGTCATGTCGGCGGCCAAGGCCAAGGAACTCGGCCTGACCCCGCTGGCCACGATCCGCGCCTACGGCACCGCCGGTGTCGATCCCAAGGTGATGGGCATGGGTCCGGTGCCTGCGTCCAAGCGCTGCCTGTCGCGCGCCGGATGGAGCGTGGAAGAGCTCGACCTGATGGAAATCAACGAAGCCTTCGCCGCCCAGGCCCTGGCCGTGCACAAGCAGATGGGCTGGGATACGTCCAAGGTCAACGTCAATGGCGGCGCCATTGCGATTGGCCACCCGATCGGTGCGTCGGGCTGCCGCATCCTGGTCACGCTGCTGCACGAAATGAAGCGCCGCGACGCCCACAAGGGCCTGGCCTCGCTGTGCATCGGCGGCGGCATGGGTGTGGCGCTGGCTGTGGAACGCAAGTGACGATTTGCCGGGCTTGCCGCAGCGAACAAGCGCGCAGGCCGGTCTGAGGGGTGTGCCGGCGCGGGGGGCTTCCCGCTTGCCGGCGTCAATAAAAACTAGCCATCAAGGAGTAGATATGACTCAGCGCATTGCATACGTAACCGGTGGCATGGGTGGCATTGGAACGGCCATCTGCCAGCGTCTGGCCAAGGATGGCTACAAGGTCGTGGCCGGTTGCGGCCCCAACTCGCCGCGCCGCGAAAAATGGCTCGAGCAGCAGAAGGCCCTGGGCTTCGATTTTGTCGCCTCGGAAGGCAATGTTGCCGACTGGGATTCGACCAAAGCCGCGTTCGACAAGGTCAAGGCCGAAGTGGGCGAGGTCGACATCCTGATCAACAACGCCGGCATCACGCGCGACGTGGTGTTCCGCAAGATGACGCGCGCCGACTGGGATGCCGTGATCGACACCAACCTGACCTCGCTGTTCAACGTGACCAAACAGGTCATCGACGGCATGGCGGATCGTGGCTTTGGCCGCATCGTCAACATCTCGTCGGTCAACGGCCAGAAGGGCCAGTTCGGCCAGACCAACTACTCCACCGCCAAGGCTGGCCTGCACGGCTTCACCATGGCGTTGGCGCAGGAAGTGGCGACCAAGGGCGTGACCGTGAACACGGTGTCGCCGGGCTATATCGCCACCGATATGGTCAAGTCGATCCGCCAGGACGTGCTGGACAAGATCGTCGGCACGATTCCGGTCAAGCGCCTGGGCGCGCCGGAAGAAATTGCCTCGATCTGCGCGTGGCTGGCGTCCGAAGAGTCGGGCTTCTCGACGGGCGCGGACTTCTCGCTGAACGGCGGCCTGCACATGGGGTGATGAACGGCAAGCCATCCCTGGTTTTCCTGGATGGTTTCTTGTCTTGGGAAGGTCCTCTGCCGAGGGCCTTTTTTATTTCCGCGGCCGCTCGGGAGGCCTCTCACCCCGCAGCAATATTGCATCGCACACCCCGCACCGCACCAACGCGCGGGCGTGGCGCGGCATTGCGGGCCCCAAACACCCGCAATCCTTTGCCCCGTGCGGGTTTTCCTTAACGGGTCCGGCTTTCAATAGTGCCTTGTTGGGCATAGAATCAGGGCAGCGGCTAGCCCGCACCAAAATAGATCATGCGTTGCAGGTCAACACGTTGTATCCCCCGCTGGCGGTCCCGATTTGCGCACCGCACAGCATGCGGTGCAGCAGCATGCAACAGCGACGATAAAAGGATAGAGCACGATGGCTACCACCAAGAAAGGCGCAGAGCGACTGATCAAGAAGTATCCAAACCGCCGGCTCTACGACACGCAGACCAGCACCTACATCACGCTAGCCGACGTCAAGCAGCTCGTGATGGATACCGAAGACTTCAAGGTGATCGACGCCAAGTCCGGCGACGAGCTCACGCGCAGCATCCTCCTGCAGATCATTCTCGAAGAAGAGACGGGCGGCGTGCCGATGTTCTCAAGCTCCATGCTGTCGCAGATCATCCGCTACTACGGCCATGCGATGCAGGGCATGATGGGCACCTACCTGGAAAAGAACATCCAGGCCTTCATCGACATCCAGAGCAAGCTGGCCGAGAACTCCAAGGGCCTGTACTCGGGCGAGCCGTTCAGCCCCGATATGTGGTCCCAGTTCATGAACATGCAGGGCCCGATGATGCAAGGGATGATGAGCAACTACATCGAGCAGAGCAAGAACCTGTTCGTGCAGATGCAGGAGCAGATGCAAAGCCAGGCCAAGAACATGTTTGGCACGTTCCCGTTCAATCAGCCGGACAAGAAATAAGCCGGCGCACGCCTCGCCGGCCTGTTGCGCGTTCCCAATCCCCCGGGAACGCATGGAACCCTCGCGGCGCCGGCAGCCTCCTTTCCTGCAAAGTGGCTTCAGGCCGGGCTGGCGTGGAGGCGAATTCCCAGCGCACGCATGACCTTCCTTCGCTGATCGGGGCGATCGGTTAAAATCACGCATATTCGGGTAACGCGCGGAATCACCGCGGCTGCTACCCCTGTCAAATGTGGCGATTCATACTGCGGACTCGCCTGCACAGCGCGAATCCCAATGCCCTCCGCAATCCAAGACCTTCGCCAGGCGCTCGCCGCCGAGGCCACGCCCGTTCCGACGGTGGGTTTGGCGTTTTCTCGTTTTCCGGCATCGCCGCCAGCTTTGCTATGAGCCGGCTGTTTCTTGCCCCCATGGAGGGGCTTGCTGATTACGTGCTGCGCGACGTACTGACCGGCTCGGGAGGATACGATGGATGTGTATCCGAGTTCGTCAGGGTGACGGGCTCTTTGCTTCCCGAGCGTGTCTACGAGAGGGACACACCCGAAATCCTTCACGGCGGCCATACTCCAAGCGGCACGCCGATGGTGATCCAGCTGCTCGGGAGCGATCCTGAGTGGCTGGCGGTCAATGCGGCCCAGGCAGCTACCGTGTCGCCGCATGGCATCGACCTGAATTTCGGCTGTCCCGCCAAAGTCGTCAACCGGCACGGTGGCGGGGCCATGCTGCTGGCGGACCCGGAACTGCTGAACCGGATCGTGTTGTCCGTTCGCGCCGCAGTGCCCGCGAACATCGCCGTGACAGCCAAAATGCGGCTTGGCGTGTCCGATACCGCGCTGGCGATCGACTGCGCCACGGCGCTGGCGGAAGGCGGCGCAGCCTCGCTCGTCGTGCATGCCAGGACGCGCGATCATGGCTACCGGCCTCCCGCACACTGGGAGTGGATCGCTCGGATCGATGCCGCCGTGGACGTGCCCGTTGTTGCCAACGGCGAAGTCTGGACGGTTGCGGACTGGGAGCGATGCCGGGCCGTCAGCGGCTGTGCCGACGTGATGATCGGGCGGGGCGCCGTGTCGGATCCATTCCTGGCCTTGCGCATACGCGGACTGATGGACAGAACGCCCTGCGCCGAGGAATGGCCGTCGGTGCTCCGCCATATCGCCGGCTACCTGAAGAAGCTGCAGGCCAATGACGAATGCGCTCACGAGCACGGACGCGTCAAGCTGTGGCTCAGCTACCTGAAACGGACCTGGCCGCAGGCCGCAGAGCTGCATGCAGCTATCCGGCGCCTGCAAGGGGCGCTGGAGGTTCAGGCGGTGATCGAGAGCGCCCTGGAGGGCATGCCGGGGACATCACCCTCGTTGCAATAGGCTCGCGAGCAGGCGCGGCCATCAGACGCGTATGCGCGCGCATCGTTCAGAAGTCCATCGTGGCCGAGAGCATGAAGGTGCGCGGGGCGCCCAGGGCCAAACTGGACAACAGCGGCATGCCCCAATAGGCCTTGTTTGTCACGTTATTGACGCTGGCCCGCACGGTCAGCGGATGGCTGGAGACCTGGGTAGCATAGCGTGCGCCCAGGTCATACACCGTGTGGCCCGGCACCGACAGCGAGTTGTCGGCACTGATGTATTGCTTGGATACGGCGGTCGCATTGGCGGTCAGCGTCAAGCCCGGCACGGCGGAGGTGTCCCACTCCACGCCCAGCTTGCCTTGCAGCTTGGGCACCCCGGTCGCCTGCTTGCCCTGGTTGACGCCACCGGCGGTCTTGGTGAGCTTGGGGTCCACATAGGCGATGCCACCCATCAAGCGCACGCCGCGCAGCGGCGAGCCAAAGAAGCCCCACTCGACACCCCGGTTGCGCTGCTCTCCGCCAAAGGAAAAGACGTTGGTGGAAATGTCGGTATAGCTGCTTGGCCGCTCGATTTGATACAAGCTGAGCGTGTGGGCGAATTCGCCGAGATCGAGCTTGAGGCCGATTTCCTTCTGCTTGGTCTTGGACGGCGGAAACAGCTCTCCCGCATTGGCGGCAGTTGCCGGCGCGGTCTGACCCTTGCTCAACCCTTCAATGTAATTGCCGTACACGGAAATATGGTTCGTGGCTTTGACCAGCAGCGCGGCCGCGGGTGTCATGGCGCTTGCGTCATAGCGGGCACTGCGCGCCCCGGTCGTGAGGCTGAAGGTATCGGTGAGTACTTCCTGGTGACGCACGCCCAGCGTCAGTTGCACCCTGTCCTGTGCAAAGGACAGGGTATCCGCTACGCCGTAGCTGGTCAGGCGCGTTTCCGTGTGGAGGGTCGGCGGCCAACGCATTCCGGCGGCTGGGCCCCAGACCGGGTTGTAGATGTTGGTGGTCCAGTCCGCGCCCGGGACCGATCTGCGGCCATAGTCCCTTTCGGTGTCCGAGTAGTGCGTGATGTTTAAAGCCCATTGATGCTTGACGCTGCCGGTTTGGAACTTGCCCTTCAATCCAGCTTCCCCCGATGTCTTTTCAATATCGAAGGCCAGTTGGCCCATGCTGTGCCGAACATCGCCCGCCGCGTTGAGCACCTGGGCCGACATCGTACCGTTGTACTTGTAGTTGGTCCTGCTGGTGCCGAAGGCTGCATAGGCCATCAGGTTTTCGCTCACGTCGAATTCGCCGCGGACGATCGCACCCTTGTCCCTGGTGTTGACGAAGGACCAATCCGGGTTCAGCAGGGTCTCGGGCCTGGGTGGCTTGGGCACTGCCACGCCGGGGGCTAGATTGATGCCTCGGGTCACGCCGTCCACGCGGTCATCGCTGCTGTAGAGGTCGGCAGAGACGCGAGCGCGCTCGCCCCGCCAGTCCAGCCCGAGGGACGCGAACTGGGTTTTCTTCTCCTGCCGGTTGACGGCCCCCTCTCCATCCCGATAGACCCCGTTGAAGCGGATGCCGAACTGCTTGTTCTCACCAAAGCGCCGCCCAAGGTCCACATGTCCGCCGAACTGCGCATTGGACATGTAGGTCGCCGTCAGTCGCGTCAGCGGCTCATCGCCCGCGCGCTTGGGCACCAGATTGACGGTGCCGCCCACCGAGCCGCCCGGAGGCATGCCATTGAGCAGGGCCGATGGGCCTTTCAATACCTCGATACGCTCGAACATTTCGGGGGTGGTGCGGTAGTACGGCGCCATGCCGAACAGGCCGCCGATGGTGATATCGCTGGTGTTGGAGGCGAAGCCGCGGATGGAGTAGTTCTCGCTCCAGGCGCCGGTGACGCCGTTGCTGAACACCGTGGGATCGGTGGCGGCGATCACGTCGGTGATGTCCTTGGCCTGCCGGTCTTCGATGAACTTGTCCGTGTAGCTGATGGTGGAAAACGGCGTTTCCATGAAGTCCTTGTCGCCCAGCAGCCCCACGCGGCTGCCGGACGCCACCTGCCCGCCGGCGTAGGCGTCGATCGCTGAGCTCGCCTGTACCGTCACCGCCGGCAACGTAACCCCACTTTCTGCGGCTGGGCTTTGCGTCTGTTGGGCCGTCCGGCTTAGCGTGTAGCGGCCGTTGGCCTCGCGCACTGCCTGCAGACCGTGCCCGCGTAGCAGTTCGGTGAAACCCTCGCGCACGCTGTAGCTGCCGGACAGCCCCTGGCTGTTCCTGCCTTGGAGCAGGCTCGCATCCACGGTCAGTTCGACACCGGCCGCAGCGGCATAGGCTTTGAGCGCCTCGCCCAGCGGGCCGGTCGGCACGTTGAAGCGGCTCCGGGCGTCCACCGCCTGGCCGGTGCTTTGTGCGAGTGCCGGCGGGGCGGCCAAGGCCAGGGCGCCCACGGTCAGCCCCAGCAGACCCAGCAGCACCGTCGGCACGGCAGCGGCGCGCTTCAGGGCAAAGGCGGGTTGGGGGCGCACCGCCTGCTGTGCAGATCGCGCGATGCGATGGTGACGTTTGGTCATTACAAGCTCTTTTCAGTTGAGATCGGGTTGGTTCTCAGCACGTCTTGCGAGTGAGAAAGCTATGGCGAATACGAATCATTACGTTTTTGGCTTAGGGCCAGGGACAGGCCCTGGAACAAATCAGTGCTGATAGCCCTTGATGACGTCGTCGATCACGAGTTTCAAAGAGGTCGGGCTGGCGGCGGTGACGTACCAAGCTTCAGCATCAACGAAGACCACACGGCCGTTCTTCCAGGCGTTGGTCTGGCGCAGCAGCGGGTTGCCCATGCTCCCGGCGTCCATGACCGGACGGCGCTCCATGACGGCCGTCCGGTCCACCACGAAGATGATGTCGGGGTTGGCTTGTTGGATGAATTCGCTGGAAATCGGCTGGCCATGCAGGCCGGTCTCGACAGTCGGGCTGGCCGGTTTCACGCCCAGGGCATTGAAGACGAACCCGTAACGGGAATGCACGCCAAAGGAACTGAAGGCGCCGTTGTTGTGCAGAACGACAAGCGCCTTCTCGAGACGGCCCCGGGTCATGCGCCTGGCCTCCTCGACCTTGGCGTCCAGTTCAGCCGCTTTCTGGCGGGCGAGGCCTTCCTTGCCAAAGATTCGCCCCAGGGTCATGAGGTGGTCCTTGATGACCTCGATGTGCTTGACCTCGCTATCCCGGTAGTCCACATCGAAATGAATCGTCGGAGCGATCTCGCTCAATTCCTTGTAGTGGTTCGCCTGGAGCGAGGTGATCAGGATCAGTTCAGGCCTGGCGGCATGAACCCGCTCCAGATTGGGCTGAACGATCGAGCCCAGATCCTGAACGTCCGGGGCGTCCTTGTACCTGGCGAGGAAGTGCGGGACGAAATCCTTCGGCATGCCAACGACAGGGACACCCAGTTGGTCGAGGAAATCGACTTCATTCATGTCGAGGGCCGCCGCGCGTTGCGGAAGGTGCTCGACGACGGTCGTTCCCAGCTTGTGCTGAACCGTGACGGGCGCGAACGCTTCCTGCGGGGGCCGGCTGGCAGAATCCGGCTGTGCGGTTGCCTTTGGCGGTTCGGCTGGTTTCTGGCCGCACCCCTGTACCGCGACGGTTGCGGCTATCAGCAGGGCTAACGCCCAACGCCTGTTTCTGTGATTCCGGGTCATTTCAGTTTTCCTGATGGATTGAAGTAGTTGCATACGCATCCTCGATCGCTGCGCACGATTTCGAAGTCCAGTCCATACAGTTCCTGCAGCCGTGTCTCGGTCACAGCCTCCACGACGGGGCCGCAGAAGCGAACCATGCCGCCCTTCAATGCGACGATGTGATCGGAGTAGTTGGCCGCGAAATTGATGTCATGGATCACCAGGATCACGGTGCGCCCGTGCTCGTCACACAAGCGGCGAAGCGCGCGCATGATCTGGACGGCATGCTTCATGTCGAGGTTGTTGAGTGGCTCGTCCAGCAGCAGAACGTTCGTCTGCTGGGCAATGGTCATCGCCAGGAAGGCCATCTGGCGCTGCCCTCCGCTGAGTTCGTCGATGTAGGCCCCGCGCAGCGCTTGCAGCGACAGGAACGCGATGGCTTCGTCGATCACGTCGTGGTCTTCGGGGGTGAGCGCGCCGCGGCTGTAGGGGAAGCGCCCGAAAGCGACGAGTTCCTCGACCGTCAGGCGCAGGTTGAAGTCGGGCGCCTGGCGCAAGGTGGCGACGTGCTTGGCGTATTCGCTGATGCCGATGCTTGAAACCCTGCGATCCCCGATCAGGATGTCGCCCTGGGTCGGCTCCAGCAGGCGCGCGATCATCAGCAGCAGCGTCGTTTTGCCTGCGCCGTTGGGGCCGATGAGAGACGTCACGCGCTGCGCCGGGAATTGCGCGCTGACGCCGGAAAGTACGGTCTTGGCGCCGTAGGCCTTGTGAAGGTTGTGAACGGTGATCATGCGGTGCCTCGGGTGCGAACCATCAGCGCGAGGAAATACGCGCCACACACCAGGTTGACGAGAATGCTGACGGTGGTCTTGTAGTTGAAAACGTGTTCGACCAGGAGCTGGGCCACGATGAAGATGCCGATGGCGATCGCGCAGCCGATGGGCAGCGTGACCCGATGCCTGGAAGTCCGGGCCATCGCATAGGCGATGTTCGCCACGAAGATCCCCATGAAGGCCGTGGGCCCGAGCAGGCTGGTCGAGACCGCCACGAGAGCCGCGATCAGCGCGAAGTAGAGCCTCACGTACCGCTGGTAATCGACCCCTAGGGAAATGGCCTGGTCGCGGCCCAGCGAGAGCACGTCGAGGATCGGCAGGGTCTTCAGCCCTGGCAGGCACACGGCCGCGACCAGAAGGGCCGAATAGAGCAACGGCTCGGGTTGTGCCCTGTTGAAGGATGCGTAGCCAAAGCCCTGGAGAACGGCGAACTCGCCCGGGCTGATCCTGAGCTGGACGAACTGTGTGACAGTGCCGATCACCATGGTCAGCACGAGTCCCAGCAGGAGGAGGAAATACACGTTGTACCTGCCGTTGCGCAAAAGCCACCGATGGATGGCCCACGAATAGGCGAGCATCAACAGGATGGAGAGGAAGAAGTTGCCGCTCTGGCCGAGTACCACCTGGCCATGCGTGCCCATGGCCAGGATCAGCAGCGACTGCAACAGCAGATAAACCGCCTCGTATCCCATGATCGCCGGCGTCAGAATCCGGTTGCCCGCGATGGTCTGGAACGTGATCGAGGAGAAGGCGACGCAGATTCCGCCGATGACGATGGCGGCCAGCCGGGCGAGCCGTTTGGGAATGACGTAGTCGAGGTCGAAGCCGGATCGCACGAGGACGAAAGCCGCGGCCAAGGCGAGGACCACCATCCAGAGGGCATATCGGGGGGCCGCGTGCCTCATTGCTTCTTCCAGATGATGAGCACGAGGAACAGCACGCCGCCCACGCTGCCTGCGGTCAGGCCGATGGGCACCTCGAACGGGTAGATGAGCAGGCGGCCGAGAATGTCGCAGGCCAGCAGCAGCGACGCGCCGCCCAGAGCGACGATGGGCAGCGTCCGGCCCAGGTTGTCGCCCTGATGCAGCGCGACCAGGTTGGGGATGACCAGCCCGACGAAGGGGATCGCGCCGACGGTGATGACCGTGGCGGACACGGTGACCGCCACCAGCATCAGGCCCAGCGCCGCTGTTGCCGAATAGCTCAGCCCCAGGCTGGTGGCCATGCCTTCGCCCATGCCTAGCACGGTGAAGCGGTGCGCATACAGGTAGGTGAGCGCGACGATCGGCAGGATCAGGTAGATGATCTCGTAGTTGCCCTGGACGACCTTGGAGAAATCGCCGAGCAGCCAGCCCTGCATGCTCTGCAGGATGTTGTAGCGGTAGGCGTAGAACTCGGCCACGGCACTCAGCACGCTGCCGTACATGAGGCCGATGACCGGCACGAGAACGGTGTTCTTGAACTTGATGCGGCGGATGATCGCCACATAGACCAGGCTCGCGGCGAAGCAGAAGACCAGCGCAAACAGCATCCGGCCCATCGTGCCGGCGGCGGGCGCCAGCGTCATCGACACCAGGATGCCGAGCTTGGCCGCATCCAGTCCGCCCGAGGTGGCCGGTTCGACGAACTTGTTGCGGACGATCTGCTGAAGGATCACGCCGCAGACGGACAGGCCTACGCCGGTCAGAACAAGCGCCGCCAAGCGGGGCAGGCGGCTGGCTGTCACCGTCAGCCAGGCATCGCCCGACAGCGAGAACACCTGCGACCATGCCAGCTGCCGGGCGCCGACCAGCAGCGAGGCGCCGCAGAGGATGGCGAACAACCCAAGCCAACGTGCGCGCATCAGCAGCGCTCTCCGTTCGACGCCGCCGCGATACGCCAGCCTCTGGCGGCCCGGCGCTGGGCCAGGAAATGCGCGTAGCGCCCCTGGCTCGCGCGCAATGGCGCGGGCGAACCCTGCTCGACGACCTTGCCGCCATCGAGCACCACGATCTGGTCGGCCATTGCCACCGTCGAGAGTTGGTGCGCGATGACGATCAGCGTGCGCTTGCCGCGCAGACGCGCCAGCGCCTCGGCGATGGCGGCCTGGTTCTCCGCGTCCAGCGCGGCGGTGGCTTCGTCCACCAGCAGGATGGGCGCGTCCTTGATCAGCGCGCGGGCGATGGCGATGCGTTGGCGCTCACCGCCCGACAGGCGTGCGCCGCCTTCGCCGACCGGGGTGTCGATGCCCTGCGGCAGGCGCTCGATGATCTCGGCCACGCCGGCCTGCCGCGCAGCTTGCATGATCTCGACATCGTTGGCATTGGGTTTGCCGATGCGGATGTTGTCGGCAATGCTGCCCGCAAACAGGTAGTTGTCCTGGAAGATCTGACTGATCTGGCTGGCCAACTGCGCGTTGGACATCTGCCGCACGTCCACGCCACCGACAAGTACGCTGCCCTGGCTCACATCGAAGAAGCGTGCGATCAGCCGCACCAGTGTGGTCTTGCCCGACCCGGAGGCGCCAATCAGCGCGGTCATGCTGCCCGGCTCGATGCGCAGGTTCACGCCCTTCAGCACATCGGGTTGATCCGGTGTGTAGCGCAAGCTCACCTCGCACAGCTCGATCGACGCATCACGCGGTGCCTGCGGCTGGTCCGGTTCCGGCAAGGGCTTGACCGCAAGGATCTCGCGCACCGCGTCGAGCTGGCCGCGCGCACCGCGCAGGACATCGCCATAGCCGGCCACGTCCAGCAGCGGATCGATGTAGCGGTTGGCCAGCAGCAGGGCCACGATGACGGCGACGACCGAGTCCGCTTCCAGCGCGCCGCCCAGGCAGGCGTTGAGCCACAATGCTGCGGCGATCAGCAACGCGGCGAAGACGGCCTGCACGACCCAGGCGTTGAGCGCCGTGGACGCCGCCGACAGATAGATCAGCCGCGTGCCGGAATGGCGTTGCTGGTCGATGGCCTGTTCAAGCAAGCGCGTGCTGCCGCCTCCACCGCTGAATGCGCGCAGTGCCGACTGGGCCTGGGCGAACTCGACCATGCGCTGGCTGGTGTGGGCGAAGTGGCGATGGAAGGTGTGGTCGGCGCGCCGGCCCAGGCGCGCGGCGATCAGGAACGTGCCGATCAGGATCGGCAGCGCCGCCAGCGCGATCAGGCCCATCGGCCAGTGCCGCGCAAACAGCGCGGCCACGATCACCACCGGTGTCACGGCGCCGCTGATCACCGGCGTGAGCACGTGTGCGGGAAGCTGGGCCACTGCCATCATGCCGTTCGTGATGACATGGCCAAGCCGGGCGCTGTTCTCCGGCGTGAACCAGCCGACGGGCAAGCGCGCAACGTGGTCGCCGATCCGCTGGCGCGCGCCCTGCAGGACGGCAACCCCCACGCGCACGCCGGCCTTCTCCACCTTGCGCCGCCAGCCCCAGCAGGCCGTCATGCCGGCCAGCAGCACGATGAGCCACAGCGCCGCGCCGCGCGTATCGCCGGCCAGAAGGCGGCTGAGAATGGGCACCAGCGTGGTGATGGTCAGCCCGCTGAGCAGGCCATGGAACACGGCCATCCAGGCGTAGCGGCGGAAGACGTGCGCATCGTCGCCCAGCAATCGAATGAAGGTTTTCAGCATGACGGCACCGCCAGCTCCTGGGGTTCTTCGTAGCCGCCCAGCGTCCATAGCCGTGCATAGCGGCCTTTGCGCGCGATCAGCTCGGCGTGGCGGCCTTGCTCGTGGATCGTGCCGTTCTCGATCACGATGATGTGGTCGGCGTGCATCACCGTGTCGAGCCGGTGTGCAATGATCAGCAGCGTGCGGCCTTGCGCGAAGCGCGATAGCGCGTCCTGGATCGCCACCTCGTTCTCGGCATCGGCGGCCGCGGTGGCTTCGTCGAGCACGAGCACGGACGGATCGAGCAGCACGGCACGGGCGATGCTCACGCGCTGCTGCTCGCCACCGGAGAGCAGCGCGTCCTCGCCTATCATCGAGTCGTAGCCGCGCGGCAGGCCCAGGATGCGCTCATGAATGTTCGCGGCGCGCGCGGCGTCCTCGACCTCCCGCTGGCTGGCCGAGGGCCGGCCCAGCGCGATGTTCTCGCGTACGCTGGCGTGGATGAGGCGCACCTCCTGCAGCACGAAACCGATGCGCTGGTACAGATCCGAGGTCTCGATATGCCTCAAATCCACGCCGCCGAGCGTGATGCGCCCATCGGTCGGGTCGAAGAAGCGCAGCAGCAGCCGGGCCAGGGTCGATTTGCCAGCACCGGACGCCCCGACGATGGCGGTCACCGTGCCGGGCTTGAGGGTGAAGCTGACGTCCGACAGCACCTTGTTCTGCGCGTCGTAGGCGTAGCCGACGTGCTCAACGCGGATTTCGGTACCCGTGGGCAACTGCCGCCTATCGGGCGCCGGCTGCTCCAGCACAGGCGTCTCCAGCAGCGCCTGCACGCGCTGGGCGGCACCGGTGGCATGGTTCAGGTCATGGATGATGTAGTGCAGCAGCAGCAACGGCGCGCAGAGGCCCGGTGCCACCAGAGCGAACGGCAGCACGTCCACTGGGGTAATCCAGCCCAGGCTAACGAACAGCGTGCCGAAGACCAGCACCACGCCCAGCACCGCCACCGGCGCGATCATCGCGTTGGCGTTGGCCATCGAGCCCACGAGGGGACGGGTGAAACCGACAAAGGCTTGGGCGAAAGCATCGACTGCCTCGCGGTAGCCGCCGTGCGCCTTGCCGCTGGCCCCGAAGGACTTGACCACGGGAATGCCGTTGACGAACTCGACTACCGCGTTGTTGATCCGCCCCAGCCCGTCGACGAATGCCTTCATGTTCGCCCCGCTGGCCTTCATGGCCCTGCCGAAGAACAGGAAGAAGCCCGGGAACGGCAGGATCGAGACGATGGCCATGCGCCAGTCCATCGCGAACAGGTAGATGACCGAGATCAGGATGGCGCCGACGGTGCGCCCTAGCGTCGTGTAAAAGTGCGCGGTCAGGCTGTGCAGCGTGCCGATGTCGTCCTGCATCGCCTGCTTGACCTCGCCCGATGCGCGGCTGGTGAACCAGCCCAGCGGCACGCGGGCCAGCCGCTGCGTGGCCGCCAGGCGCAGGTGATGGGTGATGCGGTTGTCGGCCAGATGGGCGGTCAGTTCCCCGGCGGACACCAGCGCCATGCCGATGAACAGGCTCACCACGCTGGCAATGACGGTCCACCAGACTTCGCCCTGCACTTGCGTGCGTGCCGCTGCCGCGATGTCAGCGCCGCCGAGGACGATCTTCGCGATATGCGCGATGCCGGCCAGCGGCACCAGCGTGAACATGGCACCCACGCCGGCCAGTGCCGCGGCGGCGATCAGTTGCCCACGGATGGGGTTCAATACTTGGCTGAGCGGTCCGGGTCCCTTGGGTTTGGCCGCAGCCGCGTCACGAGTGTTCATGAAAAAGAGACGTCCAGAGATTCAGAAAGGTGGGATGGGGCGGTCATGGAGGAGTCCCGTGAATCGAAATGATAATTAGTTGCATGACTATAAACTAATTGACGAAAGGCTGGCAAGGCGGCTACATGGCTGTCACCAGCGATCAAGGAACAAAGATGAAATCGCCACAACAACCTTCGGCGCGCGGGCGCCCTCGTACCATCACGCGCGAACGGATCGCCGACACGGGCATCGAGATCGGCTTGCCGAACATCACCTTCGTCGGCGTCGCTGCCGCACTCGGGGTCAGCCATATGGCGCTCTACAAGCATGTGCCGAGTCTTGAGGAACTCAAGCGCCTGGTCGCTGAGGAGATCTTCAGCCGCTGGCAGATTCCGCAGGCTTGCGGCAAGGGACGTGGCGGATTAAAGGATTACCTGATCGCGTTCACCACATCGGTACGGGAGTTCGTCAAGGCACACCCTGGGCTGACGCCGTACGTGATCCGCAGGTTGGCTGCGACACAGCCCATGCTCGCCAAAATCGACGGGCACCAGAGCCATATCGCGCATGCCTACGGCATCTCGAAGGAACAGGCACGCTGGCTGCTTGCGACGGTCGCATTCCACTGCATTGCCGTGGCCGACACGGTGTATTCGGTAGCCGGCCGAGAACCCCTTGTGGAGGCGGACCGCGCGGCGGAAGAAGCCGAGATGGAGGCGGAGCTTGTTCAGGGCATGCACGCGCTTATCGTCGGCGCGCTTGCCATGCTGGAGGAAGACGCCCACCGTGACAGCTCGGCATTGCGGATCAGGTCATAGGCGTTGCGAAACGCCAGGCCCACACCGCTCGAATGCCAGCGAAGCGTTGGGTCTTGACCGGACGTCGTAGGCGGCATTGGCCCGCGCGATAGCCTGCAGCCGCAAACGGCCGGCCATGTTCATGTCTGCCATGAGGCCCCGGCAAACTCCCGCGAGCGGTTAAAATGCGCGATTGGCTTTGAACCGCCGGGTGGCCATGTCCCGCCCCGCTCGCTCCACATTTGGAAGTAACCGTGAAAAACCCTTCAGAATCAACGATCAAGAAAGACCATATTCCAAATGTGGGATTCGTAAGCCTTGGATGTCCAAAGGCACTTGTGGATTCCGAGCAGATCATTACCCAGCTGCGCGCCGAGGGCTATGCCATCAGCGGCACCTATGACGGCGCCGACCTGGTGGTCGTCAATACCTGCGGTTTTATCGACGAAGCCGTGCAGGAAAGCCTGGATGCGATCGGCGAGGCACTGGCCGAGAACGGCAAGGTGATCGTCACCGGCTGCCTGGGCGCCAAGAAGAACGCCGCGGGTGAGGACATCATCACGTCGGTGCACCCGAAGGTGCTGGCCGTGACCGGCCCGCACGCGCTGGGCGAGGTGATGCAGGCCGTGCACACGCACCTGCCCAAGCCGCATGACCCGTTCATGGACCTGGTGCCGGCCGCCGGCATCAAGCTCACGCCCAAGCATTACGCCTACCTGAAGATCTCCGAGGGCTGCAACCATCGCTGCTCGTTCTGCATCATCCCGTCGATGCGCGGCGACCTGGTCTCGCGCCCAGTGGCGGAAGTCATGCTGGAGGCCGAGAACCTGTTCAAGTCAGGCGTCAAGGAACTGCTGGTGATCTCGCAAGACACCAGCGCCTATGGCGTGGACGTGAAGTACCGCACCGGTTTCTGGGACGGCCGCCCGCTCAAGACGCGCATGACCGAGCTGGTCGGCGCGCTGGGTGAGCTGGCTGCCAAGTACGGCGCCTGGGTGCGCCTGCACTACGTGTACCCGTACCCGCACGTCGACGAGATCATTCCGCTGATGTCGCAAGGGCACGTGCTGCCTTACCTGGACGTGCCGCTGCAGCACGCCCACCCGGATGTGCTCAAGCGCATGAAGCGCCCGGCCAACGCCGAGAAGACCATGGACCGCATCCGGGCCTGGCGCAAGATCTGCCCCGAGCTGACCATCCGCAGTACCTTTATCGCGGGCTTCCCCGGCGAGACCGAGGAAGAGTTCCAGACGCTGCTGGACTTCATCGCCGAAGCGGAACTGGACCGCGTGGGCTGCTTCGCCTATTCGCCGGTGGACGGCGCCACGGCCAACGACCTGCCGGGCGCCTTGCCCGACGAAGTCCGCGAAGAGCGCCGCGCCCGCTTCATGGAAGTGGCCGAGGAAGTGTCCGCCCGACGCCTGCAGCGCAAGGTCGGCCAGACCCTGCGCGTGCTGGTCGACGAGATCAACCAGGACGGTGGCATTGGCCGCTCGTCGGCCGACGCGCCGGAGATCGACGGCCTAGTCTATATCGACCCGCCGGCGCAGGGCGCGCCGCGCTACAAGGTCGGCGAATTCGTCTCGGTGAAGATCACCGGCGCGGATGGCCACGACTTGTGGGGCGAAGTCTGAGGCTGGTAGCAGCCATCGGTCCGGATAGGTAAAAGTACGATCGTTCGTTTTGGCGTGCGCGCCGCTATACTGTGCGCTGCAACATCAGCCCAGGAGACACAAAATGACACGTGAAGTGGTGGTGGTGAGCGGCGTTCGGACCGCAATCGGTACCTTCGGCGGCAGCCTGAAGGATCTTTCCCCGACCCAGATGGGCGCCATGGTCGTGCGCGAAGCGCTGGCCCGCGCGCAGGTCAGCGGAGACGACGTCGGCCATGTGGTGTTCGGCAACGTCATCCAGACCGAGCCTCGGGACATGTACCTTGGCCGGGTGGCGGCAGTGGAGGGCGGCGTCACCATCGACGCGCCGGCCCTGACCGTCAACCGCCTGTGCGGCTCGGGCTTGCAGGCCATCGTCAGCGCCGCGCAGACCATCCTGCTGGGCGATGCCGATGTGGCCATCGGCGGCGGCGCGGAGAGCATGAGCCGCGCACCGTACCTGGCGCAGTCGGCCCGCTGGGGCGCACGCATGGGCGACGCCAAGATGCTCGACATGATGCTAGGTGCGCTGCATGACCCGTTCCACGGCATCCACATGGGCGTCACTGCCGAGAACGTGGCCAAGGAATACGACATCTCCCGCAACCAGCAGGACGAAGCCGCGCTGGAATCGCACCGGCGCGCATCGGCGGCGATCCGCGCCGGCCACTTCAAGGACCAGATCCTGCCGGTCACGCTGAAGGGCCGCAAGGGCGACGTGACCTTCGACACCGACGAGCACGTGCGCCACGACGCGGTCATGGAAGACATGACCAAGCTCAAGCCGGTCTTCGTCAAAGAGAACGGCACGGTAACCGCGGGCAACGCCTCGGGCTTGAACGATGCCGCTGCCGCGGTGGTGCTGATGGAGCGCGCCGAGGCCGAGAAGCGCGGCCTCAAGCCGATGGCGCGCCTGGTCTCCTATGCGCATGCCGGCGTCGATCCCAAGACCATGGGCATCGGCCCCGTGCCGGCCACCAAGAAGGCGCTGGAACGTGCTGGCCTGACCGTGGCCGATCTCGACGTGATCGAAGCCAATGAAGCCTTTGCCGCGCAAGCCTGCGCGGTCACCAAGGCACTCGGTCTCGATCCGGCCAAGGTCAACCCGAACGGCTCGGGCATCTCCCTGGGGCACCCGATCGGCGCCACCGGCGCGCTGATCACCGTCAAGGCCCTGTACGAGCTGCAACGCGTGCAAGGCCGCTATGCACTGGTGACCATGTGCATTGGCGGTGGCCAGGGCATTGCGGCGATTTTCGAACGACTCTGAACCTGAGGCTGCCTTGCGGCGCGTAGCGACTCTGCCTTTGCCTTTGTCCATGTCCTTGTCACTTCCCGTTTCCCTGTCTCTGGCAGCCGGGCTGGCCGCGGCAACGCTGGCCGGCGCCGCGCTGGCCGCCGGCGCCACCGAGCTGTCCACCGGCACGCCCGGCACCGCCAATGCCGCCAGCGATGCCAGCCAGGTACAGGGTTTCGGGATCAACCAGGCCATCCGCGAGGGCGAGGCGCGGCGCGGTGCGCAGCTTTCAACCGGGCCCGCGCCCAAGGCGCTCGCGCCGCGACCGGAGTACGCTGCGCTGCCGGTCTACGTGGGCACGCTCGGCGACCAGCCGGTGCGCCTGCGCCTGGGCCCCAAGCCCGACGAGCGCGACAGCGTGCGCGGTGAGTACAGCGTTGGCCGTGCTGGCGGCGTGCGGTTGCTGGCCGGCGAATTCGAGAACGGCGCTTTCCTGATGGAGGAGTCCAATGACGGCACGCACGTCACGGGCAACTGGGAAGGCACCATCGACGGTGCCGGTATCGTGCACGGCAACTGGACCGACCCGGTCAACCCGGCCATCGTGCTTCCCTTCATGATCCGGCCACTGGGCGTGCTGGTGATCCCGCCCTTTGACATGACCCCCAACAGCGGCATTACCTACGCCCCGCCCGCACCGAAGTCCTCGATTTCCGGCCGGTAGCGTCAAGCCGGGGTGGACAGGGGCAGGCTCGCCAGGTAGGCCAACGCGCACCCGAATGCTGGTAAGCTCGAACGTTCATCGAGTTATCGCCAGACAAGGAATCGCCGTGTCCGACCGCCAGCCACCCGAGCAGCCCGCTTCCCAACCCGCCTACCTGGCGACCGTGGCCGTCCAGCCAGAGTTGGATATCGCGCCGGGCTTCGCCTCGTTTTCCCAAGCTACCCATCGTGGCTCCACCGTGGTGTTCCGCAACCTGGCGGAGCTGCGCGCGCATGGCGACGGTGCCACGACCTACTGGCGCTATGGCCTGCATGCCACGCCCACCAGCGAGGCGCTGTGCCAGCACCTCGCGCTGATCGAAGGCGCGCGCCATACGCTGCTGCTGCCGTCGGGGCTGGCCGCGATCTCGCAGGTCTACTTCGCCTTGGTCAAGTCGGGCGACGACGTGCTCGTCCCGGATAACGTCTACGGCCCCAATCGCGAGCACGGCGAATGGCTGGCACGGGACTTCGGCGTCTCCGTCCGTTATTACGACCCCATGATCGGGGCGGGCATTGCCGGGCTGATCCGTCCCAACACCCGCCTGATCTGGATGGAGTCGCCGGGCTCGGTGACGATGGAGATCCCTGACACCGAGGCCATCGTGGCCGCGGCAAAGGCGCGCGGGGTGCTCACCGCCATCGATAACACCTGGTCCGCCGGCGTATATTTCCGACCGTTCGACAAGGGCATCGACATCTCGGTGCAGGCGCTCACCAAATACCAGTCGGGCGGCAGCGATGTGCTGATGGGCGCTGTGCTGACCACCGACGACAAACTCCATGACCGCATCAAGCGCGCCCGCATGCTGATGGGCTGGGGCGTGTCGGCAGACGATTGCTACCTGGTGCTGCGCTCGCTGCCGAGCATGCCGGTCAGGCTGGCGGCGCACGACCGCGCCGCGCGCGAAGTGGCCGAGTGGCTGAACCAACGCCCGGAAGTGGTCAAGGTCTTGCACCCGGCGCTGCCGGACTGCCCCGGCCACGACTTCTGGCTGCGCGATTTCAGCGGCGCCACAGGCCTGTTCTCGATCGTGCTGCATGCGCGCTACACGCGTGCCCAGGTCGATGCCTTTGTCGAGGCCTTGCGCCTGTTCGCGATCGGCTGGTCCTGGGGCGGCGCGCATAGCCTGGCGGTGCCGTACCACGTCCAGACCATGCGGCCCCAAGGCAGCTGGCCGCCCGTTGGCTGGGAGAACGCCGGCGAGCTGGTGCGCCTCTATATTGGGTTGGAAGATACCCGCGACCTGATCGCCGACCTGCGCGGCGCGATGGAATCGCAACTGGTGGCATGAAATAAAAAGGGCCGCCCCGGACACTGTCCGAGGCGGCCCTTTTTTTGCCTTGTTGCCGCCCTAGCCAGCCGTCGATCCCGCCGCGGCAGCGTCCGCCACATTAGAGCGAGGCTTCCCTTGCATGGCCCACACCGAGTTTGGCGGGCCGTTGCGCGCACGGCGCTGCGTCAACCGGGCCAGCGCGGCAAAGCCACAGGCCAGCGCCAGCGCACCGATATCGAAGCCCGC
The DNA here is from genome assembly GCF_059421605.1 of Cupriavidus sp. GW821-FHT02F09. Taxonomy (NCBI): domain Bacteria; kingdom Pseudomonadati; phylum Pseudomonadota; class Betaproteobacteria; order Burkholderiales; family Burkholderiaceae; genus Cupriavidus; species Cupriavidus sp. GW821-FHT02F09. The sequence goes on from NZ_JBWKVH010000035.1 coordinate 25,690, forward strand.
CACGGCCCAGTGCCCGGCCAGCGCGGCGCGCCACAGGAAGTCCCCCGTTACCAGCGCATTGACCAGCGGCACCAGCAATGCGGCAACGGCCGCGGCCCACAGCAACTCGATCGCGGCGCGTGCCGGCGCACGCATCAGGGCCCATCCAAGCGCCGCGAAAAAGACCGGGAAGTAGGTGTAGCTGGAAGCCCGCGCGGGCCAGAGCAGGGCGCCGCAGAAGGCTGCCGCCACGCCGATGCAGCAACCGATGCACACGCCGACCGTCGCCTGCGCCAGCAGGCGGTGCACGCGCGGCTGCGCCTGCTGCCGGGTCTTGCGGCGCGATTCGATCCACAGCAGGTTGCCGGAATAGAACAGGAAGGCCCCCGCCAGTCCCGCCAGCAGGTAGACCAGGCGCAGGGCCAAGTCGCCATAGGTGCCAAAGTGCAGCGCGTAGATCATGCTGAAGATGGCGTGGTTGCTGTCGCGCCCGGCGGCGGTCTGGTCCGCCAGCACGCTGCCACTGTCCGGCTGGCCGGCGGCAGCGTGCACCGACACCGACCCGTAGTTGCCAAGGACGCGTGCGCTGTCGCCGCGAATCTCGATCAGCGCGTTGGCGTCGCCGTAGTGCTGATAGCGCACCGACAGCGGCGTGAACCGCTCACCCGCGCTGGCGCGCGCCGCCGCCAGCAACGTAGCGGCCGGCAGGGGCCGCGCCGCGCGGCCTGATGCCTTCAGTTCTGGCGAGGCGGTGGTCAGGCGCGGCAACGCCTCGGACAGCTTGCCATCGAAGGCCATGACGTTGAACACCATCGCCAGCACCAAGCCAAGGCATAGCACCGCGCCGGTGATGGCGAACACCAGGTGGAAGGGTAGGCTGAACAGTCCGACGACGTTGTGCGCATCCATCCAGAAGCGCTTGAGGTTGCGCCCCGGCCGGATGGCAAACAGGTCCGGCTTGAGCCGCGGCAGGTGCAGCAGCACGCCCGACACCAGCGCCAGCCCATACAGCACCGCGATAACGCCCATGAAGTAGCTGCCGGCCACCGGCACGCCGAGCGTGTAGTGCAGGCTGTTGATGAATGCTGCCAATTCTTCGGGCGCCGTGTCGAGCGCGGTGTCCTTGGGCGTGGTCTTGCCCCCGTCAAGCTTGGCAGAGGTTGTGGTGTGCCACTCGCCGGCCTGGTCTTGCCAGTAGGCCGTGAAGCCAGGCTCGTGCTCCGTCGGCAACGTGACGTAGGCGCTGGCTGCGCTCTTGGGATGCGCCGCCACCAGGGCCTGCATGAAGTGGTCGAGCGCGGCCGGGTTGGCCGGCTGGGCGGCCGGGCTATGCGCGGCCGTGCGCTGCGGCGATTGCCAGGCGTGCAGTTCCTCGTGGAAGACCGTGATCGCGCCAGCGAAGAAAGCGATGAAAAGGGCCCAGCCGGCCATCAGGCCGACCCAGGTGTGCAGGGTTTGGTACAAGCGCAGGGTTGTGGCTTTCATGCGGGGTTCCTGGTGCGCCGGTTCATGCCGCGCCGGGGGCGAGCAGCAGGCGCCATGCCCACAGTCCGCCGTAAGCGATCAGGTTGCCCGCTGCGAGCCAAAGCCAGGCCGCGCGGCTGGTGGCGAATAGCAGGCTGGCGCAGAGGATCGCCACCCAGATCGGCAGGCAGGCGAGGATCACGCCGATGGCTCCGCTTTGCCAGCCGCCGGGCAGCCAGATGACGCCTAGGGCGGATAGCGCGACCGCTAGCGGCAGCCCCAGCAGGGTGCCGGCCAGCCACTTGGTGCCCATGCCGGGCTTGGGTTTGCTGCGGACGTTTTGGGGACTGGGGGCGGCTTTCATTAGCCGGCCTGGGCGAGGCGCTGGCGCCGCGCATCGCGGTAAGCACCGGCAAAAGGCCATAAGGACAGGCCGGTGCCAACCGTGGCCAGCGTGGCCGCGATCGCGGCCGGCCAGCCCTGCGTCAGGCTCCATGCCCACGCCGAGGCGGCGATCGAAAGGGTGGCTAGCCAGCACAGGCGCGTGCGGCGGCTTCGTGCCGTGGCTGGCACGGATAGTGGCAGCAGCAACAGGCGCTGGTTGGGCGATGCCAGGTACAGGCAGCATGCGCCACCCAACCCCAGCAGCACGGCAAACACTTGCATGGCGGGCTCAGTAATTTCTTACAAAGCCGGATGATAATAATTCTTATTTCAATTCGCAAGCGCGCCGCATATGGTCTGCCGGTGCCGGGCGCAGGCAGCGGCAGTTAATGCGGGAAAAGCTGCAGCAAGCCGTCCAGCCCAACGTGGTTGAACGCTACGCTGGCCTGCGCGCGCACCACCGGCTTGGCACGGAAGGCCACCGACAGGCCGGCCACGGCCATCATCTTCAGGTCGTTGGAGCCATCGCCCATGACGATGGCCTGGGACGGGTCCGCGCCGATCTGCGCACACACTTCCTGCACCGTGCGGGCCTTGACGTCGGCATTGACGATCTCGCCCAGCACCTGGCCGGTGAGCTTGCCATCGACGATCTCCAGCGTATTGGCGCGGGTCACGTCGAGCTTCAGGCGGGGCTTGAGTTTTTCGGTGAAATGCACGAAACCGCCTGAAACCAGCAGGGTGCGCATGCCCAGGGCCTGCACGGTCTGCAGCATGTTCTCCGCGCCGGGCGACAGGCGCAGGCGCTCTTCATACACGCGGTCCAGCACACTGGCGTCCAGCCCCTTGAGCAGGGCCACACGGCGGCGCAGGCTTTCGTTGAAATCAGTGATCTCGCCGCGCATGGCCGCCTCGGTAATCGCCGAGACCTCCGCCTTGAGGCCGCAGAAGTCTGCGATCTCGTCGATGCACTCGATGGTGATCAGCGTGGAGTCCATATCCATCGCCACCAGCTTGAAGTCCGACAGCTTGCGGCCGGCGGGCACGATGGCCCAGTCGATGCTGCGCGGGCCGCAGTAGGCGTCCAGCGCTTCGCGCAGGGCGGGTGTCAGCGCGGCGCTGGCATCGGCGGCAGCCACGGTCTGCGCGCGCAGCGCGAGCGTGGGGGCCTGGGCGATGGCGCGGATGGCGTCGATATCGTTGGCGGACAGCGGGGCGGGACTTTGCAGAATCAGGGACATGGCGCGAATGCAGGGCCGGGCCGGGCGGCCGATGGCGATAAATGCGGGATGCGAGCCGCAGCGGCGGCGAAGACCGCTATTGTATATGCCCGCGCGCATGCGGCGCGGCCGCCGCCCGATAGCGCTAGCTGCTGCACGGCGGAATCCGTGCGGGCGGATGTGTTCTATCGCGCTCGTCGAGGTCTGGGGCCGGCCCGCAGGCCAGCCCTCATCGCACTACATCGCACTACATCGCACTACGCTACTTGCGCGTTAGCCTCGCATTGCACAGCCAGTTCGCTCAACACCAGCGTCTCATGCGCCAGCCCTGCGGCCAGCGACAGCACCCGTTTCTGGATCTCCGGGTTCAGGTCGCCGAAGACGCCGGATTCCGCATTGTCACAGGACAGGAAGAGCAGGGCGCAGAGCTGGGCCGATTTCTCGACGGCCAGGCGCCAAGCCGCGTGAGCCAATGAGTCAGGAAGCGGCTGAACGTCATAGCTGCTTGATATGCCGCTTCCAACCCACGTCGGACGCGCGATCCGCCAGCAAGCAGGCAACACCGTACGTCGTGGAAGCAACTTTGCTGCTCGATCAAGGACTCCGGCCGTCTCTTAAGACAGCTTCTCCCGTGCGGGGATTCGTCAGGGTGACATTCTCGAGCGCCTTGATTCGCCACTCGCCAACCTGTCGCGTCAGCACGGCAAGGATCAGCGTGTCGACAGCGTGCGGGCCCGCCGGATGAGCAGCACCGACCGTGAGGCGGCTCCAGAAGTGAATGACTGCCGCATCGTTGCCAATGGGGATCACGTCGATCAGTTCGTTATCCAGCGTGGAATCGCTGTAGATAGTTGCGTGGATGGGCGCATGCAGCTTGATAATCGCCTCGACGCCCCGCACGTAGTGCCCGAAACCGGTTCACAAATGTCGCATCCTCATGAAACAATGTGCCGAGGGACTGCATGTCGTGGCTGTTCCAAGCGGTCTGAAACGCGTGGAGCACGTCTTCGGGTTGACTCAGTTGAATCATGGTGGATTCTCGCAAGTGTCGACGTTGCAACGCCCGACATCCGCATCGGACGGTTGTTGTCGAGCGGTCAAAGCAAATTCTGCCCTACCACGGCATGTCGGCTCGTGGCTGACTCCGGTAGACCGAGGGGAGGGCGCCAGCTGGCTCTTCCCGACCCGTTGCCGCCGTTCGAGTTTCAATGACCAATGTTTGCTATGCAGCGCTTACCGGCAGACGCCCGCATGCGAGCTGACTGGATGGATGGATGGAAAGAAATGTTTGCATAAAACCCGATGAAGGACATCTAGCGCACGTCATTCAATACGGTACAGGCTGCCGAAGCGCCCCCCCTGCGCTGGCGTGCTGTCGGTGCAGCTTGGCATTGGCAGGCCCTGTCCCCATGCGGCGGCCAAGACCTGCACGTCACGCACAGGATCTGACGCCTTGGCCCGCTCGTTGCGCATGCGGCAGGTTTCAGGATCGGTGGCGAACAGCCCGCGTGCAAAGACCCGACCTTGCTCCGCTAGCTTTGCAGTTTTGGGGCTGCGGATCTTCGTGAATGCCCGAAAGGCCTCATCCAGGCAGCCGCTTGCGCCATTCAGGCACCGGGCCAAATGCCACGCATCCTCCAACGCCTGGCAGGCCCCCTGCCCCGACGTCGGCAATGGCGCGTGTGCGGCATCCCCAACCAGCAGTACATTTGCCCGACTCCATGTATGCAGCGGCTCCAGGTCATGCACCGCAATCAGCCGGATGGCATTTGCGGGCGTGGCACGGATGATATGCGAGACCGGTTCGGGCCATCCCGCGAACAGATCTTCGACCTCCTTGCGTATATCTGCGGTCGGTATGGCTTCAGATAGGGGCCGAGCCTGGGCCGCAGCCCAATACACCAGTTGGGGTCGAATCGCGACGCAACCAAAGCGCTCGCCCGCCCCCCAGTAATCCTGAATCGAAATATCGTCCACTAGCGCATGCTGCCCCTGAGCTACGCCAATCCAGTTCACGAAGCCCTGATAAACAGGTGTGTTGTCACCCGCGACAAACTTGCGCGCCACAGAATCCATGCGGCCGTCGGCGCCAATGAGCAGATCCGGGCGGATGCTCGCACCGTTCTCGAAATGGGCCACAGCCCTGCCATTGGCATCCAGCTCAATCCGCACCGCCCGGTGTCCGAACTCCACCGGTATCCTGGCCCGGGTTACATGATCTAGTAACACCTCCTGCAAGTGCCGGCGTAGCACCGTGTAGGTCGGGTATCCCATCGTCCGGTCCAGCAAGGCAATATCGAGGCCTCCCAATGCATTGCCCACGGCATCCTGGCGGTGCATTGTTAGCGGTCGACCACCAATGGCGTCGATGTCTTGCAATAGCCCCAGTTCTTCCAGCACAAAGCTGGCATTGGGCCAAAGCGTCACGCCGGCCCCCAGGGTTGCCGGCTCCGCTCGGCGCTCATAGACCCGAGGGTTGTAACCCTGCTTGCGCAAAGCCAATGCCACGCTCAGGCCCGCGATGCCGCCGCCAAGTATTCCAATTTCCACGTTGAATCTCTCCTGTCCATACGGTGCCCGGTGCACGGCTCACCGTTTCGCATCGTGCAAAATGGCATCTTAGATTTCGTCATTAAAGAGAACTAGCGTGTAAAAATGGAAGGCTTTCATACCTAAAACGGGATAATCAATGCGCGATGGACTCGATCTGAATACGGTCCGTGTCTACACGGCAGTTGTTGATGAGCAGAGCTTTGCTGGCGCATCGCGTCTGTTGGCCATCCCCTCGTCCAACGTCAGCCGCCATGTCGCTGCGCTGGAGCGCAGACTCGGCGTGCGCCTGCTGGAGCGAAGCACCCGCCACCTGCGTATGACGGAAGCCGGTCGACTGCTCTACGAACGCGCCAAGCCCTTGCTCGATACTCTGCTCTCTACGCAGGAAGAGCTTGGTGCGGTACAGCGCGAACTGCGTGGTCCTCTGAAAATGTGCATGCCCGGCGAAGCGCCAAGGCTGCTGGCTCCCATCCTCGCCGAATTCTGTAGCCTCCATCCAGGCATCGAGCTGGAATGCGATACCCGGATGACCGGACTGGAAGTGCTTCGAGAGGACGTTGACCTTTCCATCGTCTTCCACCGGGGCCATCAGGAGGACAGTGCCTTCATCACCCGCGAACTCGCCACACTGCCCAGTATCGTGGTTGCTGCACCCTCCTTGCTGGCCAGGACCGGCATGCCACGCCACGTGCGCGAGCTGAAGTCTCTGCCCTGTATCACCACCCTCAGTGCGCTGAAGGGCCAGCCCTGGCAGTTTCAGGACGCAGCAGGCGAAATCGTCAAAGTGCCGGTACGCAGCCGCTACCGCGTCAACAGCGGGGAATTGGCCGTGGCAGGCGCACGCCAAGGCATCGGCTTCGCGATTGTGGCGGCCTATCCCTGCCAGGAAGACCTTGCTACGGGCCGATTGCAGGAGGTACCACTGGATCTGTGTCCCGCCCCCCTGCAATTGTTGGGGGCATACAGCCATCGCCATTCCGTGACTGCGCGTGTTCGGGCGCTGCTGGAATTGATACAGGTACGGTTGGCTGGATCGGCGAGCCTTCCCATGGACCCCAGACCGCGCGGGACGGTTTAGGATCGAAGTGGTGCGCCGGGCTCAAAGTGGAATTTCTCGGAGCGTAAGGAGTTGCTCGGCATGGCTTTTTCAACGTCCGCTACTGGCCGGTCGTTGGTGGCTTGCACTGCCGGCAGGACTGCCTTCAGCGCTGTGGCCAATTCAGGTGCCCTTGCTTCATCTCTCAGGATCCTTGTCAGCCATGCCTCAAAGGTAGTCAATCTCGCTTGCTTCAGGTGTTGAGCTGCAAGGGCAAGCAACCCCTTGTTTTCATAGATGGTCAGTAGGCTACGCAAGTCCCCACATGCCAGTGCGTCCTGAATCTTTTGAGTTGCTCCCGCGGCGAGGCCTGCGACATCCAGGCTTGCGGTCTGAGCGCTGTACTCCGCAATTAGCTCGCCGACACTTTTGGTGCGGGAAAGGTTGATCTTTTTCAACGTCCGATCGATTCGACGGCGACAGAACCTCACGACGACCTCGGCGGCGGCTGCGGCGACTGCAAGGCGGCGAAGATAGCCGCCCTCAGTTTGGATATGGGTCCGAAATATGGTTTCCCCACATGCCCGACTCGGGCGACCAAGCTTGCCCTATGCGGCTCGGGATGGAGATTCTGCCAAGGACCTAAACGTTCGAAAGGTCCGTAATGGCTTCGCGGCTTCCCGCCAGTTCCCGCAATCTGAATTTCTGAATCTTGCCCGTTCCCGTCTTTGGAAGTACCCCGTATATGACCCTCACCGGGCACTTGTAGTGGGCCAGGTGCTCACGACAGAAGCGGATGATGTCAGCTTGGTCTGGGGCAGCGACGCCGGGCTTCAGCTCAATGAACGCGCAAGGTGACTCTCCCCACTTTGCGTCTGGTTGAGCGACTACAGCAGCGATCAGGACAGCCGGATGCCGATGGAGAACGTCTTCGACTTCCACCGAAGAAATGTTCTCACCACCAGAGATGATGACGTCCTTCGAGCGGTCCGTAATCTGGATATAGCCGTCCGGATGCATCACAGCGACGTCGCCTGTGTGGAACCAGCCCCCATTGAATGCGCTGGCAGTGGCCTCGGGATTCTTGAGGTAGCCCTTCATCACGATGTTGCCGCGGAGCAAGAGCTCACCTTGAGTTTTGCCATCCCGGGGCACAGGCTCGCAAGTGACTGGGTCAGCAACACAAAGGTCTTCCAAGCCGGAGGCCCGATTGCCCTGGCGAGCCATGAGGCGCGCTTTCTCATCCATCTGCTTATCGCTCCATGCCGGGTTGATGAAGCTGCTCACCGGGGTGCCGGATGCTTCCGTAATGCCGTAGACGTGTTCAACTTCGAACCCCATCTCAATCACTGACTTCAGCACTGCTGCAGGCGGCGGCGAGCCGGCCGTTCTAACTCGGACAGTACGCTTCAGTTGACAACGCTCAGCATCAGAAGAGTTGGCGAGCGATGCCAATACGATCGGTGCTGCGCAAAAGTGATCCACGTCATGCTGCTTGATGGCGCCAAAGATATTCGCTGCGGTCACCTTTCGCAGGCAGACGTGCGTGCCGGCAGCGGCGGTGATCGCCCACGCGAAGCACCAGCCATTTGCGTGGAACAGGGGAAGCGTCCACAGATACACCGGCCGACGGGGCATGCCCCAATCCGTGAGTTGGAGCATGCTCATAAGGTAAGCGCCCCGATGGCTTGGTACGACGCCCTTCGGGTCCGATGTGGTGCCGGATGTGTAGTTCAAGGCGATCGCGTCCCATTCCTCCTCCGGCCATACGCCCGGAAAGTCAGCGTCACCTTCAGCGAGGAAGGTTTCGTACTCCATTTCGCCGACCAGATCGCCGGTGGGTGCTTCGATGTCAGCGATGTCGATGACCAGTGGCTTGTTCTCAATCCGTTCGAGCGCTTTTGCAGCGAGCGAAGAGAACTCCCTGTCGACAAAGAGAACCTTGCATTCGCCGTGGCGCAGGATAAAGCGGACGCCTTCGGCATCCAGCCGGCAGTTGATCGCATTGAGCACTGCGCCCGATAACGGGATGCCGTGATGTGCCTCGACCATGGCGGGAGTGTTGGGCGCGAGAATCGAAACCGTATCTCCACGCTTGATGCCCCGCTTGACGAGCGCGCTCGCCAGGCGCAGGCAGCGTTCTCGTGTTTGCTTCCACGTTTGCCGCATCGAGCCGTGAATGATCGCGATGTGATCGGGATATTGGTCGGCGCACCGATCAAGGAAGTGGAGCGGTGTCAGCGGGAGGTGATTTGCAGGGGTACGGCCAAGCCCGCTCTGATAAATGTTTCCGGTCATAGCGATGTCTCCACGTCGGGTTATGAATGCACGGCCCTGAGGGGTTCCCCGTTCCTCAAGCCACATCCCAATCTAGCGTTGGTCCAACGGGGTGAATGTCACCCCTGAGACATTTCCATGCATCGAGTTCCGACCTTCAAAGAGGGAAACGATTGTCGGCTGCAAGACATTGGAGCTGAGAAACGCTCGCTAATCTGAATTCTAAGTGGACGCGAGGTCCGCATGACAGTTGAGCGAGGTAGTAGATGGAACGAGCTGGACCGCCACCGGATGAACTTTCATCGATCCGTTCGGCTGTGGAATGGGCAATTGCTACGCGACGTAGCGTTCGCGCCTATCTTCCGAAGCCTGTCCCACACGAGACCATCAAGGCAATTCTTGATGTGTCGCGCTATGCGGCGACGGGAGTGAACATTCAACCCTGGAAGGTACACGTGGTCATGGGCGACGCCCGAGACCGGGTCTGCGCCGCAATCGCCAAAGTCGACAACGATCCCGAGTTGGCGGATGCGCATGCCGATGAATGGGACTACTACCCAGAAGAGTGGGTGTCGCCCTATATCGACAGGCGTCGTGACATCGGATGGAAGCTCTATGGCCTTCTTGGCATCGAGAAGGGTGACAAGCAGAGGATGCACGCGCAGCACGGCAGGAACTACCAGTTCTTCGATGCACCAGTCGGGCTGTTCTTCACGATCGACCGCGTGATGCAGCGCGGCAGTCTCCTCGACTACGGGATGTTCCTGCAGAACATCATGGTTGTCGCGCGTGCCTACGGTCTGAGCACCTGCCCTCAGGCCGCCTTCATGAAGTACCACAAGCTCATCGAGCAAGAGCTTGGCTTGCCGCCAGAAGACATGTTCCTGGTGGGCATGAGCCTGGGCTACGCCGACGAGAGTCGCATTGAGAACTCGCTCGTCTCTGAAAGGGCGCCTTCTTCCACCTTTACGGTTTATCACGTCACCTAGCTTTACCCGCAGATGGACCAATAGCACCACCAACGATATCCATTCTCAAATGGAGGAGACCATGAGTAACGAAGTTGATATTCAAAGGATCACACAGAACGCGAGATTCTCGCGCTTCCATGGCTTGATCCTGTTCTGGTGTGTTCTGATTCTCGTGCTCGACGGATACGACTTGGCCGTTGTGGGCGCGGCATTACCGTCCATCATGAAACAGATGGGGGTGGATGCAGCAAAGGCCGGATTCATGGCGAGCTCGGCCCTGTTCGGCATGATGTTTGGGGCGATTTACCTCGGCACGCTGGCCGACAAGATCGGCCGGCCTGTGTCGATTTGCGTATGCATCGCGCTGTTCAGTTTCTTCACAGCCGCGGCCGGACTGACGCACGATCCGTTGAGCTTCAGCATTACCCGGTTCTTCGCAGGTCTCGGGATTGGCGGCGTGCTTCCCATCGTGACTGCTCAGATGGGTGAATATGCTCCGCGCAAGATCCGAGCCCGTCTCGTCACCCTGGTGTTCGCTGGGTACTCCATCGGCGGCATCCTTGTGGCGCTCACCGGCAAGCAACTGATTGAAGCCTATGGCTGGCAGTCCGTGTTCTTCATCGCCGGCACGCCCATCCTGATCATTCCCTTCGTCTTGCTGACCATGCCTGATTCGCTGGCGTTTCTGGTGCAGCGAAACCGTGCCGAGAAGCTCGTACAACTGATCAGGAAGATCGCGCCGGAGGTTCAAGTCAGTAGCCAAGACCGGTTCGTCATGCCCCAAGAGGCGATGGTGACCAAAGCCCCGGTGGCCAAGCTGTTTCGGGACGGACGTGGATTCAGCACAGTCATGATCTGGGTCGCCTTCTTCATGGGGCTGTTCATGGTGTACTCGTTGAGTTCGTGGCTCACAAAGTTGATGGCCATGTCGGGCTATAGCCTTGGGTCCGCACTTACCTTTGTGTTGGTTTTCAACATTGGTGCCATGGTCGGTGCCGTGGGTGGTGGTTGGCTGGGCGACAAGTACAACATCAAATATGTACTGGTGGCCTTCTACGCGACCGGTGCAGTGTCGCTGGCGTTGATGGGTTACACGAAATCGACTGAGCTGCTCTTCCTTGTCGTGTTCGTCGTCGGTGCCTCCACCCTTGGAACACAGCTCCTGGCGTACGCATACGCCGGTGAGTTTTACCCCGCTTCGATTCGCTCGACCGGTGTGGGCTTTGCCTCCGGTATCGGCCGCCTCGGAGCGATCGCCGCACCCGTGCTGATCGGCATGCTGGTGGCGATGCGACTGCCTCTGGAGCAGAACTTCTTGGCGATCGGCCTTGCCGGCGTATTGGGCACCGTCGCGGTCATGATGATCGACCATCGCCGCAGCGCGGCCAACACACATGGCGCGCAAGCGCTTCCCTCACACTCCGACATCCCTTGGTCGGCAAGCAGTTGACCCATCACCCTCAGGAAATCATCCGATGCAGATCAGTAACAACGTATTCGTCGTAACCGGTGGCGGCTCTGGACTGGGAGCCGCAACTGCCCGATTGCTCTCTGAACAAGGGGGCAAGGTGGTGATCGTCGACCTCCATCTGGAGGCCGTCGAAGCGTTGGCTGAGGAACTCCGCTGCGCGTCTGTCTGTGCCGACGTGACGAGCGAAGAGGGAGCAAAAGACGTATTCAAAGCAGCAACCGCGCTGGGAACATTGCGCGGCCTGGTGAACTGCGCCGGTATCGCGCCCGCGGAGAAGGTAGTAGGCAAGCAGGGGCCGCACGCAATGAGCTCGTTCTTGCGCACCCTCAACATCAACCTGGGCGGCACGTTCAATATGGTTCGGCTGGCCGCCGAAATCATGCAACAGGAGCCACCCGACGACGATGGCGAGCGCGGTGTGATCATCAACACTGCGTCGGTTGCTGCGTTCGACGGCCAGATTGGGCAGGCCGCCTACGCCGCCTCGAAGGGCGGTGTGGTTGCGATGACCTTGCCGCTCGCGCGGGAGTTGGCCAGGTCCGGAATTCGGGTCGTGACGATTGCTCCAGGGATCATGGAAACCCCGATGCTGCTCAAGATGCCAGCCGATGTGCAAGAGGCGCTGGGTCGGTCCGTTCCGTTTCCTTCGCGCTTGGGTAAGGCGACGGAGTTCGCTGGTCTGGTCGAGCACGTGCTTGGCAATGGCTACTTGAATGGCGAGGTCATCCGGCTCGATGGCGCCATCCGGATGGCGGCAAAGTAAATCACCAGAACGGAGACCGAACATGAGTACAAACGATCCAGTCGTCATTCTGTCCGCCGCACGCACGCCGATCGGTGGCTTCCAAGGAGATCTCGCAAGCCTGACAGCCCCGGAACTGGGCGGGTTCGCTATTCGCGCAGCTGTCGAGCGCGCGCGTATCGATGCTGGCGCGATCCAGGAACTGCTGATGGGTTGTGTTCTCCCGGCCGGCGTTGGTCAGGCTCCTGCGCGGCAGGCCTGCCTGAACGCCGGCCTTGCTGAATCAGTGACGTGTACGACGATCAGCAAGGTGTGCGGATCCGGCATGAAAGCCGTGATGCTGGCGCATGATTCGATCGCCGCTGCTACCAACGACGTGATGGTTGCTGGGGGCATGGAGTCGATGACGAACGCCCCCTATCTGCTGCCCAAAGCGCGCAAAGGGTATCGGCTCGGCCACGGGCAGTTGCTGGACCACATGTTCTTCGATGGATTGGAAGATCACTATCGAGACGACACACGCGGCCGGCTGATGGGTACGTTCGCCGAGGACTGTGCTGAGCGCTATGGATTCTCGCGCGAAGCCCAGGACGAATGGGCCATTCTCTCGACCCAGCGTGCGAAGGCGGCGATCGAACGCGGTGATTTCGCATGGGAAACGACGCCGATCACGGTCCAAGGTCGGACAGGGGAGGTCACGCTGCGGAGCGATGAGCAGCCGCCAAAGGTCAACCTTGAGAAGATCCGCTCGTTGAAGCCGGCCTTCAAAAAAGGGGGGACGGTGACGCCGGCGAACTCAAGCTCGATTTCGGACGGCGCTGCTGCGTTGGTGCTGGCGCGGGAATCGACTGCCAGGAAGCTGGGTGTACAGCCGCTCGCCCGAATCGTTGGCCACGCGACGCATGCACAAGCGCCCGCGGACTTCACCACTGCTCCGGTGGGGGCCATCCAGAAGTTGCTTGGTCAGACCGGCTGGTCGACCGCAGATGTCGATTTGTGGGAAATCAACGAGGCGTTCGCTGTAGTCACGATGGCGGCGATTCATGACCTGCGCTTGGACCCTGAGACGGTCAACGTTCATGGTGGAGCGTGCGCTCTTGGGCATCCCATCGGTGCGTCTGGCGCACGGATCCTTGTGACACTTCTTGGCGCCCTCAGGGAGGCGGAAAAGAAGCGTGGCGTGGCAAGCCTTTGCATCGGTGGCGGTGAGGCAACCGCGGTGGCGGTCGAGTTGTTGTAAGGAAAGGCCACCTGCCTCGCATTCGACGCGAGGCAGGTGGCGTCGTGAAGTTGTTGGCCGGAGCCAAATGTGAGTGAAGTGGTTTTGCGAAAGGCGATCGACCGCGTCGGTCTGATTCAGATCAACAGCCCCGAAGCGCTGAATGCGCTCAATGACGATGTCATGAATGGAGTCGGGGCCGCTGTTGATGCGTACGAGCGGGACGACAACATCGGATGCATCGTCCTGACCGGCAAGGGATGTCCGCCTTCCTGTCGAAACGGCAACCAGCGTTCAAGCACCGCTGACAGCGGGTAAATGCTTAAGGTGTCGAGACCACAGAGCGGGTGGCATTCCAGAACGAAAACGACCGCCAGCTTGAACAAGGTTTTCTGTACATCAAGGAGTGGCCCAACCTGAATATGGCAGGGCTACTCCAGCATCTTCGACTGAATACGGCTCGAAATTTCCAATCGTCTTGCGCAAGACAATCCTGAGCAGGCCCGATCGGTATGGTCGTCATCGGGGTGCTTCGCCGCCATGCTCGTCAGTGACGACGCACCTCGCAGGACTATTTACTTGAACGAAAGCGACTCGTGGACAACTAGAAGTCCCGGCGTCTGCTAGGAGACAACGTCATGAAGTTCACCAAAGTCAGGCCGCAATGGCTTGCACCCACTGTGGCAACGCTATCGGCCTTGCTCGTCGTTGGTTGTGGAGGAGGCAGCGACTCTGTCGTAGCCGATGCCACGCCCCAGTTGACGCCAGCGCGGCAGTGCGCGGCGCTTCAAGGTTCAGCCGTACCAGCTTCCGCGATTGGTTTGCCAACGACTGGCGCCACGATCGCGTCGGCGACGCTCATTGCTGCGACGGCGTCGGGCAATACAAATGGCGAGTTCTGCAAGGTCTTGGGGGGGATTCATCCCGTGGACCCGGCCGCGCCGGACATCAAGTTCGAAGTTGATTTGCCGTCCACTTGGAACGGGAAATCTGTTCACTTCGGTGGCGGTGGGCTTGACGGGTCTGTCCCGGCCACAACAGGCTTCACAAACACCGGCCTCACATCCTATGGCGAACCGAAGGGGGTTCTGACTCCGCTGGCGCGCGGATATGTGACGCTTGGCAGCGATAGCGGGCATGAAGGAAGCTTTGGGGATGGCCGGTTCGCTCAGAACGATGAGGCGTTGGCGAACTATGCCGGCGACCACATCAAGAAAACGCATGATGTCGCTCTGTTTTTAACCAAGCAGCGCTACGGGGCGACGTTCGCGCATAGCTACTACATTGGTGGCTCTGGCGGCGGTCGCCAGGCGCTTATCGCTGCGCAGAAGTACGCGTCAGACTACGATGGCATCATTTCGACGTATCCCGCGTCCGGGATCATGGGGCTGGCCTACCAAATGGGGCGCATCTCTCAGGCGTTACTTGCCCCAGGCGGCTTCATCAACGCAAACAAGGCCGCTATGCTCAAGAAGGCTGTGATGTCGGCCTGTGACAGTCTGGACGGCGCGACAGACGGCCTGATCAGCAATCCGGGTCTTTGTACGTTCGATCCGGCGACTGTGCGATGCCCAGGGGGCGCCGACACGGGCGACACCTGCCTGTCTGACGCTCAGATCAGTACTGTCAATACCATGGCCACGCCGCTGAAGACAAATTTTGATTTCGCAAACGGTATTCACAGCATTCCTGGTTACAACATCCTCGCAGGCACCGATTTCTGGAGTGGCTTCTTGTTACCGTTGGGGGACTCTCCAGCAGACGCCGTACTGGACCCGGGGACAAATGCAACCGCACAATGGTCGTTCTTCTATGCCTTCCCGAATAGCCTCGTGCGATACGCTATTGCAAGGGATCCCTCGCTCGATTTGATGTCCTTCAACTTCACGGATCCAGGGCCGCTTACCGCTAGAACGCAGACGGTAAGTCAAATGATGGACTCCACGACTGTCAACCTCGACAACTTCAAGAACCGAGGTGGGAAGGTGATCCTTCAGCACGGGCAATCCGACCAGTTCATTCCGGCTCAAATGTCGATTGACTACTACAACCGATTGCTGGCGAGCTATGGGCAGAATGCGTTGTCGTCATTCCTCAAGTTCTATCTGGTTCCCGGTGCCGCACATGGCACGGGCGGGCAGTTTGAGGCGGCATATGATGGGCTGACTGCTTTGGATAACTGGGTCACGAAAGGCACGGCTCCGCAGAATCTCGTCGTTACCGACTTGAACCCGCCCACCGCGGGGCGCACGCGGCCTCTGTGCGAGTACCCCCAGTGGCCAAAGTACGTCAGCGGGGACGTGAACGCCGCATCAAGCTATACGTGCACCAATTGATCCACTGCCTGTGACAACATTGTCACAGGCGGATCAAGTCACTTCACTACTTCAGTCCTCTTGTGCTGCCGGCCGAAAACACGAGGCCGGCAGCACATCCGCTAAGCGCAAGAGGCTTGTAGAGGTAGTCGGCGCGACAGAAATCCTTGCGGAAGGCGAGGTCGGGGGGGGGGAGATCGTCCTCCGCTAGCCGGTAGAGACGGTCGATTCCTGAAGGAAGCGACTACACAGTCGGAATCCTATAGGCGGGCGCCTGTAAGCCTGAAACCCCTCGCAGACAAAAGGTGATGATGGCCGAGCCGTGGGCGGCTGCCTGGACAGCATCGGCTGTAGCGTTGTTGGTGAGCGGTGCCACCAGGCCTTCGAAAAGGCAGCCGACTATGCAGTCTGCCGATGCGGCGGCATCCTGTGCAGGGAACTCGCCATTCGCCATACCCTGCTCAATGATCGTCTTGAATACCCTGGCCAGTGCTCGGTGATAAGTGAGCCGGGCAGCCTCGACATCTGGCTCAACAGGTTCAGCGACTAGGGCGTAGGCTAAGCGTCGGCCTCGCAAAGCGCGACTCGCGAACGTCCATGCGGCCGCACCAAGACGTTCTAGTGCGGTCCCATCACGCATGGCGATACCAGCTACGACGTCGACTTCCCGTTGCGCCGTCGTTTTCACGAGTTCGACCAACAACTCGGTCTTGGACGGAAAGTAGCGGTACAACGTGCCGATCGCGATGCCTGCAGCCTCGGCAATCAACGACATCTGGGCTTCTCGGAACCCAGATTCCGCCACCAAATCTCGTGCGGCTTGGAGGATCAACGGATGTTTGTCGGCACCCCGCCGGCGAATCCGAATGCGCGGAGGGCTATGTGGAATTTCCATTTCAGTTATGCCTGCTTTTCGACGAGAAATTGTGCGGTACACCGCTCACCTTTATGGTGGCCATTATAGCGCCCTCCGTACAAACACCTAGCCGTGCTTCCCTTGACAGTATCCCTTTCGGGCCATAGTCTAAAGCGAATCCAAATTTCACTTAACAGAACGTCGAATCCCACTTGATCCCGACAGCTTCCCAGGTCGGAGGTCTGCCAAGGATCTGGAAGACTGGACTTCTGCACAGCGCTTGCCACATGCCAGCGGTATCAAGTCGGCGGCGGGTGCTCAGCGCAAACAGGTGATCATGCAACTGCGCAATACTGGCTCCAAATGATGAACCACGTGAATGGCATGCAAGCCAAGCGAGCGGAAGCGATGCGAGTTTCGCCCGTCGCCCTCTCGAAATCCAGCAGCTTGGTCGACTCCACCTTGCAGAATCGCAATGCTGGTTTTTGCAAGCCTGGCCATCTAAGTCTGGAGGCGTTTCTTTTGCAGGCGCCCTGGTGCTCGAATCTGACCTCTGAGCAGAAGACTCGAGTTATGCGTGATAGCTTTGACCGATCCTACGATGCTGGTGCCGTTGCGTGCCATCGAGGGGATCCTGCCGACCACTGGCTTGCGGTGATGGAAGGGATCGTGAAGGTCGATACCGCCTCGAGAGAGGGGCGGGTTATCACATTTGCGGGCGTTCCTGCCGGCTCGTGGTTCGGTGAGGGTGTTGTGCTGAAAGACGAGCCACGGCCCTATTCTGTTGTTGCGATCCGGGATAGTCGCCTAGCATTCGTACCCAAGTCGACATTCCTTTGGCTCCTTGAGCAGAGCCACTCGTTCAGCAGATACGTGATCGACCAACTCAACGCTCGATGTGGCTACTACGTTGGACTGGTGCACAACCTTCGGCTGCATGAAGCATCTGCGCGGGTGGCATTCTGTTTGGCAGAGCTTTTCAATCAGCAGCTCTATCCAGCCACGGACAAGACGTTGGGCTTCTCCCAGGAGGAAATTGGGAGGCTTTGCGGGCTTTCAAGGCAGAACACGAATCGGGCCATCCGCGAACTGGAAGATGCAGGGTTAGTGGTTGCTGAGTATGGGTCAATTCAGATACTGGATTTGGCGGCATTGCGTAGATTCGCACACTCCGGGGATTGAAGAGGCGCAGCTGTAATCGGGTCCGCACGCTGATGCGCGAGGCGGATTTGCGCGCGCGATGGAAGACGTCCAACGCAAAGTCCTTGTGGCCGCAGCGCATGCTCATGCCACCGACAACGATCGGTCGATGCCCGCCCACAAAGGGCACATTCGGATCGACGGGTCGCTGCAGCCCCTCCTGGAGGAGTTCCTTCGAGTGGAAGGCGTATTCCGGGTACCGCTCTGGCAGCGGCCAGAATCCCGGCTCGGGCGCCCAAAGCGCCTCCATGGCCGGGCTTGGCCGGATGCAGGACGCGCCCCAGGCATGAGGGGTTGCGGCTCCAGTCGGGTGGGCGGCAGCGGCAGGGCAAGACCAAGGTCTGCGGGCTCGGTCTCAATGCGGAGAAGCCATAGTGCACGGTAGTTCAGCCTATTTCGGTTTCCTACTCTAGAAAGAGTTAGCAGCCCCGTGCCGACTTTCTATAGCTCTTGCGACGTCGAACCACTCCCGGATCGCGTCGGCCACAACGCTTGGATCGCAAGTGGCGGCATCCTGAACGCATGCCAGAATGAGACCTTCGACGTCAAATATCCCTTCCGCCCGTGCCCGCCAGGCTTCGCGGTCGCGTCCTCCGTGAACCAGATCGTCCTCGGCTCTTCCCAACCCACAACAGCCACTCAATTTTCTTCGAAGCAGACGTTCGCATTGCGGTCTGGCCGTGAAATCTAGTCAGGCGGTAGCACCAATGCCCCGCAACCGGTATCGGCGACGAAGGTCGCAAGAAATCTCGCCGGGTGCGTCGGATCGGGATTCTCGGCGAACAGGTGAAGTGCGTGTGGCGGCTCGAACCATGTTTGTCCACTGACATAGTCGACGGGTCCTCCTCCCGCCAGTTGAGAGCGAATCGTCCCCTCGAGCACGACCGCCGTCACCGAGCCCGGGTGACGATGCGCGGGCGTAAAGCCGAGCGGCGGAAAGTCGACGATAGCCGTCGTCACCGACTTGCCCGGCGCGTCAGGCAGAGCTTCGCACGACAGAATTTTTACGGTCGAAGCGGGACGCCCCGTCGCCGTGGCATCCGGCGATGCACTGGACAGCAGCGGATCGCCACCGCTGCCACAAATGCCGGCGAACCAGTCGATCGCCGAACGGGGCGTCGCCGGACCCGGCAGCAGCAATGCTACTGCTATTGCCGAAAGCATCGTGGGATTGCCCGGCAGCCGCGGCAAGTGCGCGAGAAGCAGCAGAGCACGCGGGTTCATACATGCGCCCCCGATCGCAGGTCCTGCGACCAACCCAGCTCACGCTTCGCCTTTGCACTGGTGACCTCGGCGTCGTCCTGCGCAATGTTGTATATCCCCGATGTGCCCCGTTCGAGCGCTAGCAAAGCCGCAAACGCAGCGGCTTCGACGTGCAGCGGGCTTGAGCCGGCGGGTACATCGCAACCCGTGCCGGGCCCGTAAATCTGTCCATACCTGAGTACGGTCCCAGTCAGTGGCGCCGTTTCCAACACATGGCGCTCCAGTGCCGCGACGCCCCGCACGCTAGTACCGCGCGGGCTATGCGCATCGATATCGAGTGCGCAGCTTTCATCGTAGGGCGTCCCGCCTGGTCGATACGCCCACGCGATGCTTTGCGCAATCATCCGCTTGCTACCGGCTGAAATGGCCGCTGCAACCAGGTTACGCGTTCCTTCGTCGCGAATCCGGGCGTTGGCGGTCACCGCCTGAGCCATGCGGGCGGGATCCAGCCCGAACGGCAAATCGGTCAATTGATGAATCACGCTATGCGGCGCGATGCGACCCAACGCGTCGCGTAGCGCGTCCACATCGAATACGTCCACGACGACCGGCGTGACACCAGCGTCTTCGAGGTTCTTCGCCCGGTGGGGGCGCCGGGTGCTGCCGAACACCGTATAGCCCGCCGCGATTAGCAGGGGCACCAGTGCGGTGCCAATGGCGCCGCTTGCTCCGGCCACAAAAACCCTGTGCCTCATCTCTCTTCTCCTGTTTGCGATTGCGAACGATGCAACGGTATGTCGCATTTTTTGATGAAGAGCAGGATAGGGTTGTTAATGGTCGCAAAAAAGGTCCATTATCGAGAAATTGATTGAGCCATTATGGAAAGGCAACGATGCGCCGAGCCGAACAGATCGAACTTGCACTTGCGCCGCGACCGAACGGGATGTCATTGCAACGCTGGCTATATGACGAACTGCGCACTGCCATTCTGATGGGCCGGCTGTCGTCAGGGGCGCGTCTACCTTCGTCGCGCGATCTCGCGGCACGTTTTGCGTTATCTCGCGGCACGGTACTAGGCGTGTTTTCACAACTCACGGCCGAAGGGTATCTGACGGGGGCTGTCGGACGAGGCAGTTTCGTCACGTCCGAATTGCCGGATCGACGTATCGACAGCAGCGATCGGCCGTCGATCAAGACGCGCGACGGATGGTCAGGCGCGCATGACCGCCATGGCGATCACGTTGACGACGCGCGACCACGTGCCATTGCGCTCTCGGCCCGCGGCCGTCTGCTTGCGCGAACCGCCTTTCAGGTGGGCGGCCGCACGAGTCCCGCTCGGGCTTTTCGTGCCAGCCAGCCCGATCTCGATGCGTTTCCGTTCGACCTGTGGGCGCGGCTGGCAGCGAAACGCACGCGCCGGACTCGACGAGATCTGCTTGGCGACGGTGAGGCGCAAGGATATCGGCCGCTGCGCGCGGCGATTGCCGAGTACGTGGGCATGTCGCGAGGTATTACGTGCACGGCAGATAGCGTCGTGGTGCTCGGCAGCGTCCAGCAGGCTATCGATTTGGGCGCGCGTCTGCTGCTCGATCCGGGCGACGCCGCGTGGATCGAAGATCCGGGATATCCGGGCGCGCGCTTCGTGCTCGAGGCCGCGGGCGCCCGGGTTGTCGGTGTGCCTGTCGATGCGGGGGGCATCGACGTGGAATGGGCACGACAGCACGCGCCCGACGCGCGTCTAGCCTACGTCACGGCAGGGCGGCAAGCACCGCTCGGACCGCCGCTCGCGCTTGAGCGGCGATTGTCGCTGCTCGAATGGGCACGGGATCGAGACGCCGTCATCATCGAAGACGACTACGACAGCGAATACCGCTTCGAAGGCAATCCGCTGGCCGCAATGAAGAGCCTCGACCACGACGGACGCGTGATCTACTGCGGCACATTCAGCAAATTGCTGTTTCCTGGGTTACGGACCGCGTATGCGATCTTGCCTGACCGGTTTGTCGATCCGTTCGTGGCCGCGTTGTCGTTGACAGCGCGGCATGTCCCACTGGATCAGCAGTCGGTACTGCATGAATTCATCGCGGACGGCCATTTCGGGCGCCACATCCGGCGCATGCGCATGCTGTACGGCGAGCGTGCCGAAGCGCTGAAAAGCACTGCCGATCGGCGTCTTTCCGGACTGCTGCATGTTCCTCGAATCGTTGCGGGACTCGACGCGCCGGCCTTCTTGCCGCCCGGCATCGATGATGCCGACGTGGCGCGCCGCTTGGCGCGCGAGGGCATCGAGACACGACCATTGTCGCTCTACGCGATTGACCGTCCGGCGCCGTCGGGGCTGGTGTTGGGTTTTGCATCTGTCGGCAGCGACGCAATTGAGTCAGGGATGATCGCTCTTGCGCGTGTCCTGGCGCGTTAATTGTTCCGAACCGTTGTCATCTTTGGGAAGTGGGTTGGGCCGAATCGGTTGCCTTCGAGAGGATCACGACGCATCCGCTTCGGCACGATGAGTTTCGCGTTTGGGATTTCGTCGATCAGTCGGTTGTTGCCGCCCTCGATGGACTGCCCTATGTGCGGCACGAGCCCCGGTGCCGCTCGGCCGGAAGTCAGGCGGCAGTCTTGCGCCCCACGTTGCGGATGAGCTGCGAAACACGACCCATGTACTGGTCGAAGAGCTGGTTCGCCTGCGCCTGATTGTCGATGGGCTGCGCGACGGCGCGGCCCTCGGCTTCCAGCTTGGCCCGGATCTCCGGCTTCGCCAGCGCTTCGCCGATCGCCTTGCGCAGCACTGCGATCCGGTCGGCAGGTGTGCCCTGCTTGACGAAGTAGCCCCCGCTGATCGCGTATTCGAAGTCGGGGACCTGCCGGCTTTGCGAGATCAGCGGAATATGCTTGAGCGGCGCGGGCAGCGACCTGGAGAAGCTTGTCAGCACCTTGAGCCGGCCCTGTTCCTGCATGCTGTCGAAGCTCGATTGATAGGGCAGGATGGCAAAATCCACCTCCCCGCCGGCAAGGCCCTGCAGCGCGGGGGCTGCCCCCTTGTAGGGCACGTGCAGGAAGGGCGCGCCGATGCGGGCGCCGAGTGCGTCGCCCATCAGGTGATAGATCGAGTCGATGCCGACGGTCGCGTAGGTCAGCGGCTTGCTCTTGTTCTGTTTCGCCACGTCCAGGAACTTGTCCAGCGAGTCGGCCGGGATGCCGCTGCGGATGAGGAGCACGATGCTGGCGTCGCTAATCGGGGCGGCAAGCATGAAGTCCTGGGGCTTGTAGCGGGCCGCTGGATTCAGCAGCGGGGAAAGGAACACTTCGTTGATCGAGCCGTGAAAGAAGGTGTACCCGTCAGCCGGCGCGGCCAGTACCTTATTGGCACCGATCAGCCCGGTGCCGCCTCCGTAGTTTTCGACGACTACCTGCTGCTTCACGCTCTTGCCGATGGATTCCCCGAAGATGCGCGCGGACGTATCGCTGGCACCGCCAGCGGGGTAGGGAACCACCAGCGACAGCGGCCGGCTCGGGAAGGTCTGCTCCGCAAAGGCGGGCAGGCCGGCAAGTACCGTCGAGCCTGCGGTCAGGCCAGCGTATTGGAGGAAGCGGCGGCGCGTCTGTGTGGTCATGGTTGTCTCCCGTTATTGAATTTGTCAGGCGAGGTAGCTTTGCGTCAAGCTGGCCCAGAACGCTGCGCCTACCGGCAGGGCCCTGTCGTTGAAGTCGTACAAGGGGTTGTGGACCATGCAGCCGCCATCCTGGCCGAGGCCGTTGCCGAGCCGGATGTAGGCGCCGGGGCGATGCTCCAGCATGCAGGCGAAATCCTCGCTGCCCATCACGGGTCCGCGGGACACGACGTTGTCCTCACCCAGCAGCCGGACCGCAACTTCCCGCGCGCGCTCCGTCTGGCGGTCGTGATTGACCAGCACCGGATACTTGCGCTCATAGACGACTTTGGCCTGAAGCTGGAAGCTGCGCGCCTGAGCCGCCACGAAGTCCCGCAGGCGCGTTTCGATGTGGGTGCGCACCTTGGGGTCGAGCGCTCTCACCCCGATCTTGATCGTCGCGCTCTCAGGCACCACGTTGTAGGTTGCGCCCGCCTGGATGGAGCCCACGGTGATGACCGCCGACTTCAGCGCGTCGATCTCGCGGCTTACGATGGACTGCAGCCCGAGCACCATGCTGGCCGCGCCCTGCATCACGTCGATGCCATGGTGTGGCATGGCACCATGGGCCGAGCGGCCGGTCAGCGTCACCGTGGCACGGTCGAACGAGGCCATGGCCGGACCGGCGATGAGGCCGATCTGGCCGACCGGCAGGCCCGGGGCGTTGTGCAGGGCGTAGATCTCATCACAGGGGAAGCGCTCGAACAGACCGTCCTCCAGCATGCGCAGCGCGCCGCCTTCGTTTTCCTCGGCGGGCTGGAAGATCAGGTTCAGCGTCCCGTTGAAGTCGACGGACTCGGCCAGATGCCGCGCGGCGCACAGGAGGATGGCCGTGTGTCCGTCGTGCCCGCAGGCGTGCATTTTTCCGGGCAGGGTGCTGGCATAGTCCAGCCCCGTCTTCTCCTGGATAGGCAGCGCATCCATATCGGCGCGAATGCCCAACGTCCGCGTTCCCTGGCCCTTGCTTAGCCTGCCGACCACGCCGGTCGTGCCCAGGCCGCGATGGACCTCGTAGCCCCAGGCTGCCAACAGCTCCGCGACGAGGTCACCGGTGCGCCGCTCTTCGAACGCCAGCTCGGGATGCGCGTGGATCTGGCGGCGAATCGCGACGAATTCTGGCGCGATGGCCTCGATGGATCGTCTCAGGTGGGCGCGGGCGGATTCGGTCATGGTTGTCGTCGATCAAGGTGATTCACGCCATTATCTGCAGATGTGTCCGTCGCATCCATGACAGCTGAGGGGACGAATTGTTGTATAAATGACAACATTCGAACCACAACATTTGAGATGTCGGCGCAATGGAAGAACGGATGGGAGACGTGCTGGATCGGAAGCGGGCGCTGTGCCTGCTCCAGATCATCGAGACGGGGTCGGTGCGCGGCGCGGCGGATGTGCTCTCGGTGGACCCGTCGATGGTGAGTCGCGCCGTGGCCAAACTGGAGCAGGACACGGGCCTGACGCTGCTGGAGCGGCGCGGGCGGGGCGTCGTCGTCACCGACGCCGGGCGCATGCTCGCCCTGTTCGCCCGCCGCCAGCAGGATCTGCACGACACATTCCTCGCCGAGGTCAACAGCCTGAAGAACGCCCAGCGCGGGCACATCGAGCTGATATTTGGCGAGGGCTTCATCGACATGGTGCTCGAGCCGGTGCTGCGCGACTTCCTGATCGGGCATCCTGACGTGACCTACAACGTCCGGGTGGCTGGGACCGAGGAAACGGTCCGCTGCATCGTGGAAGACATGGCACACATTGGCCTGGTGTTCCAGCCGCCCAACGACGCGCGCCTGCGCTCGCATTATTCGCGGCTGTCCCCGATCCGCGTTCACGTTAGCAAGGGCCACCCCCTGGCGCACCACCGCAGCGCGCTGACCTTGGTGGAACTGGCGCAGCACCAGGGCGCGGCGCTGGTCGAGTCGTTCGGCGTGCGCAAGCACGTGCAGGCAGCGGAACTGGACGAGCACATCACCCTGAAGCCGATGCTCGTCACCAACTCGTTCAAGGTGCTGTGGGAATTTGCGGCGATGGGGCTCGGCTACATCATGACGCCACGCTCGATTCCGCTGAAGGGCGCACAGTTCACCGACCTGATATCGCTGCCGCTTGCCAATCCGATCCTGAACAACAGCCGGATCCACGTCGTCACGCGAGCCGGACGGCCGCTCTCGCCAGTCGCCACCAGCCTGTTGCGGCACGTGGTCAAGGCGTTTCCGAAACTCTGACTAACCAACCTGGCAAGCGCGGCGGCGGCAAGCCACAGTCCGCCTGCGAATTGCAGAGAAGGCGGACAACGCCCCCGCCATTGCACGCCGCGTTCGATCCGCCACCGCGAGCCAAGGTGATTGTGGTCACGGTGCATGGCTTACCGCGCGGGAGGGCCATGTGTGGCGCGGACCGGGCGGCGGCATATTGCAGCTTGCAGATATCTGCCTGATCCGAGCAGGCAGATGCCGGAATCGTACACGCCATGTGGCCCGTCTCCCCTAAATTGACGACGCTTGGATCGCTTCCTCCTGTGCGGAAGGCCATGCAAGCGACAACCATAAGCGCGGAAGACGGTTGGGCGAGGTGATGAAAGCACGCATCTTCGACCCGCTGGGCATGGGGGAAATCAAGTTCGGGCTGACCGAATCCATGAAGGCCCGCCGCGTGACGAATCACGAACGCGCCGCCGACGGCAAGCTGAGCCCGCTGCCAGACCTCGTGCTGCCGGAGCCGCCGCTGATGGATATGGGCGGCCACGGCCTGTACGCCACCGTGGGCGAGTACATGACGTTCATCCGCATGATCCTCAATGACGGGGCCGGGCCCAACGGCCGCGTGCTCAAGGCCGAAACCGTGGCGCAGATGTGCCAGGATGGCCTGGCTTCGATGGGCCTTTCGGTGGGCAACTGGACGACCTCCAATCCCTCCCTGGCCAATTCCGGCGAGTTCTTTCCAGGGCTCGACGAAGTCGGGCGGCGACTTGGCTTGCTCAAGACGGTCGCACGCGTGTTACCCGACCCGCGCCAACCGTCTTACGTAAGCTCAAGTGAACGGCTCTAAATGGATGAACGATTCCATCAATTCGTTGCATCGACCGGTTGAACCCGCACCCCATTTCGGATATGCGCCGGCACTGATTCTTCGCTGACCAATTAGCCTGCCGGTTCAGCTCTCTCAGGTCATGTTCGATCTCCCGATCAACATGATCTCCGGCCCGTGAGCTATCGAGCCAGATCGCGTCGACATCCGTTTTCGGCCATGTGGACGGCGCGCCGACGAGATCGCCCCAACCGCCCTTGAGGAAGGCGCCAGCCGAGAGGAGGCGACATTGGCTGATCCGCGAGCGCGTTCTGGCCGGCAGTCTCTACGCCACGTGGCCGCAGGCACCACACCTGTCACGCAAGGTGCGGCTGGCCGTGGATACGCTGGCCGAAGCCTTGCCCGCGCGCATGGATTGATTTGCCGCTTGTGCTGCGCCGTCTCTGCGTACCTGTTGACTTCGGGTATCCCGAAATGCCGCCGAGCCGATCGACCATACCAAAGGATGATTGGTATATCAGACGCTTTGCGAAGATACTCCAGCAAAGCCAGTTCATCCAACATCCCACATCGTGCAGTGGAGGCAGGAACCATGACACACGGCACCGCCCAGATTGGATCGACGCCCTATCGCACGAACATCGTCGTATCCGGCCACGCAATCACGGCCGATGAACCCCACGCGCGCGGCGGGCAAGGCGCCGGACCGGCCCCTTACGATTTATTGCTTGCAAGCCTGGGAGCGTGCACCGCCATCACGCTCAAAATGTATGCCGAACGCAAAGGTTGGGCCCTTGAGTCGCTCGATGTCTCCCTGCGGCTAGTCGGGACGGACGAGTGGCGCATCGAGCGGACGCTTGTGATCAAAGGCCTGGAGGACAGCCAGAAAGCGCGTCTGGCGGAAATTGCCGAGCGCACGCCCGTAACGAAAACGTTGAGCCCCGGGTTGCCGATCGAAACTCGCCTCGCGTGACGCTGATCTGGTTCGCACGAAGCCGATGGCGCTTGGCAATAAACCCACCGGACGCCGCTCTCGAGAGGAGAACGTTCATATGATCGAGCAGCACGCAGACGGTGTCGGAGAGCGCAGGCACCAGATATTCCCCGTCCTGACGCCGAGCCAGGTTGAGGCGGCGCGCCGGTTCGCAAGCGCTCCACCGCGGTATTTTGCGGCGGGTGAGGTTGTCTTCGCCACGGCGGACAGGAATGTGCCCGTCTGGCTCGTGCTGGATGGCTCGATCGACGTTCTGCGCCGGGATGGCCTTGACGAGGAGGCGCCAATCACCACCCATCGCGCAGGGCAGTTCACGGGAGAAGTCAGCCAGATTGACGGCCGTGCGTCGCTCGCCTCGGCACGAGCCGGCCGTGACGGGGCAACCCTGCTTCCGTTCGATCCGCCGTATTTGCGTGCGCTGATGATCGGATCGGCGGAGGTCGGTGAGATCGTCATGCGCGCGCTGATCTTGCGTCGTGTCAGGCTGATCGAACACGGCGGCTCGGGCACGATCCTGATTGGTGCGCCAGACGATGCGCATCTTCTGCGCCTCCAAGGCTTCCTGACCCGCAGCGGCTATCCCAACCACGTCATGGATCCCAAAGTCGATGGTGGGGGGCGCAGCTTTATCGAACGGATGGCGCTTCTTCCCAGCGACCTGCCGCTGGTGGTCTGCCCTGGCGGCAGCGTGCTGAAGCGGCCCGATGAGCGGGAGCTGGCGGCCTGTCTCGGCATCATCCCCAAGCTCGGGCAGCAGAAGACCTACGACGTTGCCATCGTCGGCGCGGGACCGGCCGGGTTGGCCGCAGCGGTCTATGGCGCGTCGGAAGGCCTCTCGGTGGTCGTTCTGGACGAGCGCGCCATGGGCGGCCAGGCCGGCGCGTCGGCGCGAATCGAAAACTATCTTGGCTTTCCTACCGGCATCTCCGGGCAGGCGCTCGCTGGGCGGGCATTCACCCAGGCCCTCAAGTTCGGTGCCGAGGTGGCTATTCCTGTGAGCGTGGTGCGGCTCGATCGCAACGAGGATCGGCTGGCGCTCAAGCTGTCGGACGACTCGACGGTGGCAGCGCGTACTGTCGTGATTGCCTCGGGCGCCGCCTACCGACACCCCGACATTGCCGGTCTCGCGCATTTCGAGGGCTCCGGCGTTTCCTATTGGGCGTCCCCCATCGAAGCCCGCTTGTGTGCTGGCAAGGAAATCGCTCTTGTCGGCGGCGGTAACTCGGCGGGCCAGGCAATCGTGTTTCTCGCGCCACACGTGAAGCGACTTCACGTGTTCGTCAGGCGAGACCTGTCGGTGACCATGTCCCGCTACCTCATCGACCGCATCTCGGCCCTGTCCAACGTGGAGATTCATGTCGGTACGGATCTGACCGAACTTGCCTCCAGCGGCGACAGGCTCGCCAGCGCTACTGTTCGCGATCGCGCCAGCGGCACCTCGACACACTATGAGATCTGCCACCTGTTCCTGTTCATCGGCGCGACGCCGCATACCCGCTGGCTCAATGGCTCGATTGCGACGGATGACAAAGGCTTCATTCTTACTGGCGCATCGGACGCATCGCTCGAGACCAGCGTGCCTGGCGTTTATGCGATCGGCGACGTCCGCGCTGGCTCGACCAAGCGAGTTGCCGCCGCAGTCGGCGATGGCGCCGCTGCCATCTCTCAAATCCACGCTTACCTCAGCAGACTGTCAAAGGAAGTGGCATGAAGACCTGTGACCATACGGATGCGATCCGTGATGTCGTGCCAAGCGCCCTGGGTTGCGAAGAGTGCCTCAAGGTGGGCAGCCCGTGGGTGCATCTTCGGCTGTGCCGAACCTGCGGTCACGTTGGCTGCTGTGATAACTCTCCCCTCAAGCATGCCCGCGCGCATTTCGAGAAAACCGGGCATCCAATCATTGAGGGATATGACCCCCCTGAGGGATGGGGGTGGTGCTACATCGATCGGGAAGAGATCGCGCTCCCGGACCAGACGCCGCAGCGACGACCCATCCCACGGTTCGTCTGACGGAGTGCTAACCGGGCCTGTATGAATGCTTATGGCCTGGCAGAGGCGCAGAGGTGCAGTCGTATCCCTCACCGTACTCCGGAGTGTCCGTTCGGTGGGCTCATGTATTCAAAATATTTGAATAATATATCCGTGAATCGATCACTTTGAGCAAAGCTATCGACGCTATAGTTCCGTCCATGGCAGCACAGCAACAAATTTACGCCGCGAAGAAACATCAGCCAAATTGAATCACATCGAATGGAGAGAACGCCATGTCCAACGCCAAGCTCGAAGTCCTGACCCCGCACAACAGCCAGATCATCTTCATCGACCATCAACCCCAGATGGCCTTCGGCGTGCAGTCGATGGACCGCCAGACCATGAAGAACAACGTGGTTGGCCTGGCCAAGGCGGCCAAGATCTTCGACATCCCGACCACCATCACCACGGTCGAGTCTGACTCGTTCTCGGGCTATACCTACCCCGAACTGCTCGACGTGTTCCCGGGCAAGCAGACGCTCGAGCGCACCTCGATGAACTCTTGGGACGACCAGAAGGTGCGCGACGCACTGGCCGCCAATGGCCGCAAGAAGGTGATCGTCGCCGGCCTGTGGACCGAGGTCTGCAACACCACGTTCGCGCTGTGCGCGATGCTCGAAGGCAACTACGAGATCTACATGGTGGCCGACGCCTCGGGCGGCACCACCAAGGAAGCGCACGACTACGCGATGCAGCGCATGGTGCAGGCCGGCGTGGTGCCGGTGACCTGGCAGCAGGTCCTGCTGGAATGGCAGCGCGACTGGAAGAACCGTGACACGTACGACGCGGTAATGAAGGTGGCCAAGGAACACTCGGGTGCTTACGGCATGGGCGTGGACTACGCCTACACGATGGTCCACAAGGCCGAGCAGCGCACCGCCACGAAGCACGAGTCGCTGGCGCCGGTCCATGCGCAGGTGATCGAGCGCTAATACTGCATTCGCGGGCTGGACGTTCCAAGGGGCGTCCAGTCATTTCAGAGACCGGGCCGACTGCCCACTTCAATCCCGACTGACGATGAAGAGCGTAAGGAAGATTGCTAGAAAATGGGAGTTCGCCGCATTCGCGTTTGCGAGCGGATTCCTGAAGCATGCCCATACGTCATCTTCTCTCGGCATCCTCGCTGGCACGCTAGCTGTGGGCGGATTGATCGCAGACCGCGGCATGAAACAAGATCGCGGTCTCAAATGAACAAGAGAACTCCCATGTCCAAACTACCGTTGCTCGACCCCGCCGATTGCGCATTGATCCTCGTTGATGAACAGGCGGGCCTTGCGTTCGCCGCGGGTTCTCAAGACCCCCAGATTCTGCGCAGTAATGGCCTTGCGCTCGCGAAGACCGCGGTCGCCTTTGACTTGCCGGTTGTGGTCTCCACTTCAGCCTCGAAGGTGTACAGCGGCCCATTGATGCCGGCTTTTAGAGACGTGCTGCCAAACGTCACGCCGATTGAGCGCCGCAACATGAATCTTTGGGAAGACGATGCAGTGCGCGGCGCGATTACGGCTACCGGAAAGCGTACGCTGATCATCGCGGGCATGCTGACGGAGGCTTGCGTGAGCTTCCCGGTGCTGTCAGCGCTGTCCGAGGGATATCAGGTATACGTTGCGGCCGATGCTTGCGGCGGGCTGACACCAACAAGCCATGATCTTGCGTTGCGACGGATGGCTTGCGCTGGCGCAGTCATGACTTCCTGGCTCCAGGTCCTTCTCGAATTCCAGAGGGATTGGACCCGTCATGACACCTATGAGAAGGCTCGCTCGATCGTGGTCGAGCATGGTGGCGGGTATGGCACGGGCCTCGCCTATGCGCGTGACATGATCAAACCGACATGAACGTCCTCGATGCAGGCGCCACCGGGAGTGCGATGAACCCGACTACCTTCAATCCGCAGGAAATCGTGACGAGCATCATTGTTCACGAGGTCGAGCCCGACGCCGCCGAGCAGTATGAAGCGTGGCTCGCGGACATCCGAGCCGCATGCTCCAGGTTTTCCGGCTACCTAAGCACCGATGTGATCCGTCCGGTCGGCACGAGCCGCGAGTATGCGACCATTGTCCGCTTCGCCGACTTCAGGAGCCTCAACGCTTGGATGGAATCCGATGTGCGTCGCCAACATATTGAGAGAATGCGGTCATCGCTGCGGCAAGGCGACCGATACGAGATCAGGACTGGCCTCGATTTCTGGTTCACTCCAAAGAACGCACGGGTCAAGATCCCAACCGCGTGGAAGCAGTGGCTCATCACGTGGAGCGCCATCCTGCCGCTCAGCATCGTCGTGCCATGGGGCGTCGTGCCGGTGCTTGCGCGCCTCGGTTTCGCCCATGACTCGTTCATCGACAAGGCAGCCGTCGCGGCGGCCATCGTGTTCCTGATGGTCTACGTGGTGATGCCGCGCTATACACGGCTCGTTGCACACTGGCTGTTCAAATGATCAGTGCGTACTTGGTGCGCAGCAGCGGCGTTCAGGCCGCGCATCGTGGAGAGTTGGAGTATCCGATCGGCGTCGTGCACTTTAAGTACGAGGTGATAGAGACAATCAAGGGAGACTCTGGACAGCTAACAGACCTTCACTTCAGGCTGTATGGCAACCCTGATTCCGAGACAACCATTCAAATGTATCTTCCTGGTTGTTCGATCGCGCATCTCGTAGGCCCAGCGTTAATGCGGCATTGCCGTCGAATTGGTCAGCTGTTTGCCCAGGTCGATAACGAGCAACGGTGGAGGGTGACGCTTGCGTCTTCAAACGACACGGCCAGCGCTCCGCGGACTTCGGGCCCGAGTACGAGGTCAAGGCACGTCCAGCCGGAAATGGTTGTGCCGTTATGCGAAGCACACCAGCGGCCCTCGCCGCG
This sequence comes from Cupriavidus sp. GW821-FHT02F09, assembly GCF_059421605.1. Taxonomy (NCBI): domain Bacteria; kingdom Pseudomonadati; phylum Pseudomonadota; class Betaproteobacteria; order Burkholderiales; family Burkholderiaceae; genus Cupriavidus; species Cupriavidus sp. GW821-FHT02F09. The sequence continues at coordinate 57,128 of NZ_JBWKVH010000035.1, forward strand.
TAGCAAGTCGTCTTCGGTCGTATAGGCGTTCGGCTCGCCGGAGAGGCCCGTGCCGAGCGCCTTCAGCAGGGCTTCCTTTCGGATCCAGATACTGAGCAGGGTTGCAGCCAAATCAGGTCGTGTCGGGTCAAGCACCTTCTCCTCGATCGGAGAGAATAGTCCGCGTCCAACGCCCGTAACGTCTACGCCGTCAATCCGCCGCTCCACGTCCACGCCGACGCGGCAATCCCATGCGAAAGCGAGCAGCGTCATCCCGTCAGTGTGGGAAACGCTGAACGCGAGCCTTGCAGCGTGCGGCCACTGCAAGGCGGGCTTGCCAAACGGCGCAACACTAAAGCGCAGGGATTCGGGTTTGCAGGTCAGGTAGCCGCCGATCAGCCAGCGGAGAAGGCTCCGCCGGGCAATGAAGTGATTGCGATGCCTTTCGTGTCTGTAGGCTCGGGCACGCTGTCGCTCATCCGGCGAAAGCGTGTGGGCAAGCGTCGAACATACCGGGTCGATAAGAGCGTCATGCAGTACCCACACATGTACGGCTCTTTCCGGCAACGTGAGGCGGCTCGGATCAGGCAGTAGAAGAGATGCGGTACGTACCACGTTCCGTGCGGTGACAATATCGTGCTGCATGCCGTTCGATCCCCGCTCACGCCTTGCGGCGCCTCATGAAACACGCCCGCCGCGTCACGGGTTTGCCAACCCCTCGTCCAGTAGCGCCGCGACGACCTGCAAGTTTGGTTCGACGAGCATATCGCCATGGCCGCTGGGCACTTCGGCAATCATCAAGCCGTCGCGCGCGACACGCCGCCACAGCGATATCGGATCGCCCCAATCCTGGTGTCGAATCGCCGCGCGCACATAGACAATCGGGCCGGCGTGATACGGCCGCGGCCGGTAGGTCGTCGTTGCTTGTCTCATCGCTTCGCGCACGCGCCAAAGCGCAGGCGGAAACGATTCGGTGTAGGCGTCCGGCCGGCGCGTCATGCGCCCGAGGCTCATCCCCGCGCGATCGGCCGCCTTCCCGAGCATGTACGTCAGGTAACCGAAAAGCTGCGCCGCAGGCACCGCGCGCAGCTTGCGCCACTGGTAGCTCAAATAGCTGCAGCGGTGCCGCAGCCAAGCATGCCATGGGAGGAAATGCTCGTGCACATAGGTATCGAGCAGGCACAGGAATTCGATGTGCTCGCCAGCGCGCATCAGCTGTTGTGCAATCTCGAGCGCGACCAGCCCGCCGAACGAGTAGCCGGCCAGCGCGTACGGTCCGCCCGGCTGCACGGTGCGCATCTGTTCGATGTAGCTGGCCGCCATATCTTCGACGCACCGCTGTGTCGGCTGCTCGCCGTCAAGGCCCTGTGCCTGCAGTCCATAGACCGGGCGCGGACTACGCAGCGCGCAGACCAGCCCCCAACATTCCATCACCGAGCCGCTCAAGCCATGCACGAGGAATAGCGGCGTCCCGGTGCCGGCGCGCACGGGCACGAGGATCGGCGACGGCGGCTGCAGTTCGCCCTCGTCGATCGCCGCGGCGAGGCGCGCGATCGTCGGCGCGATCAGCAGCGTCGCGAGTGGGATCGTGCGCCCGGTCGACTGATGCACGTCGGCGAGCAACCGCGCAGCGAGCAGCGAATGACCACCCAGTTCGAAGAAGTTGTCGTCGTGACCGATCGGCGCGAAGTCGAACAGCTTCTCCCACAGCACCTGCAAATGACGTTCTAGTTGTTCGCGGGACTCGCCGGCGGGTGGCAATTCGCGCGCCGCCAGGTTCAGTGCCGGATGGTTCCGGATCGAGTCGAGGCATCCGGGATTGCGTAACGCCGCGGCATTACCGACCGGCAAGCCGTTGACCGCATCGCGCGCGGCCGCTTCGGACAGCTTGCCGCTATGCGTGAGCGGCAACGCGTCGACGGCGATGATCCGGTCCGGCACGTGCGTGGGCGACGCACGACGTGCGAGGTCGCGGCGCACTCGGGCGGCCAGCGCGCCCGTCAGCGCGACGCCATCCTGCAAGACCAGCAGCAGCACGATGCGCTGGTCGTACCTTTGCGCGCGCGTGGCGTCAGGCGGTGCAGCGCGTGACCGCTGCTCGACCACCAGCGCCTCGCGAATTTCCCGGATATCGCTCAGCACACGATAGATTTCGCCCGGACCAACGTTGATGCCGCGAACATTCAGTACGCCATCGGAACGGCCATGCAGCCGCGCAGTGCCTTCCGGCGAGAATTCGATGCGATCGCCGTGCGTCCAGACACCTGCGTTGCTGGTGAAATAGGCAGCGTGAAACCCCTTGCCGTCCGTGTCGCCAAAAAAGCCGAGCGGACGCGACGGAAACGGATTCGCGCAGATCAGCTCGCCGGTTCGGCTGGTGCGGGCACCCTGTTCCCACGCCTGAACATCAAGCGCAAGGCTCTTGCACTGGGCTTCCCCCGCATAGATCGGCAGGTTCGGATTCCCCAGCACAAAGCAGCCTAGAATGTCCGTGCCGCCCGAGATTGACTGCAGGGGCAGCGGCTTCACGTGATCGCGCACCCATTCGAACTGCGCGTCGAACAGCACCGCGCCGGTCGACATCATCGCGCGCAGTGCGCCGAGATCGAATTGCTGCCCCGGCACCAGGCCCGCGTCCTCGCACATCTTCAGGTACGCGGGACTTGTGCCGAACACGGTAACCCGCTCGTCGGCGACGAGGCGCCACAACGCATCGACCGTCGAGATCGGGCCGTCATACGTAACGATCTCGGCCCCGGACGCGAGCGCCGACAACTGCCAGTTCCACATCATCCACGCGCAGGAGGTGTGAAAGTACAATCGATCGCCGGGCCACAGGTCGCAGTGCAGCCGATGCTCCTTCAGATGCTCGAGCAGGCTGCCGCCGGCGCCATGCACGATGCACTTCGGCTTGCCGGTAGTGCCCGACGAGAACATGATGAAGAGCGGATGGTTAAATGGGAAACGCCGCCACACGAAGCTCCCGGCATCGCCACTGTCGATCAGTTCGCCAAGCGAATAGACCCGCTGCTTGACGGTGTCCGGCAAGGTTCCATCGTCGAGCCGGACGACGCCCTGCAGCGACGGCAACGCGGCAGCCAGATCGGCGACGTTATCCGCCAGCGACATGCCTGTGTCGAACGCCCGATCCGCAGCGTGCGCGAACAGCAGTCGCGGCGCTAGCGGCGCGAAGCGATCGAGGATCGTCTCGACGCTCATCTCGGCCGCGGCGGTCGACAGCGTTGCACCGAGCGCGGTGACGGCCAGCGCGGCAACGACCGCATCCGCGTCGTTGCGCATCACGCCAACCACGCGGTCCCCATCGCGCAGCCCCAACTCCGAAAGAGCATGCGCAAGACGAGCTACCCGATTGCGCAGTTCGCCGCGGGTCAGGCGTACACGTCGGCCATCTGCGTGACATGCGGTCAGCGCAGGTGTGTCGGGCGTCGCTATCGCCAAGCCAAGCAGGTTGTCCGCGTAGTTCAGTTGGACCTGCGGGAAGAAGCGTGCATACTCGCACTCGTCGCCGACGCAGACCGGCTCGGAGCTGCCGGACCACGCAAGCCCCTGCGACCACTGCACGAAGCATTGCCAGAACGTCCGATATTCCCGTACCGAGAAATCGTGTAGCGTATCGTAGTTATTGAAGACTTGGCCGGTGTATGCCTGCAGGGCCGTGGTAAATGCGGTCATTTGCGACGCCGCGGCGCGCTCGGGCGTGCTGCTATAAATGGGTACGCGTCCCATGGTCGCGCTGGGGCGGAACGACGGGTCGAACAGGTAGAAGCGATCCATCCGATTCTCCACTGAGACCGGTGCGCACCGTTCGAAGCAACGGCGCGTTCTGATGATCCAGACTAGTGACTCGCTATTTGTTGCTCTGTGCGAAATCGCACGAACTATTGCCAAACCACAGGCAACGACCAGCCAGTTGGCGTAGACGTGACTGGGGCTTCTCGTATCAACAAGTTCGTGACCCGGGGCGGCTTCGCTGAAACAGCAAGGCGGCCATCACACCGACGTGCGAGTCACTATCAAATCGACACGCGTCCCGAAACTTCCTCCCGGAATGGTGTGAGCGAATCCACGAGATCCTGATGCAGGCCTTGGGGCAGCACCTTTCGGTCGGCGGCGACTAGGCAGCGCGAGGGACCACCTGTCAAAACCAGACCGCGGAAGCTCGAAGCATGGTCGATGAACTTCTCTTGTCCGCCCTGTGAGGGGGCATTCGTGAATCGCTTCTGAGTGACTGGAATTGGCCGATAGTGTTGAGAAACTCTGTAGACCCCATTTCCGGCGAGATTTCAGGGGTACCCGAACCCCCAACCGATCGACGATCGTGCAATACAGGCCGATCTGAGAGGTCGGAAACCCGCAGGCCTAGTCTGCTCAGATGGCAGATTGAGTTTTTCAACACTATCGGCCCGAAGCGGGTGACTATGCACTGTGCGCGACATGTCGGTTCCCGTGCACCAGACAGACATTCGGCATATATCGCTGGGCCTACCCGCTGAACGGGGCCGTCCAAACTCCACTATGCATTTTTGTTCCTGGCAAGCATCCCAATGCCCGGGTTTGCGACGGAGCATTCTGGACGCTAGGCACCATGAGTGCCATACCTGATGTCGTGAAGTTGAGGTAGGCGATGCACTTGAGATGGCAGAAAAAACCGACGCTTAGCTGCTTGCAGCCGTTGTTCTCCGACCAATTTCAGCCCTCCGGGTGCGTGCCGCACATTGTCTCCATCCCTGCTACCATGCCCAGCGCATCCCCACGCGGCTGCTTCGATCCCGCAGGCGACAGAACGCGAGCCGCGCATCGAACGGCTTCAGTTGGTACCACGCGCTTGGGCAGGGACTGGTGTGTCGTGCGAGGATTTCAAGTGCGCCGGAAGGGGCTTGCTCGCTTTCTCTTGGCCGGCGTGAACTGAAACCGGGCCTGGTCGAAGCCGGCGCGTTGGCTTAGGAGCGCTTCGCCGTCGATGCGCTCGGCCAGGCTCTCCATGTCGCGCTCTGTCACGCCGGCCTGCGCGAAGTGTTCCTGCCAGGCGTTCACGGCGTCGATGAGGGTGGCAATTTCGGCCGCGGCCTCCGAGGGCAGCAGGCCGAATGCATCGCACTGCGACATCGCGTTTTGGAGCGTCGAGTCCCGGCCATGAGCGCCGCAGATGAATTCCTGGTACCCCTGACCAGATCGTCGCGGCATGGACCTACTTGTGCGGATGCTATCTGCAATCGGTACCGATGCGCCGCACCCGCTCAGGAAGGCCGCGAAGTACCGCGACGACCCGCCATTCGAATCAACAATTGCCGTGAACGGGTCTCGTGACACCGAAGAACTCGGCATACAGTTGGATTTGCGGCGTTAGCATGTGAATGCCGGGGTGCGTCTTGAGCCCGCGTTTGACCGCACACTTGAGCAGTCGGGTTTCGGCCGGTTTCATGATGATGTCGGTAACGATCGCATGCCGCGGCAAATCATCGATAGGGAACGGAATGGGATCGTGCGCATTCAGTCCGACCGGACTTGCATTGATCGCCATGTCCACGTCATTCAAGGTCGGGTTCGCCAAAGAAATCGCTACCTCTGGCTTGTATGCATTCAAGCGGTCGGCCAGATCGTCGGCCCTGCTCGCCAATGTGTCGGTCAGCATCACGCGTCTGACGCCCGCTTGAACGAGCGCTGTGGCAATTGCTGCCCCCGCTCCTCCAGCGCCGAAAAGTGCGACGAGTTTGCCGGCTGGTTCGTGCGCCTGCGCGCGCAAGCCCTGCACGAATCCCAAGCCATCCAAGTTCTCGGCGAACCAACTGCCGTCGGGATCGCGCCGCAGGACGTTGGCGGAGCCTGCCAACCCGACCGTCGTACTGACCCGATCGGCGTGCGAGCAGATGGCGAACTTGTGCGGGATAGTGACCACAATCCCGTCGAGGTTCTCCATGCGCTTGAGCCCTTCGACCACGGTCTTCAACTGTCCCGGTCTGACGTGTACGGGAATCGTGACCGCGTCCGCGTTAAGTTCCAGGAAGAGGCGGTTCAGTAGCACGGGGGCCTGCACCTGCCCAACGGGATCGCCCAACACCGCGAATAGGCGTGTTGTGCCTTGTGGGCTGGGAATCAAAAGAGATTGCGTCATGACTCAGTCTCCGGCGATCGGGCCGTGTAGAAGATTTGGCTGACATGTGAGACGCCTCGGTCGAAGACCCTGGCGGGCGAGGCAAGTGCCGGCTCACATTGCAGGCGCCTTGCGTGCGATCATGTTCGTGGCGTTGTGCCGCCCCTTGATGTAGGCCGCCGCAATCGCGATACCAATCGGAAAGGTCAGGGCCATGAAGAGCTGGCCGAAGTCCCATTTCAGGGCCAGTAGTACTGCGCCGAGGGACGCGCCGGAGATCGCACCGAACCGGCCGATGCCGGTCATCCAACTGGTCCCCGTCGCACGCATTTCCGTCGGGTAGTAGCCCGCAGCCATAGCAGTCCAGCCCGTGTTGGCCGAGTTGATGCAAAAGCCAAGCAAGAAGACCAGCCCCATCAGCATATCGACACTATGATGCTGAGAGCCAATCGCCACCGTGAACAATGCTGCGCCGAGCAGCGTCCCGATCATGACCTTGTGCGGGTTGAATCGATCCATTTCCCAGCCGATGACAATGTTGCCGAGCGTGCCGCCGACTTGGAGCATGGCGCCGACAAGCGCCGCGTCGGCCAGCGTGAAGCCGTCGTCCTTGACCATGATCGGCAGCCAACTGTTGAGGAAGTAGACGGTCAAGAGATTCATGAATAGCCCGGCCCACAGGGCGAGGGTCACTGCCGCATGCGGTTTGGAGACAATGAGCTTGATGGCACTCTTGCCCACATGTTCACGTTCAGGCGTCACGAACTCGGTCGCCGGGTCGGCCGTCTCAGGAGCAATCGCGTTGACAATGTGCAGCAGTTCGCCATGACCGCCATGCCTGACAGCCAAGAACTTCACGGACTCGGGCAGAAGGAAGCAGAGCAACAGCGCGAAGGCGATCGGCACCACACCACCTACGACGAGGATCGACGCCCAGCCATGTGTCGTGATCAGATAGTTGGCAAGGAAGCCACCACCTGCGGCGCCAAGCGTGAAGCCGCAGTAGACAACTGTCACCATCAGTGAACGGTACTTCTTCGGGGCGTATTCGGAGACCAGCGTCGCAGCATTTGGTTGCGATGCGCCGAGGCCCAGACCGGTCAGGAATCGCAGGACCGACAGCACCGCGATGTTTGGGGACCACGCCGATGCCAGGCTCATGAGGCCGAAGAAGAAGACCGCGCCAATAATGACCTTGCGCCGGCCGAAGCGGTCCGCTAGCGGGCCCCCCGTCAGCGCGCCAATCGCCAGCCCGAACAGCCCCATGCTCAGTACCGGTCCAAGCGCCTCGCGCGGAATCTTCCAGTCCGCGACGAGGGCGGGCGCAATAAAGCCCATTGCCACGATGTCGAATCCGTCGAGGATCAGGATGGTCAAGCACAGCAGAAGGATCTTCCAGTGAAAAGAGCCGAATGGCCTGGAGTCCAAAAACTCCTGGACGTTGATCTGACTGGGCGCTTTCATGAATGTCTCCGTTATTTTGTAGAGGGCAACGTTTCCAATGCGCCCGGCGGGGCGGGGCGACGTCTAGAGCAAGCCGCGCATGTAGTCGAGGCTGTCGGCGATGGCCTGTTCGTCGCCGCCAAAGGCGGGATGCAGATAGTCGATTTCCAGCGCGAGCAGGCCGGTGTATCCGTGCTTGCGCAGCACGTCGAAAGTTCGCGGAATGTCGATGAGGCCCTTGCCGAGGGGAACGCTCGGCCAAAAGGCGAACTCTCGGGGATTGCCACTTCTGGCAGCGACATCTTTCACATGCGTGGCGCGTGCATAGGGGGCCAGTTTCTCAATCGCGACCATCGGGTCTTCCAGCATGCGCAGGTTGTTGGCGGTGTCCAGGCAAACGCCCAGCCAGGGGGAGTCGATGGTTTGGATCAACTCAACCAGTTCGTCGGCCAGAAAGTCGATGTGGTTCTCGATGGCGAGCACGACACCGTGCTGCTCGGCATGCGCTATCGCGTTGCGCAGCAATGGGACCAATTTGCCCTTGTGCGTGCCCCATTCGGCCGGTCGCGTGCGACGGCCGCCACAGCAGATACGCATCACTTTGGCGCCGATCGCCGCAGCGATCTCGGTGTGACGATTGAGATCCTCAACTTCTTCCGGCGCATCGCCCGATTGGAGCCCACTCGGGTGACCCCAAGCCCACACCCGTTCCAGTCCGCGCTCGTCCAGGTCCTCGCGCAACTGGCTCACGGCCTCGGGAGTCAGGCTTGGCAGGAAGCAGGATTCAAGCGATACGCCGTCCACGCCGAGGCTGCTTGCCCGCTGGAGAAAGCCCCGCATGGTCATGCGTGAACCGGGATCATCTTCGATGCCAGGGTAAACCTCGCCGAAGTATCGGTGAAAGCAATAGGAGTCGATGGCAAGTTTCATGGCGTATCCCTGGAAGATTCGACGGCAGTGCCGCGGCGGTCTTGTTTGGAATACGATACCAAATGGATGTTGATTCCAATAAAGGTGTTTACCCTTACTCTTGGGGTGGTGCGGGATGGAGTTGGATCCCAGTTGGGTTAGCATTTCACCAATTCGTCCATCCCCCAAAGGAAACGCTTATGGCCTCAGTCCGCGACCGCGCTCTATCCATCCTCGAATTACTCGCCCGCCATGTGCGCGGGCTGCCGATGTTTGAGATTGCCGACCGCCTGGACATCCCGCGGACGGCGACGCACCGTCTGCTGGGTGAGCTCAAGGAGATGGGTTACGTGAAACACGACCAGAGCAAGTCTCAATACATGCTGACGGTCAAGCTCGCGTCGCTGGGCCTCGGCTATCTGGCTGCCACCGGCATTGCCGATGTCGCGCAGCCCCTGCTGGACGATCTCGCCGAAGCCAGCGGGGAGTTGGCGCGGCTCGCCGTTATCGAAGACAGTCAGCTGATTTGGGTCGCGAAGGCCCAAGGCTCGCATTCCGGTCTTCGTTACGACCCGGATGCTGGTCTGGACGTGTATCTGCCTGCTACCGCGAACGGATTGGCGTGGCTTGCGGCCGTGAGTGAGGAGCGCGCACTGGAGTTGGTTGCCCTACAGGGTATGGAGCGCGCTCGAGAGATGGGTCCGAGCGCACCGCAGACTTTGCGCGCGCTCATGGAGCAGGTGGAGCAGACGCGGCAACGAGGTTATGCGGTCGTCTTCGACGCCTACGAAGCTGGCACCAGCGCTTTGGCGGCAGTAGTCCGGAGACAGAACGGTGGCGAGCCTATCGGCACCGTTAGCATTGCCGGCCCATCGGTGCGAATGACCAAGGAGCGCATGGAGGCACTGGCTCCCCTTGTTCAGGAGTGCGCCAGTGCATTGGCACTGGCAAGCGTCAGTTCACCCATGTTTGCTCGCGGCTGATTTCCCTAACCCGCTCCAGCCAGTCTGCCTCAGCATCTTGCCTCGAAGTTCCTGTGCTTGCTTGGCACGACGCTAAGCAGGGAGGCCATACCCAACCAGGTTCCCACTAGAGCTGCAGTTCGGCATATGCCGGAGAAGATGCCGGAGAAGATGGGGATCCCGGCTGCCGGCTTCAGGACGATTTCCGCAACTGCATGCCGATTGTTGGCACAGGATGACCGTTGTCGGGCCGCTTCGGCAGTTCGCCCATGCAAGCGTGGATGGCCGGAGAGGCCGCCAGTTCAGTCATCCGGCCATGCATCGCTGGATGGCCATGACTGGCCGAGGCCGTCATGGCCCATAACAGCCCTCCAGACAGACGAGATCACCTCCGATCATCGTCTGCCCGGCAATCCCCCTTATCGCTGCGCCATCGTCATATAGTCGACCGTCAGACCAGCTAGCGCCCTGACCCCATTCACCAGCGCGGCCTCATCCACATAGAATTCCGGCGAGTGGTTGGATGCTGCCTTGGCCACGTCCACGCCTTTGGGCGTGACGCCCAGGTTGAAGAACAACCCCGGCACCTTCTCCTGATAGAAGGAGAAATCCTCCGACGCCGTGGCCTTGGGCGCGATCATCCAGTTGCCATCGCCGGCCACGCGCTTGAGCGTGGGCGCCATCTTGTCGGTCAGCGCGGGCTGGTTGACGGTGGCGTTGTAAAGCTCCACGACCTTGAAGGTGGCCTCGGCGCCGGCGCTGCTGGCGATGGCTTCGGTGGTGCGCTTCATGCGGGCATGGATGTCCTTTTTCATGCCTTCGTCATAGGTGCGCACCGTGCCCATCATTTCGACTTTCTCCGGCACGATGTTCATGCGGTTGCCGCCGTGGATGGTGCCAACCGTGATCACCGAAGGCTCCAGCATGGCGTTGACCTGGCGGCTCTGGATGGTCTGCAGGCCGAGCACGATCTGCGAGGCCACCACGATCGGGTCGATGCCGCCCCAGGGGCGCGCGCCATGGGTCTGGCGGCCCTTGACGTCGATCCAGAACTGGTCGGCGGCGGCCATCGACGGGCCGCTGCGCCAGGCCAGCTTGCCCGACTCGATGCCGCTGCTCACGTGCAGGCCGAAGATGGCATCCACCTTGGGATTGTCCAGCACGCCTTCGGCCACCATCTGCTTGGCGCCCCACATATTGCTGCCGTTGGGCTCGAAATCCGCCGGGCTTTCCTCGGCCGGCTGGAAGATGAACTTGACCGTGCCGGGCAACTGGTCCTTCATGCCGGCCAGCACCTCGGCCGTGGCCATGAGAATCGCGACGTGGGTGTCGTGCCCGCAGGCGTGCATCACGTCCACTTCCTTGCCCAGGTACTGCCCCTTGGCCTTGGAGGCAAAGGGCACGTCCACGCGCTCCTTCACCGGCAGCGCATCCATGTCCGCGCGCAGCGCCACCACGGGGCCCGGCTTGCCGCCCTTGAGCACGCCCACCACGCCGGTCTTGGCGACCCCCGTCTTCACTTCCATGCCGAGCTTGCGCAGATGGTCCGCCACCAACTTGGAGGTACGGACTTCATAGTTGCCAAGTTCGGGATGCTGGTGGATGTCGCGGCGCCAGGCGATCAGCTGTGCTTCGACGGCCTTGGCGCGGGTCTCGATCTGCGCCTGCAGGCTCTCGCTGCCGGTGGCTTGCGCCTGCGCGGCGGCGGGTGCCAGGCACAGCAGGCCGGCGGCCAGCGCGAGGGCGGAAACGCCGGCGCGCAGCGCGGCAGGGGAACGGGCTTGGCGTGCTGCCATGAAGACTCCTTTTTTATTTTTTCGTGATGGAACGGGATGAAAAAACCAACGCATGCGCGGCTAGCGGATGCCAAGGCGCGCGCGCGTCTGGGCCAGCGCCACCAGACTGATCGACGCGCAGGCCATCAGGTAGAAGCTCGGCGCCAGCTTGCTGCCGGTGGCACCGATCAGCCAGGTCAGGATGAAGGGCGCGAACCCGCCGAACAGCGTCACCGCGATGTTGTACGAGAGCGAGAGGCCCGTGGTGCGTGTCTTGACCGGGAAGATCTCCGACGCCAGCGCGGGCAGCGCGCCGAAGTACAGCGTCATCATCAGCCCCAGCACCACCTGCACCGCCAGCATCACGCTGAAGCCGGGATAGTGGCTGAGCAGCCAGAACAGCGGCCAGATCGACACCAGCAACAGCAGCGCGGCGAGGCGCATGGGTGGGATGCGGCCATAGCGATCCGACCAGTGCCCGACCAGCGGGGCGAACAGCATCTGCACCACGCCCGTGGCCAGCGTGGCGGCAAACGCCGCCGAGGGCGGCAGGCCGAGCTGCTTGACCGCGTAGGTGGGCATGTACAGCACCAGGTAGGTCGACACCGTGGCGACGATGACCACGCCCATGGCCAGCAGCAGGCGCTCCTTCTGGTGGCTGAGCGTGTCGCGCAGCGGTGTTTCGGTGGTCTCGGCCTGGAGGAATTCAGGGGTTTCGTCGACGTGGCGGCGGATGTAGTACGCCACCGGGCCGATCAGCAGGCCAAAGAGGAAGGGCACGCGCCAGCCCCAGGATTGCATCTGGTCGGGCGTGAGCGTGGTGGTGAGCACCGCGCCAAAGCCCGCGGCAAGCAGGGTGGTCAGGCCTTGGCTGGCGACCTGGAAGCTGGAGTAGAAACCGCGCCGGTTGGGCGCGTGCTCGGCCAGGAAGGCGGTGGCGCTGCCGAATTCGCCGCCAGCCGAGAAGCCCTGGATCATGCGCGCTGCCACGATGCCGATGGGCGCCATGACGCCGATCGCGGCATAGGTGGGTAGTAGCGCGATGATCAGCGTGCCCACCATCATCAGCAGGATGGAGAGCGTCAGCGCGGCGCGCCGGCCTTTGCGGTCGGCATAGACGCCGATCACGACCGCGCCCAGCGGCCGCATGAAGAACGACACGCCGAAGGTGCCCAGTGTCAGCAGCAGCGAGGTGTTTTCATCGTGGTTGGGAAAGAACAGCGCGGAGATGGTGACGGCAAAAAAGCCGTAGACGACCAGGTCGAACCACTCCAGCGCATTGCCGATCGAGGCTGAGATCACCGCGCGCCAGGGATGGCGCGAGGCGGGCGCTGCCGATGCTGCCGCGCCGCTGTTGCTGCTACCGCTTGCCGATACTGCTGTCATGGTGTCTCCGGGTTATTTTTTGGACATGACGCAACCACCGGCCCGCAGGTTTAGCGGGCCGGCTACAACGGAAAACGAGGAAAACGAGGAAAACGGCTTAGTTCACGCGCAGGCTGTCGACCACCTTGTGCAGGAAGGCTTCGCAGGCGGCGAGCTGGTCCAGTGCGACGAACTCGTCGGGCTTGTGGGCCTGCTCGATATCGCCGGGGCCGCACACCACGGCCGGGATGCCGGCGCGCTGGAACAGGCCGGCCTCGGTGCCGTAGGCGACCTTGTTGACGTCGCGGTCGGCGGTCAGCGCGCGCACCAGTTGCGTGATGGCGGCCTGCTCGGCCACGTCGAGCGAGGGCGCGGCGGCGATCTTGTTGATGGTCAGGCCCGCGTCGGCATGCTCGGCGCGCATTTTCGGCAGCAGCACGTCGTTGGCGTAGCCCTGGATGCGGGCAAAGATGGCTTCCGGATCGACGCCCGGCAGGTTGCGGAATTCGAACACGAACTCGCACAGCGCCGGAATGGTGTTGAGCGCGATGCCGCCGTGGATGGTGCCGGTCTGGGCCGTGGTGAAGGGCACATCGAAGTCGCGGTCGTAAGGGCCGTTGGCCTTGAACTCGTCGGCGATGTCGCGGATATGGCAGATCAGGCGGGCGGCGTACTCGATGGCGTTGACGCCCTTGGGCGTGAGCGACGAATGCGCGGCCTGGCCCTTGACGCAGCAGCGGTAGGCGTTGATGCCCTTGTGCGCGACGATCACGCGCATGCTGGTGGGCTCGCCGACGATGCAGCCGCCCGGGGTCACGCCGCGTTCGCGCAGTTCCGCCAGCAGGTAGGGGGCACCCATGCAGCCGATCTCTTCGTCGAAGGACAGCGCATAGTGCACCGGCTCACGCAGCCTGGCCTCAAGCAGCGTGGGCAGCAGCGCCAGGCTGGTGCCGATGAAGCCCTTCATGTCGCAGGTGCCGCGCCCGTACAGGCGGCCATCGCGGATCACCGGCTTGAACGGGTCGGTGGTCCAGTTCTGGCCGTCCACCGGCACCACGTCGGTATGGCCCGACAGCACGATGCCGCCATCGGTGCTGCCGTTGGCGGCGGGCACGGTGACGAACAGGTTGGCCTTGTCGCCCTGCGGGTTGTAGCTCAGGTGGGGACGCAGGCCCTTGGCCAGGAAATGATCGCGCACGGCTTCGATCAGGCCGAGGTTGGAGTGGCGGCTGGTGGTGTCGTAGCTGACCAGGCGCTGGGTCCAGTCGAGCGCGCTGCCGCGGGTTGCGGCATCGGCAGGCTTGCTGAGGGTATCGGCTTGCATGGCGGTTGGCTTTGGGTAACGTGTTAAGTAAATGATGCTACACCGTGCTGGCTCGTCGGTCCATGCACGGTGCACCATCGTGGCCCGCCGCGGCGGCGGCGCGCCGCAAACGGGGTACTGTGGAGCAATGATCAGGCCATTCAGACCATTCAGACCATTCAGGCCAGTTGGCGCAGGGTGTGCTTGATGGTCTGCGCGCGCACTGCCACATCCGGCATCTTGGCCTCGATGCGCAGCTTGTCCTGTCCTGCCAGCTTGATATGGCGGTTCTTCTGCACCAGCTCGATGATCTTCATGGCGTCGATCGGCGGGTTGGGCAGGAACTGCATGCTGATGGCCGCGTCGCTGGCGTCGATCTTGCGCACGCCCAGCGGCACCGCCGCGATGCGCAGGCGGTGCGTCTCGATCAGCGCTTGCGCCTGCGGCGGCAGGCGGCCGAAGCGGTCGATCAGCTCTTCCTGGATATCGTCCACGCGCTCGGCCGTCTCGCAATTGGCCAGGCGCTTGTACAGCGAGAGGCGCTCGTGCACATCGGTGCAATAGTCGCTGGGCAGCAGGGCCGGGGTGCCCAGGTTGATTTCGGTGGTCACGGCCAGCGGCGCCATCAGGTCCGGTTCCTTGCCGGCCTTGAGCGACTTGACGGCGGCGTTGAGCATGTCGGTGTAGAGCTGGAAGCCGATCTCGTGGATCTCGCCCGATTGCTTGTCGCCCAGCACTTCGCCCGCGCCGCGGATTTCCAGGTCGTGCATGGCCAGGTAGAAGCCCGAGCCCAGTTCTTCCATTTGCTGGATGGCTTCGAGCCGGCGCTGCGCCAGCTTGCTCAGGCCTTCGACATCGTGCACCAGCATGTAGGCATAGGCCTGGTGGTGCGAGCGCCCGACGCGGCCGCGCAACTGGTGCAGCTGCGCCAGGCCGAATTTGTCGGAGCGGTGGATCAGGATGGTGTTGGCGGTCGGCACGTCGATGCCGGTCTCGATGATGGTGGTGCACAGCAGGATGTTGTCGCGGCGTGCCACGAAGTCACGCATTACGCGCTCCAGCTCGCGCTCGTGCATCTGGCCGTGCGCCACCGCGATGCGCGCTTCCGGCACCAGCTCGGCGAGCTTGGCGCGCTTGTTCTCGATGGTGTCGACCTCGTTGTGCAGGAAGTAGACCTGGCCGCCGCGCTTGAGCTCGCGCAGGATGGCCTCGCGCACCACGCCGTCTTCCTCGCGGCGCACGAAGGTCTTGATGGCCAGGCGCTTTTGCGGCGCGGTGGCAATCACGGAGAAGTCGCGCAGGCCTTCGAGCGCCATGCCCAGCGTGCGGGGAATCGGCGTGGCGGTCAGCGTGAGCACGTCGACCTCGGCGCGCAGGGTCTTGAGCATTTCCTTCTGGCGCACGCCAAAGCGGTGTTCCTCATCGATGACGACCAGCCCCAGGCGCTGGAACTTGACGTCGTCCGACAGCATCTTGTGGGTGCCGATCACGATGTCGGCGGTGCCGTCGTTGATCTGCTTGATGGCGCCGTCGATCTCCTTCTTGGTCTTGAAGCGCGACAACTCCACGATGCGCACCGGCCATTCGGCGAAGCGGTCGGACAGATTCTGGAAATGCTGCTCGGCCAGCAGCGTGGTGGGCGCCAGGATGGCCACCTGCTTGCCGCCCATGACCGCGACGAAGGCGGCGCGCAATGCGACTTCGGTCTTGCCGAAGCCCACGTCGCCGCACACCAGCCGGTCCATTGGCTTGCCCGAGGTCATGTCGGCGATCACCGCGGCGATGGCTGCGGCCTGGTCCGGCGTTTCCTCGAAGCCGAAGCTCTCGGCAAACTTCTCGTAGTCCCTGGGCGTGAGCTCGAAGGCATGGCCCTGGCGCAAGGCGCGGCGCGCGTACAGGTTGAGCAGCTCGGCGGCCGTATCGCGGATCTGCTGCGCGGCTTTGCGTTTCGCGCGGTCCCATTGGCCGGAGCCCAGCGAGTGCAGCGGCGCGGTGTCCGGATCGGCGCCGGAGTAGCGCGAGATTACATGCAACTGGTGCACCGGCACGTACAGCTTGCTGCCTTTCTCGTAGTCCAGGTGCAGGAATTCCTCCTCGCCCTGGCCCAGGTCCAGCGAGACCAGGCCCTGGTAGCGGCCAATGCCGTGCTCGCTGTGCACGACCGGATCGCCGATCTTGAGCTCGGCCAGGTCGCGCACCATCGAGTCGACGGCGCTGGCCTGTTCCTGCTTGCGCCGGCCCGTGCGGCGCGCGGTGCCGGCATACAGCTCGGCCTCGGTGACAAAGGCCAGCGGCTCGATGCCTTGCGCGCCGGGCACGGCAAAGCCGCTTTGCAGCGGCGCCACCACGATGGAGAAATGCGAATCTCCCGCCAGGAAGGCGGCGTAATCATCGATCGGCTGCGGGCGCAGCCTGCTTTCGCCGAACAGCTGCAGCAACGTTTCGCGCCGTCCGGCGGAATCCGCGCACATCAGCACGCGCCGGTCTTTTTTCAGCAGCAACGCTTCCAGGTTGACTAGCGGGTCTTCCGCGCGCCGGTTGACCGAGACATCGGGCAGGGACTCAGCCAGCGGCACGGTGTCGCCGGTAGCGGTGCCTTGCAGCACGAGCCGCGCCAGCGGCTTTGCACCTGCGAAGAACTGCTCTTCCGAAAGGAACAGCGCGGCGGGGGGCAGCAGCGGCCGCTCGCGGTCATGGCGCATGAAGTTGTAGCGCTGCGTGGTGTCGGCCCAGAAGCGGTGGATGGCGTCCGGCACATCGCCGGCAAAGGCGAGCTGGCTGTTGGCGGGCAGGTATTCGAAGACGGTGGCCGAGCTTTCAAAGAACAATGGCAGGTAGTACTCGATGCCGGCCGACGGCACGCCATTGCCAATGTCCTTGTAGATCGTCGACTTGCTCGGGTCGCCTTCGAACAGTTCGCGCCAGCGGCCGCGAAACGCGGTGCGCGCGGCGTCGTCGAGCGGGAACTCGCGGCCCGGCAGCAAGCGCACTTCCTTCACGGGGTACAGGCTGCGCTGCGTGTCGGGATCGAAGGCGCGGATGGTTTCGATCTCGTCGCCGAACAGGTCGATCCGGTACGGCAGCGGCGAGCCCATCGGGAACAGGTCGATCAGGCCGCCGCGCACGCTGTACTCGCCGGGACGCATCACGGCGCTGACATGCTCATAGCCGGCCAGCGTGAACTGCGCCTTGAGCGCGGCTTCGTCCAGCTTCTCGCCCTGCTTGAAGAAGAAGGTGTAGGCCGCCAGGAAGGCGGGCGGCGCCAGCCGGTAGAGCGCGGTCTGCGCCGGCACCAGCATGATGTCGCACTGGCCGCCCTGGATGTCGTGCAGCGTGGCGAGCCGCTCCGAAACCAGATCCTGGTGCGGCGAGAAGCTGTCGTAGGGCAAGGTTTCCCAGTCGGGCAGCAGGCGCACCCGCAGGCCCGGCGCGAACCAGGGGATTTCCTCGGCCAGCCGCTGCGCGTCGACCGCGTTGGCGCACACCACTGCCAGCATCGGCACACGCTCGCGGTGCTGGCTGGCGTAGGCGGCCAGCGCCAGGGCGTCGGCGGAGCCGGGCAGGCCGGACACGGTATAGCGCTGGCCGGCCTTGACCAAGGGGAGGTTGGCGAAGGGGGCGGGGCGATTGGCTTCAGGCATCGGGTACGGGCTGGCTTGTTGACGGCTTTCAGGCGTTGCGGGGCTAAAAGAGCGCGGCGATGCAACAGCGACACCCCGCCGGCATCGCGGGCGGGGAGTGGGCGAAGCATGCGGCGCCCGGCGGGCGCTCGCGCTGATCGACGCCCGCATGTCCGCGAGCGAAGGCCGTATTATAGAATGCGCTCCGAATCCGCGTTTTCAATGCCGCGCTTCCCGCTCCCCTGCCATGGCAGGGGCCCCGAAGCCTTGCGCCATGCTCCTGGCATGGCGCTCACCTTGTCCCTCACGCTATCCGTGTCTGCTCGCCGATTTGCCCTCATCCCCTGTGCCGGTACCGGCAGCCGCGCGGGCGGCAGCCTGCCCAAGCAATACCAGACCGTGGCCGGCCGGCCGATGATCTGGTACGCGCTCGCCGCTTTTGCCGCCTGCGATGCCATCAGCGCCACCGCGCTGGTGCTGGCGCCCGACGATATGCCGCTGGAGTCCCGCTTCGGCGTGGCGGCGTTTGCCGGCCTGCGTTTTGACACTGCCTTCGTGGGTGGCGATACGCGCCATGCCTCGGTGCTGGCTGGCCTGCATCACCTGGCGCAACTCGGCGCCACGGACCGCGACTGGGTGCTGGTGCATGATGCGGCCCGCCCGGGCCTGACGCCCGCCATGATCCACGCGCTGGTACGCGCGGTGGAGGGCGACGGCGCAGACGAAGACGGCCCCGACGCAGCCATCGGCGGCATCCTGGCGGTGCCGGTGCCCGATACGCTCAAGCGCGCCGATGCGCCCCCCGGCGGGCAGTCGGCGGCGGTGGTGCGCATCGGCGCGACGGTCTCGCGCGAGGGCTTGTGGCAGGCGCAGACCCCGCAGATGTTCCGCCTGGGTGTTTTGCGACAGGCGCTGCAGGAAGCGCTGGCCGCGGGCGCCGTGGTGACCGACGAGGCCAGCGCGATCGAGCGGCTGGGTCTGCATCCGCGCCTGGTCAATGGCTCGCTGCGCAATTTCAAAGTGACCTACCCCGAGGATTTCGCGCTGGCCGAGTTGCTGCTGGGCGAGGGTGCTGGCAAGCCCTGACCGTCATCCTCGTGCATTACCAGCCATCCCCACCGATCCCTATCCATTCCTATCCATCCCCCGTTCCGATCCTGAAGGAGAATTGCTCCCATGACCCCATTCGATATCCGCGTCGGCCAAGGCTATGACGTGCACGCGCTGGTGCCGGGCCGCAAGCTCATCCTGGGCGGCGTGGACATTCCCCATGACCGCGGCCTGCTGGGCCATTCCGATGCGGACGCGCTGCTCCACGCCATCACCGATGCGCTGTTCGGCGCGGCCGGCCTGGGCGACATTGGCCGCCACTTTCCCGACACCGATCCGCGCTTTGCTGGAGCGGACAGCCGTGTGCTGCTGCGCGAGGCCGCGCGGCGCGTGCGCGAGGCAGGCTATGAAATCGGTAACGTGGATGCGACGGTGATCGCGCAGGCGCCGAAGCTGGCGCCGCATATCGGCGCCATGGTGGCGAACCTGGCGGAGGACCTGGGCTTGGCCGCCGCCAGCTGCAACGTCAAGGCCAAGACCAATGAGAAGCTGGGCTTCGAGGGGCGTCAGGAAGGTATCGTTGCGCAAGCTGTGGTGCTGATCTGGCGCGGCACGATCGTCTCCCCGCAGGATTGATGCGGGGCTGGTGCGGAGTTGTTGCAGGGCTGGGCGCTGTGGGCGCTCAGCTTCTTGCGGCCGTTCCGGTTGCGCTAGCGTTTTCGGGCGGGAGCGCGTAGAGGTAGTCGATCAGCCGGGCCATCGGGCCCGAGCGCGCACCGGCTTCGGTGCGTTTGACAAAACCCATCTGCTGGCACAGCTGGTTGGCGGATTTCATTTCCGGCATGGTGCGCACCAGCAGCGCGCCGGCGCCAATATCGCGCGCGCGCTGGATGCAGACCTGCATCAGCGTGCGGCCAAGGCCCAGTCCGCGTGCCTGCGGGCTGACCGCGAGCAGCCGGGCTTCCGGCAAGGCGAGCGTGATGGTGCTGCCGTCCAGCGCCTGCAACGTGGCGCCGGGGTGGCAGAACAACACCGCGCCGCTGATGCCGTGATCGGTTTCCGCCACCCACCATTCCATTTCCGAAGTCGACGCGGCCAGCACGGCTTTCATGCCTTGCTGGAAGGACTCGCGGCAGTCCTCCATGATCTCCAGCTCATATTGGCCATAGGCTTGCTGGGTCACGGCGGCAATGTCGCCCCAGTCCTGCACGGTGGCGAGGCGGTAGTGAAAGCGGGGGGAGGTATGCGAAGGAAGGGTGCTCATGGCAGAGGGGGCAAAGGCTGTGACCTTGCTGGATTGTAGGCCCTTCGGTGCACAAATGCAGTCAGTGAATTACCGACTTGGCGCGTGGGCAACAGGCTTGCGCTGACGCGCGCGGCATGCTGGGCAAGCCCCGCCGGCCTTGCGCCGCGGGGCTTTCGGGGAAGTACCGGAAGCACCA
The DNA here is from genome assembly GCF_059421605.1 of Cupriavidus sp. GW821-FHT02F09. NCBI lineage: Bacteria > Pseudomonadati > Pseudomonadota > Betaproteobacteria > Burkholderiales > Burkholderiaceae > Cupriavidus > Cupriavidus sp. GW821-FHT02F09. Next base: position 77,088 of record NZ_JBWKVH010000035.1, read on the forward strand.
TGCCGGGCCGTGCCGGGCCGGCGCGTGCCACCCGCAAGGCCTCGATACGGCCTTATTCCGCCGCGATGACGTTGGCAGCTGCCACGACCACGGCGGCAATGCGGCCCACGTCGCGCAGTTGCTGCGCGGTCATGCCTTGCTCGTTCTTGAGCAGCGCATAGTGCGACTTGATGCAGAAATGGCATTTGCCGACGATGGACGCGGCCAGCGCGTACATCTCGAAGCGGCGCTTGTCCACGCCGCCGTGCGTGGCATATGCATTCATGCGCAGGCCGGCCGGTTGCGTCGCGAGATCCTGGTCGTCGGCCATTTCCACGAACGGATACCAGACATTGTTCATGCCCATCAGCGCGGAGGCGGTGAGCACGGCATTGGTTTCCTCGGGCGAGAGCACACCCGCGTTGCGGATCGCGTCGACGATCACGCGGCTCTTGGCAGCAAACGCCGCGGCCAGCGCCACGGCCACCGCATCGTTGCCCTCGAGCGAGGAGCGGGCGATGGTGCCGTCGAGGTTCAGGCGGATATCCTTGGCGTAGTCAGGAATAAGGCCTTTAATCGTGCTGAGGAATTCCATACAAATCTCCTATCGGTGAGGTCTCAAAAAACCCGCCATGGCGGGTTTTGAGGCGCGGGCCAAAGCCCGGCGCGCAGATCGTCACAAATCGCCGGCAATCTCTCACCGGCAGTTTGTGCAGCATGTCAGCTGGTCGACAGCTTACAGCGTGGCACCGCCAACAGCGCGGTTGCACGGGCACAGCTCGTCGGTTTGCAGGCCGTCGAGGATACGCAGCACTTCGTCCGGGTTACGGCCGACGTTCAGGTTGTTCACCGACACGTGCTGGATGACATTGTCCGGATCGACGACGAAGGTAGCGCGCAGTGCGACGCCGGCAGCCTGGTCACGCACGCCCAGCTGGTCGATCAGCGAGCCGGTCACGTCGGCGAATTGCCATTGGTCCAGCTTGTTCAGGTCCTTGTGCTCACGGCGCCATGCCAGCTTCACGAATTCGTTGTCGGTCGAGCCGCCCAGCACGATCGCGTCGCGGTCGGCGAAGTCGCCGTTGAGCTTGGCGAAAGCAACGATTTCGGTCGGGCACACGAAGGTGAAGTCCTTCGGGTAGAAGTAAATGATCTTCCACTTGCCTTCGAACGACTTTTCGGTGATGTCTTCAAAGGCCGACTGGCCGTTCTCTTCGTGGTTGTTGAAACCCGGCTTGACACCGACGACGTGGAAGGCTTCGATCTTGTCACCAACGGTCTTCATAGACTGCTCCTGGATACGGTTGAAGAGAGACGCTCGCGCCGCAAGCCGGGCCATCCGCAACGGATAAGGCCAGGCTGCCGCGCAACGAACATGGATTATGCGTCATCCCCGGAGGGCGGGGCTAATTGATATTCTCAAAGAGCCCGATAGCCAAGCGCGGGGAGCCGCGTTGCCGGCCGCGCGCGGGCGCCGATTAGTGATGTTGGCGCCGTCATATTGCCGCGCGATGTCAGCCGCGGTGTTCGCAGCCGCCCTGCCGGAGCTGCGAGTCTACCCCAGCAGGGCCGCCCTCGTGAACCTCAGGCAGCCTTGGCCGCGGGCTCGACGTAGGCATGCTGCCGTCCGCCGCGGAAAATCACCAGCGTGGCGATCAGCCCGCATGCAGCGGCAAACATCAGCCACAGGCCAGGCGCGGCCTTGTTGCCGGTGCTGTGGATCAGGTAGGTCGAGATGGCCGGCGTGAAGCCGCCGAACAGGGCCGTGGCCAGGCTATACGCCAGCGAGAAGCCCGCCGTGCGCACCGCGGGCGGCATCACTTCGGTCAGGGTCACCACCATCGCGCCGTTGTAGCTGCCGTACAGGAAGGACAGCCACAACTCGACCATCAGCAGGCGGCTGAACGACGGCTCCGCCACCAGCCAGGACACCGCCGGATAGGCCGTGAGCAATGTGAGGATGGTGAAGATCACCAGCAGCGGCTTGCGGCCCACGCGGTCCGACAAGGCGCCCATCAGCGGCAGCCAGATGAAGTTGGACAGCCCCACGCACATGGTGACGATCAGGTTGTCGACGTCATCGAGCTTGAGCACGGTCTTGCCGAAGGTCGGCGTGTACGCGGTGATCATGTAGAACGACACCGTTGTCATCACAACCATCATGCAACCGGCCACGATGATGCGCCAGTTCTCCATCATCGAGCGATAGATCTCGCTGATGCTGGGGCGATGCTTACGGGTCTTGAACTCTTCGGTTTCTTCCAGCGAGCGGCGGATCAGGAAGAGGAACGGCACGATCAGGCAGCCGATCAGGAACGGAATGCGCCAGCCCCATTCGCCCATTTCCTCCGGCGACAGCATCGAGTGCAGCACCACGCCAAGCAGGCCGGCAAAGATCACCGCCACTTGCTGGCTGGCTGATTGCCAGGCCACGTAGAAGCCTTTCTTGCCGGGCTTGGCGATTTCCGCCAGGTACACCGACACGCCGCCCAGCTCAACGCCGGCGGAGAAGCCCTGCAGCAGCCGGCCCGCCAGCACCAGCAACGGTGCGGCCACGCCGATCGACGCATAGCCCGGCACGCAGGCGATCAGAAGGGTGCCGAGCGCCATCAGGACCAGCGTCATGATCAGGCCCTTGCGGCGGCCGTGGTGATCGATGTACGCGCCCAGGATGATGGCGCCAAGCGGACGCATCAGGAAGCCCGCGCCGAAGGTCGCGAGCGAGAGCATCAGCGAGGCGAACTCGTTGCCGCTGGGGAAGAACGTCTTGGCGATGGCGGCGGCGTAGAAGCCGTACACCATGAAGTCGTACATTTCCAGGAAGTTGCCGCTGACAACGCGGAACACGGTGCGGAACCCGTGTTGCTGGGAGGGGGAGCTTGACATGTTGCTGGTGTCTCTCGCAGTTGCCGCCGGTTGGTTCCGGTGGCTTGATTTTGATCGGGCGCCAGATGGGGGCGGCTTCCCCTTTTTCTGGGAAATAGCCTTGGCTGGGCTTGGTCTTTGGGGGTGCTGCTAACGGCGGCAAGTTTGCGCCGGGGGGGCTGTCATTACGCTGTCAAATGGCTTTCAGTTTGATATCAAACGCTGTCGAAAGCCTGTCAGTGGGATGAAGGGGGATGGGGGGATTAGGGTTAGTACGGAGGGGTGTGATTTTGCGGTAACTTGGGGGGCTGTGAGTGCAACTGTATGTGCAACTGCTTAACTTCAAAGTCAAAAGCTGAGAGTCAAAGGCAACTGCAGTTTCACCACCCCTGCGGGGCGGCGACCTACTTTTTTGTCTTGCCAAAAAAGTAGGCAAAAAAGGCGCG
>NZ_JBWKVH010000036.1:0-78763 GCF_059421605.1 Cupriavidus sp. GW821-FHT02F09
AGCGCGTCTCAACAGGAGATAACTGTTGAACGGAAAACACAGCAATAGGTGCTTGACTTCCAACGCCCCATAGAAGTTCTACTGTGTCATAAGTTGAATCGACCATCGATTGATGCGCAGCATGGGCAAAGCCCAAGGCTGCGCATCAGGTAGAAGCTAAGGTGATGACGGAGTGTTGTGATCGAATTCGCCACGTGTCGCTGCGCGCGCAGGGCTGCCACGGGGGATGTGATCCGCGGGAAGCGCAGGGACTTGGCGGTCGAAGAAGTTTCTTTACTGCCTTCTGACTTCTCGGCAGTGAGTCGTTCGGCCATCAGGAAGCCATAGGCTGCGATGCTCAGCGTCGCGTGATGGTGGAATCCGCGCCAGCCTCGCCCTTCGTAATGACCAAGGCCGAGCTCTTGCTTCAAGTCTTGGTAATCGCGCTCAATACGCCAACGCATTTTGGTCACGAATACCAGTTGCTCTATCAGGGCATCGGCTGGTGCTGTGGACAAGAAGTATTTGGTTGGCTCCGTTTCGCCCTCCAGCCACTCGACCAGCAATCACTCTTCGTCACGCAAGGTGCTGCGCCAATAGTCCCTATGCGCCGGACGAACCCGCACGGCCGCAAATCGCGATGAAAGGGCCATATTGGTGCCTTCCCGCCAAGCCACCACTTGGTAAGCCCTCGAGGGTAAAGTCATCGCCGGGGTCTTCACGGAAACCGGCTCATGGCCCGGTGCGCGACGCAGCAACTTCGGTGGCCTGCCCGGACCGCTCGCCGGTTCGGCCGGCAGTGGCGAGACGCCCGGCGGCCATACTGTCGTCGTGGAACGAATCCCGACCGCGTAAAGCAGACCCAACTCGGTCAGGGTTTCGCGAAAGCCGGTTTCATCGCCATACGCAGCGTCGGCCAGCACGACTCCGGCAGGCACGGCGGCTGCGATCGCCTCGCGCACTTGCGCCAAGGCAATCTCCGGCTTGGTGGCGAACGCGATATCGTCTGGCACGCCGGCCTTCTGGCGGCAAGTCGCATCGTCGGCCCATTCCTTGGGGAGATAAAGCTGATAAGCAATCGGAAGGCTGCCTTGCTCTGTAGCCAGTGACAGGCTGACTGCCACCTGGCAGTTGTCCTGTTTGCCAAGCTGGCCGCAATATTGGCGCGCCACACCCACTGAATGTTTGCCTTTCTTCGGAAAGCCCGTGTCGTCAATGATCCAATAACGACCGCTTTGAGCTTGCAGCAAAGGCTGCACCCATTCCCGGACGCGCCCCATCAATGCCGCATCCGACCAATCGGATTCAGAGACGAAGTGGTGCAGAGACTGATGCCGGGCACTGGCATGCAGTGGGTCAACCCGTGCCGCCATCGGTTCGACGCTCTTGCGCGACAGCGGCAGCATCAGCCCAGTGCAATAGCTCTCCAAGCCGCGCCGGCGATCGGCATGCCCCAATCCCTCTGCCAAGTAGTTCATATACTCCGCAAATCGGTCGCTTGTACTCATGCACTTCCACCTTGAATTAGAAGCACATATAATGCACTATTTTTTATGACATAGTAAGACTAGCGGCCGGAGGGAACTGATACTCATCACGGGTATGAGACGGTGAAAAATTTGGAGCACTACGATAGGACGCAGGGCGCTTATTCCTTAATCTTGGCGTCAGCAACAATCTTTCGATACGTTTCGGTCTCCTTCGCGATAAACGCGCCGAACGCCGGGCCATCCAAGGTATCAAGATCAACGCCAGATTCGGACAGCTTGCTTTTCACCTCTGGCGCCGAGAGCGCTTTGCTAAGCGCCATGGAGAGCTTGTCCGTCACCTCCTTTGAAGTGCCCTTCGGTGCAAACACTCCGAACCAAAGGCGCATGTTCACTGAGGCAAATGCTTTGTTCTCTGCCAGCGCAGGGATATTGGGTGCCGCAGGTGAGCGGTGGGACGAAGTCACGCCAATGGCTTGCAACTTACCGGAGTTAATGAATGGCAAAGCTGTGGACAGCACCAGCACACTCAGCTCGATCTGATTAGCCACTAGATCCGAAATGGCTGGTGCGCCCCCCTTATAGGGGATGTGCGTCATATCGATCTTGCTGGCCGCACGGATCAGTTCGCCCGATAGGTGAAGCGGCGTTCCAATGCCAGACGTGCCATAGCTCAGCGGCTTCTTCGTATTAGCCAGAGCCAGCAGGCCATCCATGCCCTTGATGCCCGAATGTGGGCCCGTTACGAGCACCATCGGCTGTGAGCCCACCATCCGAACAGGAACAAGATCGCGCTGACCGTCATATCTGACCGAAGGGTTCGTCAGCTTCGCGATCGAGATTTCGCTGTTGGACCCTAGCAGGAGGGTGTACCCGTCAGCCTTGGCATTGACGGTCTTTGTGGCACCGATGGTGCCACTGGCGCCTGCCACATTTTCCACTACAACAGATACACCCAACTCCTTCCCGAGCCTTTGACTAAGGACTCGGGCTACCAGGTCATTGCTACCACCTGCCGCATAAGGCACAACCATCGTAATCGGGCGATCTGGATAACCTGCACTAGCTACTGCGACTGGCGCTGGAACAAGTAGCAAAGCGCCAGTCGTCGTAGCGGCGGAAAACAGAGAACAAATGTGGCGCTTCATTGGTTTCACTCCATCGGTGATCGCTACGTCGCAATTGGAATAGCGAGGCGCTTCGGGGGCGTATGGCCCATATCAGGTGCCGTCACTATTTCTTGGAAGGGTATCAAATTTGATTCTAGTCTATTTTTTGATACTGCACGGATAGGGGAAACCCTTGCGCACGCATGTGCACAAGCTTGGGGTTACGTTTCTAGTTGCGCCCGTGCGTCGGCTTCGTAGGCACCCTCGGAGGGCCGAAAGGTACCCAGCTTCTGCACCAGCGCGCCCTGCACGGGGATCACGGCCATGCCCTCGATCACTCCGCAGGGCCTTTTGCTCGCCGGTTCGCCCATGAGCCGCCGCGCGAACTCGGCGAGCTGGCGGCGAATAGCCCGCAGCGACTGCGGGTTCCTGTTGGACTTTGGGTGCGTCACCGGGCTGCGTGCCGGCGAACTTGTGGGCGTGACGCTTGGCGGAATCGAGATCGGCGCGCGCGGCGAGCGCTGGGTGCATCTGTCGGCAAAGGAGCCAAGCCGGGCAAGGTCCGTCCCTGGCGCGCCACGCGCTCGATCAAAACCTGGTCCAAGGTGGCCTGCCGCTGACGCCCTCGCACTGGAAGCCGGATACGCCCGTGCCGCCAATCTTCACAGTGCGGTGGATATCACCACGCCGTCTGCGCGACGTTTTCTCGCCGCTTCCATGGTGAGTACTTCAGCAGTCTGTTAGCGGAGAGGTGGCGGGTCTTTCGCGAATTTGCGGCTACCCCCCATAAAGACGCCGTTCTTTATTACTTTTGGGCTTATGTGTCATTTCCGGCTTTATCCCGGCATGACGCCTTCAACATCGGCTACACCCAGGACCTGGGGTTCGGTGACCGCCAACACGGTACGCACGGCTGGAATGGCTTCTATTCCGTGCCATGGGGTTACTGGACCGCTATGCTGTCCGCCTACTCGAACACCTACTACCAGCACATTGCTGGCGTTAACCAGACCTTTGTCTCCAGCGGCAACGCGCAGACGGTAGATGCGAAACTGCACCGTGTGCTCAGCCGCAGCCAGAACGACGTATTCGGCGTGCAGTTCTGCCTGTCCCGGCGCTTTGGACAAAGTTTCATCGAGGATACCGAGATCGCGCAGCAGCGGCGCAACAATACGATCGTGGAGGTTGGCATCACGGATCGGCACTACTTCGGCCTCGCCCAGCTCGATGCGAGCCTGATGGTTCGTCACGGCGTGGGCGGTTTCGGAGCGCAGGCCGACACCCTTGCCGCAGAGGGCGGCCCGACCTGGCGGTATCGCATGGCAGTGCTCAATGCGAACCTGTCGGTACCGTTCAAGCTCGTCGGTCAGCCCCTGCGCTATGTCACGACCTTGCACGGCCAGTTCACCAACGATCGGCTCTACTACATTGACGCCCTGACGATCGGCAGCCGCTATACCGTGCGTGGGTTCGACGGCGAGTCGCTGTTGGCCGGCGACAGGGGCCTGTTCTGGCGCAACGAATTGCAGGCCCCCCTCGGCGCCACTGGACAGTCGGTCTACGCTGGCATCGACTACGGGTGGGTCCATGGCCCCCTGACGCAAGGCCTGGTCGAGGGCTGGCCGGGATTCGCGAATATCTTAAGCTTCACATATTGGCGATTACCCACACCTGCAGATTAGGCGAACCAACGGCCAGGGAGCTGTCTGGAGCACGAATCCCTGGCCGTTGCGGTGCGCATAATCAGAGGGTTTCGAGGAACGCCATGACCTTGTCGGTTGCGTGAAAACGCGGCGTCCGCTGCCCGGCAGGCTGCAGGCGACCTAGCGCCTCTTCCTTGTGCGCAAGATTTGACTCCATGTAGATGTGAGTCGTGTCGATGCTTTCATGGCCCAGCCACAATGCGATGACACTGATGTCGACGCCAGCCTGCAACAGATGCGTCGCCGTCGCGTGCCTTATGACGTGAGGCGAGATGTGCTTTTTCGATAGGGCCGGACAGGTATGCACTGCGACGGCAATCGCCTTCTTCAGGATGCAATCGACGCCGTTGCGGGTCAGCTTCTCGCCGCGGTAGTTGGTGAACAACAGCGACGTTGGCATCGCACTCCGCTCGCGCATCCATTTCCTGATCGCATCAGCCGTCCTGGCCCAGAGTGGCACACATCGCTCCTTGCGACCTTTGCCGTGTAGATGCACGAAGCTGCTGCGACCGCCGAGCTCTACCTGGCTGCACACCATTGTTGTAATCTCTGAAACTCGTGCGCCGGTGTTATACATCGTCAGCAGCATCGCATGATCACGTCGTCCGCACGGCGTCGAGAGGTCAGGCGCGCCAAGAATCGCCTGAATCTCAGGCCGCGACAACGCGCAGATCAGACGACGATCGGTACGTTTGGTGGGGATCGCCAGGACGGACGTGGCCAAGCCGGCGAAATCGGGCCTGGATATGGCGACCCAGCGAAAGAACGAGCGAACGGCCGCCAATCTGGCATTGCGAGATCGCACCGTATTGTTGCGCTCCATTTCGAGTGCACGTCGGCTTCCTTGAGGTGTAATGCTTCGCTGATGCGTAGCCCAGAGCTGGCTAGCAGCCCCAGTACCGCGACGTAGGCGTCGGCGCGCAGGCCGCCTCGCGGTCGCGCAGTCGTTGCTGCATGCAGGATTGATTGCAGTTGTTCTGCGCTCAGGATGTATGGGGGATTGCGATGTGGGGATGGCAGCAGATAGCTGTCGGGAACTGAGGTTGCCGGATCGACAGCCTTTACGAAGCGCAGAAATCCACGCAGGGCACTGAGGATAGCGGACTGGGTTGGCGGCGCACGTTGAACCCGCGTGACCCATTCGAGTACATCATTAACCTTGATCGATTCGCCCGGGTGCTTGATGGCATAGTCTTGAACGAAACGTGCGAGCATTCCGCCATGGGTATGCCGATAACCCAGCAATTCGCGGTGTTCGACGTAGCGGCTCAGCAGATCTTGAAGTTCCTCACCGTTCATGATCTGTCTCCCGGCCACGGCATGGCGATGCGCGATAGCGAAGGCAAGTCGAGCTTCGCATAGGTGGCGGTGGACTGCAGGGACTTATGACCCAACACGTCGGCGATGTTCTTGAAGCTCGTGCCGCGTGTCAGCATGTTTGTTGCCGCGGCATGGCGTAAGAGATGTGCCGCACCGCGTGCGGGAGCGATATCTGCACGATTCAAGGCGCGCCGGACGATCTTGGAAATTGCGCTCGAGTCTGTGAATGGTTGCGCTGGCGTTACCGTTTGCAGGAAGATCCGATGGAGGACGCTCCCGTTTGATGTATGCGAGCAATGCGCGTCCGACGTCGCGGAAGAGCGGCAAGTCTCGGTCACGACGAGACTTGGCCCCTCGGATATGAATGATGCCGCCGGCCCAGTCCACGTCATCCAGACTGAGGTGCACGACTTCAGCGGCCCGCATTCCGGTCCTCGCGAGCAGCAGCATGATTGCCATGTTCCGCCGCGGCTGAAACGTGGGAGCGTCGGTCACGCATTTGATGAGCCGATCCACGTCGTCGCTCGACAGGCTCGCTGGAAGCGTCGCGTGACGCCATCGCCGGATTCGTGGCAGCGTTTCCTCGATACCGGGCGGCACCAGTCCCCTGACGGCGAGAAAACGCAGCATCGCGCGCAGCGCGACGATCGGTGAGTTCGATGGTCGGCGCCTCTTACTCGAAAGTTCGTGACGCAGATATGCGCGGAGATCCTCGATTGCCAGGTCTTGCCAATTCGGTGGACTGTCGCCACACCACCCGTCCAGGAAGCCTTGGACAAACCGGCTATACGTTCGGCGGGTGCCCTCCGCCAGGCCCTTGACGGCGCCCAGATACGCGTCAAACTCGCTGAGAAATTCGGCTGCGCGCGTAACTGACAGCACAAGCGTCGTGGAGCCCTCCTTGCCGCGCGCCAGTTCAGACTGAATCATGATCTTCTCCTTGCCGGCCACCATGGTCGTAGGAAAAGTTCAGGACATTATGCGAACCATTGCGACACAACTCATCTCGCGCGATCCCGCCTGAGCACGCCGGTGTCGCAGTCGTCTACATGGCGCTTCGCCTAATCTGCCGGTCTGGGTAATCGCGAATATCTTAAGCTTCACATATTCGCGAATCGCGGCCGACCCTCTGACCGCCAGCCCGCTCGATCACCCGCCGCCCACGCCTGGCGACGCCGCCCCAGAGGCTCAGCTCGCCGCCGACGTGGCCGCGCTGCGTGCGCAGTTCCCCGAGACCCGCGCGCTCTACCGCGAGGTCTGCGCCCTGTTGTTCTTCAGGTACGGCATCACGCCCACCGCCAACAAGCTCTACGGCCTGGTGCGCAAGGGCAGCATGGGCACGCCCACCGAGGTGCTGGCGCAGTTCTGGCAAGACCTGCGTGGCAAGATGCGCGTGACCATCGACCACCCCGGGCTCCCGGAGGCGCTCAAGCAAATCGCGGCCGACGCCGTGCAGTCGATCTGGCAGGCCGAGCAGGCGGCGGCGGACCTGCGCGCTGAGCTGGCGGCGGTGCAGGCGCGGGCGCAGGACGCCGCCGTGGCCGGTGCCGAGGAACGGGCGCGGCAGCAGGCCGAGCGCGATACGCTCAAGCGGCAACTGGCGGCGGCGCAGCAGGAACTGGCAGAGGGGCAGGTGGCGCACGAGCGCCTGCGGACCGAGCTGGGGGTGGCGCTGCGGCGGGCCGAGCGCGCACAAGCCGAAGCCACCGCGTCGCGCCGCTTGGCAACGACCAGGCGCCAAGCGCCAGCGACCAAGACCAAATTGAAGTTCAAGGCGGGGCCGGCCTGAGGAGGGGAAGGGGAGGGGGCGAGGATTTGTCCACCGCGCGATCTGTGGATTTCATTAAAATTCAAGCAGAGAGGCCACCTTGTCCTCCCGCCCGTGCGGATTTCCAAAGCAGCAATCCCCGGAACAACCTCAATGTTCCAGAACGACGGCGCGACGCTGGATCCTGCGCCTTCTCAAATCTATTCATCATGTCGATCGAAATCGAGCGCGCGGAAGCGATCACCTGGATCCGCATCCAGATGGCCCAGCATGGGCTGAGCCTGTCCGATCTGGGGTCATCGTACTTTCCGTGCATTTTCTGGCGGTTCGTGACGGAAAGTTTTGATCTATCAAGGACTTACAATTACACCGATCACGCGAGACTCATTGTGGCGAAAAGCCTTGCTACAGGTGCCTGCGAACCCTGCTACCGTCATTTTTTGTATGAAAAGGACGATTACCCCAAGATGGGCATGGCTTTCTGAGGGGCCCGTCGCCGGGTCAACTCAAGTAGGGATCGGCTCCGCCGCGGAGCCGGTCCACCGGCTGACGGTTGCTCCCGCATTGTGGCAGCTGCGCCCTCTCAGACGAGGCAACGGTATCCGTTTGTTTTTTCGCCTCCGACCGATCCATGTGGTGTATGCGGCATCTATGTGTATCACGCAGCATATGCGATCTTCGTCGTTCCTTGCAGTCGGTGCATTCCAAGAGCACGATTGCCTATTTCGGACCTTCGGAAGGCGTCGCATAAGGCCTTTTTTGCTTGCTTGAGGTATGGCCTCCATCTACTGAGTAGATGTCACTGTTATGCAATGGGATGTCATGCTAATATTTGAGCAAACCAAATCCTCCTGCCGCTTCGGTGCGAGCCAACAGCCAGTAGGAGGTCCGGTTCCGGGAGGAATCGGAAAGGCTTAGCAGCTAGCGGGGTGTCCAGTCTCAAAAGCTAAGCGCCGCCTCGGCACGGGTCGAGGTCCCACCTGGAGTGGGATACCCAAGAGAAGCCCCGCGACCTCTTCCTAAACGCCCCCTCATCGCAGGGGGCGTTTGCTTTTGGCGGGCCGGTGCATCAGCGCTTGTTCTTCCCCTTCTTTTTCGAGTTGCTGCCTGGATCGGGGCGCCAGTAGTCTCGCCCCTCCTAGTAGCACTGCAGAATCTTCTTCAAACTATACGGCTTCCCGAGTTCAGGCTTGTCGTAGTAGAGCAGATCTTCTGGGAATGCTGTTTCGACGCGAATCTTCATTAGCTTCGGTTCATTGGGGACGTCGTGCTTTCGGATGCGCAAGAAGATATAATAGTTCACCTCTCTTTTTATACTGTCAGCAAGCTCCTCGACCAGTTCGATTTGGACGAAATTGTGGTGGTGCGTAGCTCGCACCGTCGCGTCACCACTGAACAAGCTGGCCATCACGTGAGGCAGATTCTTCGAAAGGTGATATCGACGCCAATCAAAGATCCGTGCCTTCGCGCCGTCCATCACCACAAAGCCGGTCGGTACCGCCTCGCCGACGAGCGGCCCCCGCGAGTAGCAGTGGTTGGTATAGGCCAGCTCCACGGTCATTTTCTTGACCTGGTTGCCCCGCAATGGCACGTCGACGGAATATGTGCCGCCAGCTAGGTGGGAAAGGTCGACAAAGGTGCCGGAAATTACGAGCGCCATAACGCAGAGCATTCAAAGAGGCTGACATTATGCCCTGAGTACGCCCCACGTCCCCCGTCCAAGTTCCTCGTCCCGCGGTCACGACCAGGCGCACGGGGGACCCCGCGGTGGCGCGCTCTCGCGAATGGACATTGGTCGTTTGCCAGCATCCCTGGGGAGAGCGACCGCCATCGTTGCGGGAACAAGTCGAAAACGGGTCGCGGCCTCGTAGCCGCAACCGCCGCTGTCACCTTATTCAGAGGATACCTGCAGCGCGATGCCCGGGATGGCGACTTCCCTCATTCCCGGGAACTCGAAAGCAAGATCTGGCGCCTGGCCACCGAGTTGCAGACGAGCCTAGTGGGCCCTTCGGTCCTACTCGCCCCATAGTCTAGCGTGTCGCGGGCGAGAAATTCGCCACGCCAGTCGCGACGTAGGTCAACCTCAGCGAGCGAGATGCGGCCGAGGCGGCGCGGACCGAGCTGGCCAAGGCGCGGTTGCGCCTGGAGCCTATGCCGCGACTGGAGGCGGATCTGGAACGGGTGCGCGCCGAGCAGGAGCGCGACGGACGGCCGGCAAGCGGCTGGGCGAGGAGCTAGATGCCGAGAGCCAGGCGCAGGGCCAATCGCGGCAGGAACTGGCCGACTAGGGCCGGCGCTGGGCCGACGTCACGAGAAAGACGCTGCGTCGGCCGCTCAACGCGCTACCGGCGGACGGCAAGTCGAGCATCAATATGCGGCGCTAGGGCCGTGCGGCCGATGCCGCATAGTGGAAACTGCTCCCGCTGTCGGTCACCTGACCAATGTACTGATCCGGGCAGACGAAGCCGCAGATCTTGTCCGTCTCCCATTCCAGGTCAGACAGCAATGGCACGACGGCGTTCCTGAAGCCAGTCTCGGGGTTCGTTGCATCCCAAGCGATTTCCCTGCTGCTCCTCATCTGGGTTCTATCCCTGCGCGTAGGTTCTCGATAGTGGCGCAGGGACAAATTAATCGTGCGCTGACGTATCCAACTCCTTGGTCGCCCATTCTACGTCTTCGGCTTTGGCGGACACCCGATAGCTGCCATTCTGAACAAAACGTCCTTTTGGGACTGGGAAACGCGGCGACCAGTGGTCAACCCCTTCCCGATTGTTCTCGGATGCCGCAACCAGGGTCACGTGGTCATTGTCGAAAAAGACCTTGAGAAAGGTCCCGATCGAATATGGTGTTTCCCGCTCGAACAGCCTTTTCCCTCGTTCGATCCGAGGTACCACGTGACCACGTCGAAGGCCCTGAGCACTCCCCGTCTGACGCATGTGCCTCACCGCCTCCAAGGAGATCTCGGACACGTGCCATTGTTTGATCTCGAGCGCCAACTCTTCCAGCGCGCGACGCTTGAAGTGCGTCTTGAACGGAATGTCAAACAGCTTGAGATAGGCTTGGTACAGATCGTTCTTTGTTGCGGCCATGGCCGTACGTTTCTCCACGCTTGAGGGGTCCATTGCACGTGACAAGCCGGCCTGTAGACATTAGGCAAACGCGGCACCGGCTTGGACAGGAATCCCGTGTGCACGCATAAATTTCCTCATCTCCTCCCATGTCGCGCAGAGATCAAGAAGCGCTGGGGCCAGGCGCATTCATTTAGCCGAGGGCTTCCAAGAGTCTCGGACTCGTCCAATACGCCGAGTGCATCCATCCCTTGCTTTCGATGATCTCCGACGCCGGCGTATCGATTCGCACGTCTTCCGGGATACTGCCGTCGGCCAGACGAAAAACAGAACCTGCGGAGAACGCCAACACGTCCAGCGGATGCCATAAGTTGGCCCACGCGCCAATGCTCGGCGGCAATCCGACCGGCTGGCCCGGTTCATAGCGCGAGATGCCTTCGCGCGGTGCCAGGACGTGAAAGAACGCGGGCTGGCTACCGAAGGTGATCCAACGCTTGATATGGATTCTACGGCGGGCATCGCCGACCAAGACATCGCTGCCCAGCGCTGCGTCAAAGGCGACTAGTCCCCCAAGGCTATGGGCGAGCACAGTGATCGGCTTGTCTACTGTGCCAAATCCTGGAGCTTGCTGATCAAGGGCCGCGAAAAGCCTGGTATGGATCTCGCCGCGCCGCTGGTGATAGGCAACGACATCACCAAAGGTCAATGCAATTGGCTCGGCCAAGGAACCCCGAATCCATTGATTGGCGCTGCCTGCCAGGTTAGCTGCGACCTTCCCGATCAAGTCATCAATCTTCCCTATGACGCCTTTGATAGCCGTCTTGCTGTCGTCGAGCCAGCCTCGCGTGGCGATCTCCCCCGGTGCAATACCAAAGGTATCACCTGGCGCTTCTGCACTGAGGAAATCTGCGAGGAGCTTGCCTACTGCTTGCTGCAATTCGGGGTCCTGCAGCGTCTTGAGGTACTTGGTTGAGGGAAGCACTTCCGACAAAGACTGATACAAGTCGTCGGCACCGCCGCGAGTCAATTCGCCGCCTACGGGGACGACGGTGCCTGTTGACTGCAAGACGGCGTGATAGATCGCTTCGACTACCCCATCCTGGGCGGCACGTGTGAGCTCGACGCCCATCAAGGTTTGACGCTGCGCTTGCAGCAAGCTGAAGAATGCCTCGCCCTCTGACTCCTGCTCTCCTCGGGTCGTCTCCTCCTTCGGAAAGAGCGTTGGCAAAGTCTCCCGCAAACCGTTGCTGATACCGCCCAAGTCTCCCCAGAAGACCTCGATTAGTTGATACCGGTCACCGAGCTTGGCCTGCAACTGTGCGACGCTCTTGGCGAACTGCGCAGCATCGTGGTTGGCCACGCCGTGGACAACAAGAACGGGCTCACTCATGGTTTCTTCCCTCCGTCTACGATCGTGGCAATTGTCGCGACTGTGTTTCCAAACAATGTGTATCCCAAGCGAGTCGGATCACCCGCCTTGCTAACCTGGCGGCGAGCTTCTTGGAAGGCCTCGCCCAAGGTCTTACCATTCTTCAGCTCGGCGTAGAAGCCGCTGGCGAAGTCTCGCGCGGGGCCAGCACGTACCTGCCACAAGCTTCCCACGAAAGCACCTGCACCCGCAGCTAGGAAGCGACCAGCCCAGCCCGTGGATCCGACCCATAGCGGGGACGTGGCGCCTGAGTTGCACGCATTCATAAAGACAAGCGGTGCGGCGTTTTCGAAGCGGTTCGCGAATTGCGGACCGAGCATCCCTTGCTGAAAAGGCTGATCAAGTTTTACCCACGCGGACGCTGGCAGATCGCCGGCAACAATGTTGTGCGCGGCAAAATGTAGTAGGCCAAACGAGGGACTCTGAATTTCGTCCAACAGTGCGTCAAGGGTGCCAATCCGCTTTCCGGCCCCGAGCATGGCTTCGATTTGCTCGATCTCGGTCAACGCCGCCGGCGGAGCAGAGGCGGGCAATACATAGCAGTTTTCCCCTGCGCTAATTTTTGTCCGGGGCGCCAACGCGCCAAAGGCCCAACGCGACACGAGGATCTCGTCACTGAGAAAGGTCGGCGGACGGCCAGGCGATACCGGGAACAACAACTCCCAAGGAATAGGATCGTCTGCACCAATGATCACCAGCGAATCCAGGTGTGGCAGATTCCGCAGCAGAAGATCCTTGATCGACTTCGGCAGGAGTCGATCCCACAAGTCGGCTCCCGTGCTCTGCAACAGGATCTCCACCGCCCTCACGGGCCAAGCTGTCCCCTTCGCGATCTGATCCAGCTTGCGCTGCAAGCCCAATGCAATCTCATCCACCGCTTGGCCAAGTGGCACAGTCACTGGACGCTGCACACCGATTTCGCCTGGACCGCGCAACCGAAACGATAACAACCGCTGACTGGCATCGACATCGACCTCCAGGGTGGCGCTACGCTCCGTCGATGGAGGCAGCTGCAACGCTGCACTTTCCTCGACCCGATGCGAACCACTGACAGCGGCGGTCACTGGCAGAGTGAACTGGAGCTGACCGAGGAAGTCTGACGGCAGCGCGAATGCTCGCAAGGTGATCGTGGCAGGCCCGTCGGCCTTAGATTCCAGCTCGAATCGGACTGGATCCGAATCCTGGGCCGGATAAATGGTCAAACGGCCCGTAGAATCGGACAGGACCGTCAGGCCACCTGCTACGTGCAAATCGATCGCCACTTGCCTGCCCTCGACGGGCACGAGAAAAGGGCGTAGGTCGACACCCATCCCCTCAGCAGGCCGGCCACACAGCAACTGCGCGCCGATGGCAAAGCGCTCCCCCGGCTTGACGGATTCAGGGGCCTCGGCGCGCAGATAGCGGGACTCGGGAGGAGTTTCCCGATCGCCTATGAGGTCTATAAACGCATCAGGTGGTGCCGCATTGATCTTCCACCAGCTTCCGGGCTCGAGTATGTCACGCGCCGGCCGATCTGGATCCTCGGATCGGAGTGCATCGTCATCGGATATCTCTGTCTCTTCGGTATCCTCTACGAATTCGTCGGGGATGACGGTCTCGACATCTCTCTGTCCCCACGCGCGCCTGGGGAGTCGTTGATCGGACTTTGGTGCTGGATCATCCGGTTGCCCGGACTCGCCGCCAGCGCCCGGCGTTGCCGGGCCGCTGGTCATGGCTTGGTGGATTGAGTGGCCGTTTGATGGCTGAGTTCGCTCAGAAACGGCATATTCAGCTCGGTAAATCGCTCAGCTTTCTCATCGACTGACGCGATGGCCCTACCTCGCCGCGCTTCCTTGACCGCCCATTGCAACAACGAAAGCGCATTGTTAAAAAGATCCTTTCGCGTCGAAAACCCGGCCTCTTTCGCTAGCCGGTCCAGCTGCTCTACACGCTCCGCGGACAAATCAAGCTGTACCCGCGTCGTTCCGCGCGCCGCCCTGTTGGCATCCTTGACTACTCGTGACATTGCCGTACTCCAAACAAGAACAACCTCATTTTATGAGTAAAAAATGAGGAATTCAATGTCAGCTTGCAGCAAGCTCAGGTGGCGAGCACCGAAAATCGCTTTCTCACCCGACGTGAGCAGTTATAGTAACTTTCATAACGCAACAAACCGCGACCGGTCTGTCCGGCCCAGCCTCCGACCAATACCACCTCGCGCTTGAGCATATACACGCGCAGAGTAGCCGCGAAACCGGCCATTCTTGTTCCCACTTTCTGGCAACTGAATATCGCGTTGCCCGGCGAGTCACGGACAACTGCGGTAGAACTCCGCTTGCTCGTCGAGCTGACCACAGGCGACGAGATCAGCTGGTCGGCATCACCGGTACCAAGCGGCTTTCCGTTTGCGTCGACAATCTGCTAGCTGCCGTGCATATTTCATCATGCTTCGCGGGAAATCACGGCACCTGCTGTGCCGAGTGGGATTGCGCACGACGGTGTTCGTCGCCCCGGCCCCGCTTCTCCCCTCTGATATGCGCTACTGGATTTGCATTCGTCCCATAGGTGCGGAGGAGACTAAGGGAGAACGCAAGGTTCAGAGAATGAAGATGTGAGAACCGGAGATGCCAACGGCACCACAGCGATTGCCTCGATATGCAAAACGCCCTTGGGCTCGGCCTGTCTGGTAAATATCAGACGGTCTACTGCCAAAGGCGGGCCAATCGATCCGAGTGAGCGGCGCATCTCGTCTTTCGGCAGTTGTACCTTTCCGTGTATGGAGATGCCTGCCGCCCTCCTTTCGTAGGGACTGGCTTCATGGACGAAGCCGTCAGAATAACTGTCGGACCTATGAGAATTGAGTTCGGTGACTATGTTCTCGTCGGGTGCGAGATCCACTTGTTAACCGAGAGAAGAGTCCATTTCAACAAACAAGTAGCGGGGGGCGGACATGACACGTATCCAGAGCATAGAACGGATCGATGGCATCGCACTGGTGCTGGTGCTGGTGCTTGCGGGAAGCTCCACGGCTTGGGCCGCAAAGTGCGACCTTAAGAAGGGCATCAGCGCGCAAGAGGGACGTGCCAGACTTTGCAGGTTCGACGCACAGAAGAAATCGCTCGAGGGAACACCAGCGCAGCAAGCGAGCTACCTGACGCGCGAGGTGAAGCGGGTGGGCAACATCGGTGCCGAAACGATCACACCGTTTCTCAAGGAAGTTGCCGGCAAGCCCACGCCCTCCGTCCAGGCGGTGCAAGCACTGACGGAGTTTGGTTTTCGAGTCGTGGCAATTGTAACCACGACAATAGCACAAGGCTCAACCCCTATTACGGTCTCGATAGGCGCGGGGTGATGAGAGAAAGGATAACGGCATAAGAAGAATCGGTCGCTTACCAGGGAGAGAAACATGATTCGGATGGGCGTACTTATAAGCTTGTTGGCGTTTGCACTCCAGAGTAATGCGGGTCAGATCGAGACCCATATATTTACCCAGAAGGACTGCCCTGCAACGTCGCCGTCTCCTCCGCCGCCTCCACGAGGGGCGTTGGCTCCATTCTTGGTTCCGCTAGTATCTGCGGCCGTGTCGCCATTGGTACAGGCTGTTCTCGACAAAGTCACGGGTTCCGTCAAGGAAGCCGCAAAAGAGAAGGACTTCGATGTCGAACCGCCGACGCCCTTGCAGACGCAGTTCTATGAAATCGGCGCACCGGGCGACATAGTCCTAAACGAAGACATTCACTGCCTGATCGTGGTAAGGGGCAAACTCACTGGCACGCCAACAGCGAAGACGTCTACGGGAGATGATCCTGTGTTGCAGCGGATTATGGCCAAATTCAGATACAACCCTGACCCGAGCGACCTAAATGCTCAACTAAGCCTCGAGTCGCCTCCTGAGCTTTATTTTGAAGCATCC
The DNA here is from genome assembly GCF_059421605.1 of Cupriavidus sp. GW821-FHT02F09. NCBI lineage: Bacteria > Pseudomonadati > Pseudomonadota > Betaproteobacteria > Burkholderiales > Burkholderiaceae > Cupriavidus > Cupriavidus sp. GW821-FHT02F09. Next base: position 15,756 of record NZ_JBWKVH010000036.1, read on the forward strand.
ATAATTCTTGGGGATGATAGAAAAAACTTTGCATTTCAGCCGCGAGCCATCTATGTCGGAAAATTTGTTTCCAAAAATGGGTTTTTCGGGCCCTCGACACGAAACTACAAAATTGCATTGACGTTCACAGACTGGTCAACGAACTTACCATTCGCCAGCACGGAATTCGAGTTCTTGGGAATCTCCGAGGGCGCCGGAAAAATGACCTGCGTAGACGTGAAGATCGGTAGAACTTGCAATGGCGAGGCGCTAGGGGGATTGCACGGCTGGTTCGCGACCCGGCCCGCTACTGATGGCACGCTGGCGGAAGCAAAGAAGCGGGCAAACACTGCGCTTCTACTAAGGCAGGCTGTTGACCTCCCGTCCCCTAAAAATCCCGATGCAGTGAGTCCAAAAAAAATAAACGAAGCAGCCGAAACGTATTGCAATGAGCTTTTCCTGTCTAACAAGTCAAAGCCTGATGCGCAAAAGGTTTTCGATGATGCATGCCCAGTAAGGCTCGTTCAGGCTAAGCAAAGGTATGAGAACGCCAAGACCGAATACCAGAAAGCCAGTGACAAGGCTCAAGGTGACGCACTATGGATTAAATACTGTGCGGCAAAAACATATGTGAAAGATGCCCGCGGTGCAATGAAATGCCTCGAGGAGAACATATACCCTACCGGAACCCGTTCCGGCGACTTCTTTATATCAAGCGCGATTAAGGAGCTGCGTCCCGCGAACAAGGTGGCGGAGTTCTTCGCGCCGACTGTCGATGCGGTCGCGCCGAAACTCAAGGAAGAGTTGGTGGCTCAAATTGACCCATCAGCGCGAGAAGCAAGAGATAAGGCGAAAGCCGAAGCTGCTAAGAGTTCTGCCATGGCTTCCCGGAAGGCAATCGTCACTGCGGGCGAGAAATTAGTTGATGCGGAAGCGGCGTTTGCTAAGTACACAGTAAAATTGAACGAACTGGCGAGTGATGCAAACAATCCGACTAAGCTAGCAGAAAAGGACACGGCATACAGCGAGTTCCTCAAGACCGCATCGGAAGCGAATGAGGCGGCAATTGCAGTAGGGAATTCTGTTCCTTTCCCGCAAATCTATTCTCGGGCTTAAAAAATGAACCATATCGCGCTGGTGTCGCTCTCGCCGAGAGTCAATTTCGAACAACTTGCCAAGGTCGCTGGGGCTGTGCAGCGACAGGTTCTCGAGCATGCTGTGCAGGCTGGATGGTCCATTGCGGCTTCCGTTACTGCGTATCCGAACCCGACAGACGTGCCATCCGTCTATCACCGGGTAACGATCGTTACAAATCACCCCAATGGCCAGATGGGCGTTCATCTTACCCAGGATAGCAAGAATCAGCCATGCGCCTTCGTCAGTGACGACGGTGAATGGAGCATCACAGTAAGCCACGAAGTGCTGGAAATGCTCGTTGATCCCAGCTTCAACACCCTCGTTGGTGGCACGTTTCGTGGTGAGCCGGTGCAGTTTCTGAAGGAAATCTGCGATCCTGTCCAAGGCGCGCACTACCCACTGAATGAGGTTCTGGTGTCAGATTTTGTGTTTCCGGAATACTATGACGCCTCGGCTCCCGCGGGGAGGCAGTACTCCTTCTGTAAAAGCGTTCTGGGCCCGCTTAAGGTGGCGGAGCGAGGTGCGCTAGTTTGGGTAGACCACGATAGCGAATTCTGGTCGTACGTCAACAACGGACCGGGTAGCCGAGAGCAACGCATTGGGAAATTTAGCGGCGGCATTGGCGCCATGACCCTGCGAAGCTGGGTCGACAGTGCGATCAGGCGGAAGGGATGTGCACCCGAAGGTAAAGACGCAAAGAAGCTTGCGGATTTGTGCCATCGGCAACGGTGCGCCAATCACGCTGCAGGTCAGCGCTGGCTACAGGACTTCCAAGAACTGTTCCCAGATCTGGTTCCGGACGAGCTTGTCGCTGCGGCTGATGCGGCTCGACCGCGTCGTAAAAAGCGAAAATAGTCCTGGCTTATGCCGCGAAGCGAAGAGTTTATTCAACCCGCTGCAATTTCGATCGGATCAGATATCTGATGTCCCGCTTTCTCAGGCAGCGCCTATATTTAACCCTGAGGAGATGCTCATTACCGCTACCTATGACATCTCTGTACACGACGACGCCGTCCTTTCCTTGGGCGACGTACGCCCAGATGGTTGATTTCGTTCCCATTAGGGGAGTTGAGGAGGGGCAAAGAATGACCGGCGTAGTCCAGACAGAAACAACGATAGCGACAACACAGCTCGTCCTGATCACAAGGCGCTTGTTTTTTGCTTTACTGATGCTTCTCACCTTTTGTCTCTTACTCGCTGGATGGGTAACCTTCCACGGATTTTCAGGTGAGAAGAGCGTTCTGGATGGTGCTCTAACGGGCTCAACAGTGCCGTTCTTTGTCTTCGCTTTTGGCGCCATTGGCGGCTTTGTAAGCCTTCAGCGACGATTGAAATCCCTAACGCTGAGCGACTTAGATCTGCTTGTCAAATCAAACATTTATATTTGGCTTGCGCCGGTTGTTGGTGGGGTCCTTGCTTTACTTCTGTTTATTCTATTTTTGTCCGGCTTGCTTGAAAGTGCTCTGTTTCCAAAGTTTGCGCCGGACGATTCTCCAGCCAAAGGGATACTTTCACTCGCAATGCAACATGCGTCTGGAGGACACTCTGACTATGCCAAGCTTTTGTTTTGGTCGTTTCTGGCCGGATTTTCGGAAAATTTTGTCACCGATATAATTGGACGGTTCGAGGGTGGCGCTGTGAGCGCTGTTCCCACGCAGGGCACTCATGGGATTGGTGCGCCCGCGCCGCTCCCGGCTCCATCTCCATCTCCATCTCCATCTCCGGCTCTGACTCGACCGGACGTTCATGGGGGGTGACAGGAGAATGGCACGCTAACCCACGCAAACGGCTGTCAGGAATGAGAGTGAAATTTGCGGGTCCGCCGCGTGAGAGCGTGCTCGGCGACCGGGGAGGGCTTTTTGCCGAAGTCATCAAGGCGCGTTGCGTCGGGCGCGGTCATCGCGACTAGTGAGTTGAGCACTGTTCGGTCCTCGTCGTCAACGGAGGACGTCCGGCTAACGATCGGCGGACTGCAGGCGAACGGCATAGCTGCCCTCCACGCCATGATTGGGGACTTTTCGTGAAAGCCGGCCCCAATACGCTTTCGCATTGTTCTCGACCTAAGCCAGACGCGGCTCAATGCAGCATCTTGAGCGCGTCAAACAGTGTGGGGATGCCATTGCGTTTGCAGTCGTGCGTCACCAATGGCGCACGACGGTGCTGGCGCTCACGCCAAACTCGGCGGCCAGCTTGCGCGTACTCCAGTGTGTGGCCGCCTCTGGCTTTGCCTGAGTCAGTTCCACCAAACGGGCCGTCTCCACCGTCAACGGCGGCGCACCGCGCGGCACGTCGGGTTCGATGCCGGCCAGCCCCGATTGCACATACCGCTCACGGTGCGGCTGCATATCTTTCCCCCCAAATAGTCGAGCCTCCTCGAAATCCGGGGCGGCTCTATCCGGGGTAATCGTCCTTTTCCTGCAGATTGATACGGTTATAGTCAGCCCCGAGGGTGTGGGTTGCAGACCATTCGCCTGACCTTATTGTGGCCATCCGAGCACTTGTCGTACAGTTTTGTTCGGAACGACACCCCGAAAAGTGTAGATGTCGGCATTTGCGTATCGCTACGTTGGCAGGGAAGACCCGCTTGGCAGAATTTGACCTGCGGCAATTTTTTCAGCTCACTAGTGCTGACATCGCGGCAATACGGGAGCGGTTTCGGCCAGAAAGATGCGCCGCGGTCGGCCTACAGCTCGTTTGCCTCCGGGCCTTCGGTCGGCCGTTGGACCGGTTTTCTGCCGTTCCGCGCAATCTCCTTCAGTACGTGTGCGAAGCTTTCTCCGCGCCGTTGCTGTCGATCGCCAGCCTGAAGACGCTGTACCAACGACGCCCGACGTTGTACGAGCATCAGGAATGGGTCAAGGAGCACCTTGGCATCAAGCCGTTCGATGTCACCAGCCAGGCCGCTTTGCTGGAAATGCTCCGCGTGCAAGCCGCCGCAGCGGCACACGTGGATGAACTTATCACCACCACCCAGCGATGGCTCTACGATCGCTGCCGCCTCATTCCCGGCCAACGCCAGATCACCGACATGGCACGGCATGCATTTTCCGCCTACGAGGCGCAAATGCTCGCAGCGGTCAACCGCGCAGTGCCGGCGGCCACGCTGCAGCACTGCATGGAATCCGTCCGCAGTCCACGGGCAGGGCCAACGAGGTGGTGGCTGAATTTCAAGGAAAGATCCCATTAGCCACGCACTGGGGTACCGGAAAGAAGGCATCGGCCGACATGATGTCACTGGCCGTTTCACGACATCTGTGGATCGCTCGTGTTGATCCACGTCGACGCACCTACGCGGCCGGCATCTACACCCACGTGCTCGAAAGTGGGGCATCGTCTATGACCAACCGATCGTCTTGAACGAGCGTCAGGCAGGGGTTGCGATCGAGGGCGTGGAGCAGCACAACCGCAGCGAGGACCGTATCCGCCTGTCGTTACTGGCAGTGGAAACGCACGGTTACACGAACGCCGCGATGGCCATGGCCAAGGGCCTGAGTTTCGATCTATGCCCGCGGCTGCGCGATCTGGCAGAGCGCAAGCTGTACCTGCCTGCAGAGTTCAAAGTGCCGGAAAGTATTGAGCGTGTCACCACGAAGCGCTTGTCCTTGAGAGCCATACGCCGGGGTTGGGACGATTTCCTACGGGTGCTGGCATCGATCCGTATCGGCCGCATTAGCGCTGAGCTCGCCATGCAACGGTTGGGCAGCGCCGCCCGGACAAACAAGGCGCACAAAGCTGCCGAGCATCTCGGCCGGCTGTTGCGTAGCATCTTCCTGTGCGACTACGTGACCATTGAAGACTTCCGCCGCGAAATCCACACGTTGCTCAGCCGAGGGGAGTCGGTGCACCAGTTGCAGCGCGCGATCCATGCTGGCCGGGTACCACACGAACGCGGCTGGCGAGGCGATGAGATGACGGCGATCTCGGGGGCGCATGCGCTTCTGACCAACATCGTTCTGGCGTGGAATACCCACCGCATGAACGATGTCGTCGAGCGACTGCGCAAGGGGGGCACGGACATCGAGGACGCCTGGCTGCGCCGCATGGGGCCGGGGCATTCCGGGCACATCAACTTCCCGGGGGATCCTCAGCTTCGGTGTCGAGCCTCACATTGACGCGCTGATCCAAGGCAATGGCGCAACAATCCGACGGGCTATGGCATAACTGCGACATCAAACGCCGCAGAGCAAAATCTGCCACAGATTGGCACACCGCAGTGGCTCGAGGCCGAAATACGGCAGTGCCTTCGCAGCGGCAGCTACGACAGCAGGTTCGCAGGCCGGCCAGGCATACTTTGGCGAGACAGCGCCTGCTAACTGCGTACCAATCCGCAAAGGATGGACGGTGCAGCGCGAAACGAAGAACCACTAAGTCATTGTTCTAGAACGTCTTTTTAGGCCTGACCGTATCAATCTGCTGCAAAAGGACGATTACCCCTGGATAGCAACGCGCGCCCTCAGCGCACGCCGAGAGGATCCCACCGAACGTGAGGATGGTAGTGTCCTATCAGGCACTCCGGTGGCAGTGGGATTCGGATGCAAAACCCTGCCCCGCGCCCGTCGTCCCGCGCAAATTCCTTCCCATCCAGCAGTTCCTGAAATACGCATTCCAAGGCTTCGCCCGCGAACTCAAGCATTGAGTCTTCACTGATGTAGTCGAGCGGCACATCGCAAACGAAGACTGTCGGCGTCCCCCTCTCCTTGAGCACGCGTCGATAATCCCGGGGGCCGCTCAGATGCGCCGCGATCGCAACCAGATACTCACTGCCGTAGAGCATGTAGTGGCCACAGTATTCGATCAAACTATCCTCATTGGCCTCGAAATAGACGCGCCCCGCACGTAGATCCGAGCCAACCGCATCAATGGCCCTCTGAAGATCAGCCTCAGTCAACTCTGGGAAGGCACCGCTAAGGAATACACTTTTGGCCTGCGCGTGGAATCGCTCGGGTGCCAGCGGCTCCAGACCTTCCCGATAGAACGGATCAAGATCCGAGGTTTTTGTGCCGTGCACCGCTCGGATGGCGCGATAACGCCCCCGTAGCCGCTGCGCAAGCTGGGTCTTGGAATCGACGTCTATATCAAGGACGTCGGCGATGATCTCATCCAACCAACTGAGATCATCACCGACAACATACTCGGGTGGCCGTGCTAAGAAGGCGGTCTGGACTTTCACATTGGCGAAGTCCTGAATCAGCTTCCAAATGTCCGCGCGCCATGTCTCATAGTCGCGGTGATTCCACACGTCATCAGGCGCTGGGCTGCGCAGGTGATACGCGGCATCGATTCGCTTGTTCGGATAGCCGATTAGTTCGCTTTTCATAAAACCCTCCCTTTCTTACTCTGGTTCGGCGAACACGCGCCCTCTCGCCCACGCCCTCGAGTATACATGCGCAAGATGTCGATGCCAGGCGTGCAAACTCCTGAGTTCGAGCCGATGGCGGGCCGTGTGCGGGAATTGCACGTACTTGGCCTCCACCCAGTCGATCGCTCGGAGTTGCCCGCGCATCAGCCGCCGGACAGACTAAAAGTGTCAGCGCGAAACAGCCGGCCAGCCGCGAGGGCTTGGTCATCGCTACTTCTCAATCATCGGGTTTAGCCGCATGGAGGCGATGAAAGACAGCATGTTGGTGAGCATGATATCGAGGGCAATCGTTCTCCCCATTGATTGCTTGAGGTTCGTGGACCCGGCAAACACAGATGCCAGATCCCGCATGGCAGAGCCCCAGCCGACTACCCACTTCTCGGCCTCCGGGTCCATTAGGAGAACCCTGCCGACGCCGCGGTTCATTACGGAGACAACCCTCTTCGGTAGGCTTTCAAACATTGCGGCGGCACTGCAATTGGCTGGCCAGGAGCTGTGCATGATGTAGGTCGAGTCCTCCCTGCCATCCTTGCTCTCGCCACCGATGATGACCAGCAAATCGGACTCGATCTCGTTCAGCAGCGCGAAGACCGGCCGAGCTCGATCTTTCGACCACTGCGAGACGGCTTCTACGATTTCCGCAATGTAGTTGAGGCGCGATTGAAGGGTCTCAAGACCGTCCAGGCGGTTGTGGATGGTCAGTTTGGCCGCCGAGCGGCTGGAGAGTATCGATTGGCAATTTCGGTGGCTGCCAGAACGGTAAGGGCAGGACGGCCCGCAGGGACTGATATCCCGCCGCTGGGCCAGCCTGGCCACAACCAACTCCCGCCAGGCGTGGAGGCGCGGGCACGCGGCCTGATCCGCGACAGCTACGCCAACGCTGGCCGCCGAGACGCTGCGCGAGCGGAACGGGATCGATTTGCGGGACCACGCGCGCCAGGGCTTTGAGGTTCAGCGCGCTTGCCGCGGGTCAGGCCGCTTTCCGTCCGAGGACTGCGAACGTGAGCTTGGCCTTGTTCTGGTCAAAGACGTAGATGGCGCCAAGAGGGACCGCGGTAACAACGACGCCGCTGAGCACCGAGGTTACCTGACCATTGAACAGGTTCAGCATCGGCACCGGCGCGATAGCCTTGGAAATGACGTTTCCAACGTAGGCACCGAGAACCGCCGACGCCGTCCCAAGCATCACGACCTTGATGCTTTCGAACTTGTTCTCATCGTCGCTCAGGAGCACCCGTACGGACCTGACGACCGAGAGCGTGCATTCGCGGATGATTGTGAGCACGAACGCCGGCATCTTGATGATTAGCGAGATGAGAATCTGAGGAATCGCGCTTAGTGCACCTGCGACGCCACCCTCAATTCCTGCAGCTTTCGCTCGCGCCCAGATCTGTCGCTCCTCGAACCGCTGGGTGAGCTTCTCAGAGATGTTCTGTTTGCGCTGCTGGATATTGGCGAGCAGGCCGTTCTCGTCTACGAACTTACCGTTCTTAACAATGTCCTTGATTTCGTCCACGAAGATATCAATTGTCTCCATAACGATCAATCCAACAACCTGCTGGGCGGCCATTCTTGCGCCGGCACTGGCGACCGTCATGCCAATCTCCTTTGCGGCGGCAAACCGCATCTCATCGAGCTTCTTGTGGGCCTTCTCGTACTTCTCAAGGGCCTCGGCCTCGTTGACAACAAGATCTTTCCCGTTAACGTCGATATGGATGAGATTCGGGTCGTCGGCATCACGGATGCCGTTGGTTTCGAGGTAGACCTTCAGGTCTTGTGCTCCCTTTGACTGGTTCAGTGGGCGGCTCGCAAAGATAAGGTTGTCATCAAAGTTGATAGCATCAACGATCTCATCGTTGCTGGTTCCCAGTCGCAGCAGCCAGTCGTTGTAGATCTCTTTGGCCGAGATGACATGCTCGATGTCGTACATGCCGACGCTGTCACCACCGCTGCTGTGTGGGGTGAATGACGCCTCGCCCTTGTTTCGAGGGTCGAACCACTCGTCGCCGTTGTACCCATTCTGCAGGAGAATGAAGTGGTCCTTCGCAAATTTGATCTCATCCTTCTTTTCCGCGAAGCCCTGCGCGTCACGAACGTTGATTCCGCCGTTCTCCTTGTCAGAGAAGCTTCGGTAGTCGACCGACAGGTTTGCGTAGCGGTCTTCTAATTTCTTGTCGAGGCCCGACATGATCGGCGCCAAGCAAAACGCCGAAATTGCGCGCTGAAAGGCCTCACGCCTGCACTGTTCAAAGATGTCGTCGATGTCCTTCGGCCTGGATGGAAGGCGCCCGCGAATGCCGTCGATCATCTCTGAGGTCGTCTTGTCGACTTCGAAAGTCGATCGATAGAAGCCTGAGATCTTCTCGGCGCTGAGCTCGCGGTACTCGGTGAATTTGTTGGTGTAAGTCTCGCGGCGCTTCAATGTCTCGAAATCGACGTCTTCCAGCTTGTCCTTGGCTGTCTCGACCAGTTTTCCGGCTCGCTCCATACCCGCGTCGACCAGCCTCCCAGCGTGCTCCTTACCAGCGGAAAGGCAGTCTGCGGCCTTGTCGGCCGCCTTCCCCTTAAGGCTTCCGATCTTTGTGCCGAGCTCGGCTTCCTCCGCTGCTGCAACTACCTTGTCCTTCAGTCCACTGCCAAAGGCGGTGACCTTGCCAAAGAGTCCCATTGATCATTTTCCCGTAGTTTGACGCTCATTGGTTTACGGCGCCGTTCTGGCCTTCTTTAGGCGAGATCGTCCCACATCGTATGTGGCGGCATTGGCCGCAGGCCGCCGATGGTCAGCTACGACGGCGCGTGCACGGTGCTAAATTGAAGTGGGCGCCTGAAAAGGCACCCGACGGTAGGGGTTGCGTGGGCGGCGTAGGTTTGGGGCACTCCGTTGTAATGCCTATGGGCGCGGCAGGGAAAAGACAGCCTTTGGCTTAGGAGAGGAGCAGATGCAATCTCGATGGAACAAAGCAAACACTATCCGACAGCAGCCCATGCGTCTCGGTGCAGCCCCCTAGCGAAGGAGGAATGAGAAAGACGTCCGCCCCATGCTCGCCAGGCTTGTCACAGCGATCAACCATGATCGCTGCAGCGCGGGAATGCCCGCCCCTATTCGCGAACGACGATCAGTTCCGTGCGGTAAATTGACCGCTTACAATGCGTTGGTATCAGAGGGACAAGAGGCGACGTTGAGCGCAGTCCGTGAGCGGATGGCCACCGGCAGCATGAACAGTAGTGCCGTCGAGCGAAAAACAGAGTTTCAATACAGATGGATCTGAGAAGGCCGGCGCGTATTGAGCAGTTGGGCCTGGGCGCAATAGAAGTGCATATTTCGGGCGTGCCAATCAGCAGGTTCCAGGTTTCAGGTAGGTAACGAAAGGGAATGGTCGTGTCAAATCAGAAAACAATCAATCAACTCTTTGCCGGGAAGTTCTTCGAGATCCCGAAGTACCAGCGGAGCTACGCCTGGGAAAAGCAGAACGTCAGGGAACTGTTCGAGGACATCAAGGAAGCGCTCGAAACCAAGTCCAGCCACTATATCGGGACCGTGGTGCTCGCGAAGACGAATGAGCCGGATGTGTTCAACGTCGTCGACGGCCAGCAGCGACTCACCACCATCGTCATGTTCATCAGCGTGATTGCCGCGAAGCTAGCAGACGCTGATGATCGCGAGTTCACGCGCCGGTCCTATGTTAAGCAGAAAGACCGGCCCAAGTTGTCGCCGCTCGAGCGCGACCGGAAGTTCTACCTGCAGATCCTGAACGGCGATATAACCGCGGAGCCGCAAAGCAAGAGCCAGCGCTACATGATGGACGCGTACCATGAAATGGTGAGTATCGTGGACCATCATGTTCCCGATCCCGAGGACCTTCTGAGGGCTATCGAGACGCTGTCGGTCCTCGAATTCATCGAGGAGAGGGAATCTGACGCCATCCGGATCTTCCAGACCGTGAACGACCGCGGCAGAGACCTGTCGAGGATGGACAAGATGAAAAGCCTTTTATTTTACTTCTCGAACAAGTACCTGTCACAGAATTACGATGATGCCATCAACGACAAGTTCGGCGAGATCTTCGAGCTGTACGACGATATCAAGCTGATCGGCGAGGAGCAGAAGATCAACATCATCAGTTCGCGTCAATTCAGTGAAGATGATCTGCTCCGCCATCACCATATCTGTTTCTCAGACGAGAGTTATGACCCGACCGCGCAGCAGGTGCTAGACAACGTAAAGTCACAGCTGGCCGAGTACCGGAGGAACGGGGACTTTGAAGCGCTGGATGCCTATATCTCCGGTTACCTGGGCAGCTTGCTCGAGTATGTGCGCGCGTTCGCGGAAATCGTAGGTAAGACGCGGAGCGACGCGGACTACTACAAGCTGTTCTCTATCCTAGGGCTTTCCGCTGTGTATTACCCGGTGATTACCCAGTTGCAGAAGAATGCCTTCCTCGAGGAAGCGCTTCCGACCAAGAACATCAGTGTCCTAAGGATGGTCGAGATAATCGAAGTCAGGGTCCTCAAGATCCGCGAGTATGCCGGCAAGAAGCACATCGCCGAGTTTGCCTACAGCCTGAACCACGAAACTTTGTCATTGGTCGACGTTGAGAACCATCTGCAGTGGTTCAACGCGCACGAGATCAGCGACGAGCGGTTCAAGGACTACCTCGCGAACTACGACTACTACAAGCAGACAGGCCTACTCAGAACGCTCTTCATCGATTACTGCGAGAGACTGCGTGGGAAGACCTATCCTCTCTACGAGTTGAGGAGGATCATGGACGCCGACCCGACCATTGAGCATATCCTGTCGCAGACTCCGAAATTCAAGCCAAGGGCATTCGGATTCAAGGACGAAGAGGACTTCGAAGAGTACAAGAACCTGCTCGGCAACCTGACCTTGCTGGAGAAGCGCATCAACAGTGCTATCAAGAATGACGATCTGGTCGTCAAACGGGACGGCTACAGCTCGAGCAAATTCCGGATGACGGAGCATCTCGCCACCGCGTTGGTCACAAGGGGATCCTTCAAGAAAGCGGACCTGGTGGAGCGCGGGCAGGCGTTGGTTGAGGACTTTTCCCGCCGCTGGTGGGCATAGTCTGTTTTAGGCAGGTGTTGGAATGCGTGGTGCTGCGGCGCAGTCGTGGCGCCACCGATCCGGCAAGCAACCTATCCGCCTGTCCGAAATTAATTGACCGTCACACTACGCCTAGTGGGGATCATCGAATGGAAGGGACTTCCCCGTCCGGAGGCTGCGGCGGAAGCCGCAAGTCGGCATCGAGGTGCATGATGGCGTGTCGAAACGCAATCAAGACCACAGGAGGGGAAGTCCATGTCCATTGTTACCGTGGGGATCGATCTGGCCAAGACCGTGTTTTCCGTTCATGGGGGCGATGCGGTAGGCAAACCACTTCTCGCCAAGCCGAGGGTTGCCCGTGATCAGTTGGCCATACTCATTGCCGAGTTACCACCTTGCCTAATCGGCATGGAGGTTTGCTTGGGCGCGCATTCATTGGGCTCGGCTGTTTCGCGTGTACGGACATACCGTCAAGCCGATGGCGCCCAGAACGCCAAGCCCACCGCGACACCGTGCGCCGAGGTTCGACGATATTGGTTTCCACTGGTTGTCGATGAGCGCGTCGACTTCGATTCGCAGCGCGCCAGTGCGCTCGGCTTCCCTCGGAACGATGCGAAACTTGGTGTTCACCGGCACGTTCAATGCTGCATTCTCCTGATCGCGGCAGAGGCAGTGATAGTCTTTCGGGGGCAAGTTCACATTGACGCTGTTCGTCGCCCCGGCCCCGCTTCTCCTCTCAGATATGCGCTACCGGTTTTGCATTCGTCGCATAAGGACGGCAGTAGAAAGTTTCGCGGCTACTTTGCGCGTGTATATGCGCGAAGCGCGAGGTGGTATTGGTTGGTGGCTGGGCCGGACAGACTCGTCGCAGTTGGCTGCTCTGTAGAAAGTGATTAAAACAACTCATTGTTGGCGAGAAAGCGATTTTCGGTGCTCGCCACCTGAGCTTGCCGCGTGGAGAAACGTACGGCCATGGCCGCAACAAAGAACGATCTGTACCAAGCCTATCTCAAGCTGTTTGACATTCCGTTCAAGACGCACTTCAAGCGGCGCGCGCTGGAAGAGTTGGCGCTCGAGATCAAACAGTGGCACGTGTCCGAGATCTCCTTGGAGGCGGTGAGGCACATGCGTCGGACGGGGAGTGCGCAGGGCCTTCGACGTGGTCACGTGGTACCTCGGATCGAACGAGGGAAAAGGCTGTTCGAGCGGGAAACACCGTATTCGATCGGGACGTTTCTCAAGGTCTTTTTCGACAATGACCGCGTGACCCTGGTTGCGGCAGCCGAGAACAATCGGGAAGGCGTTGACCACTGGTCGCCGTGTTTCCCAGTCCCGAAAGGACGTTTTGTTCAGAATGGCAGCTATCGGGTGACCGCCAACGCCGGAGACGTAGAATGGGCGACCAAGGAGTTGGATACGTCAGCGCACGAATAGTCTGCCTTGCACGCAGGGATAGAACCCAGATGAGAAGCAGCAGGGAATTGGCTCGGGATGCAACGAATCCCGAGACTGGCTTCAGGAAGGCCGTCGCACCAATACTGGTTGACCAGGGATGAGAGACCGACAAGATCTGTGCCTTCGTCTGCCCGGATCAGTACGTTGGTCAGGTGACCGACAGCGGGAGCAGTTTCCACTATGCCGTGTTGCAGGACATGCCCTACACCGTGGCGTCCGCTGAAGTCGTCATCAGTGGTGCACTGACGGCCAGCGCACTCGGACTGGAGGCGTTCTTCCGGGAGAAGAGCAGTGCGTAGTTCGCTCGCTGGCTGATGCGCGCGTATGTGCTGACGTGACATGCCGAGACCACACCGCGCGTGCATGAGCGCCTGTTCTGGGAGGACCTGAAGGAAATCCTGCCGTACGAGGGGGTCGCGGATCTGCCGGCGCGGGATTGACCACCGGCAGCCTCTGAAATCTCCGGCGTTACGGGACGGTCAGCTTGACAATGTGCTGCTCTGCTATTGCAGGGGCTCCGGTACGGAGAGCGTGCCAAAGCGGGCGCGAACTCCCTGGCTCCCGTCGTGGGACCAATGAGTATGAAACCCGCGCGCGCTACCCGAGCCACGGATCGCCAGCCGCAATTCCTCTTACCGTAGCGCTCCTGCACATACACGCTCAGCATGCTTTGGTCACTGCGCTCGCCGCGGTACTGCCCACCTGCGTTCTGGGCGACCCGATGCAGGCCATCTTTGGCTTCCGCGGCAACCAACTGGTGGACCGGGATGCGCACGTGCTACAGCAGTTCCCACCTATAGGCGAGCTCGACCAGCCATGGCGCTGGATCAACGCCGGCACACTCGGGCTTGGCCAGTGGCTTTTGGATTGCCGGCGAGTGCTGTGTGCCGGAGGCAATATCGACCTGAGGCAGCGGCCCGCTAGGTCACCTGGGCTCAGTTGCAGCCCGGCAGGGCCGACCAGCAGCGGCCGGATGCCGCGAGGACAGCGGCTGTGACCCCTGTGGGACGGGACAGGTGCTGGTGATTGGCGACAGCCGCAACCCCCGGGGGCGCCGACAGATGGCGAGCCAAACGCCCGGCGCCACCGCCGTTGAACCCGTGGACCTGGCCGATCTCACCAACTTCGGCCAGCAATTTGATCTGCAGGCGGTGGATGCATTGACGCGATTGGTGAATTTTGCCGGAGAGGTCATGACGCAGGTCGGCGTCGCTGCCTTGTTGCCGCGGGTGGACAGCCTCCGGCGTGGTACCGCGCGCACCTCGCCTACGTCTGCGGAGGCCGCGCTGGTGGCATTCGCAGCCGCGCCGACTTTGCCCCTGGCTGCGGAGGCGCTGCGCGCCTTGTCGCGCCAGCATAACGCAAGCGTGTATCGGCCAGAGGTGTTGTATGGCTGCCTAAGCGCCGTGCAGATTGCGGCCGGCGGCAGTTGCACCTACGCAGAGGCGACCATCCGAAAACGGCGCGGAATCGGCATGGGAGCCGGCCGCTGGCGCGTCGTGCTATCGGCAGCATCTTGCTGTTGAAGGGCTTGGAAGCGGAGGTGGCGGTCATTCCGGCTCCGGAGACCATGGATGCCCGGCACCTGTACGTGGCCATGACGCGTGGCTCGGCGCGGCTGGTCGTGTGCTCGGCGACTCATGAGCTCCTCCCTCAATCGCCCGGGCGGTAGTTCAGCGGAGATGTCGGAACGTCGGGGCGCACGTCCTCGCCTGGTCGAAGTTCTGGAGCTGGGGCCGGCGAGATGCTGGACTGGCTTCGGCAGGCGGTCAATACGTGGCAAAGCGGGGAATTTTTCGGGTGCGGGGCCGTACTCCTTGTGATAGCGGATTCCCCTTATCTTGGCGTGTCCCTTTCCCGAGGATCGCGGGCGATTTTTATCCACTTATTGCGCACATATGCTTTATGAGACACTTGTAACGGTGGGCAACGGTAAGTCAAGATTGGCCGCTATTCGCAAATATGTGAAGCTTCGCATACTTGCGAATCCCGGCGGACCCTCAAAATATTGGCGGTCGATGGAAGAGCGTGAGGCCGCGGGATGCTCTGCTCGGCCTCGTTACCACCGCCCGAGGAAGACAAACTGGGACGGACCGGCCCCCTCCTAGCTCCCAAACCGCTTGCTGGAGCCCCTCTACCAAGATTGCTTCTTTTGACGCGTTTGGTGGTCGGAGGGGGGTATCGTCGTTAGGCCGTGAATGTCAAGGAGACAAGCGGTCTAGCGGTGCAGATTCCGGCAGCTTAGAATGCGCCTGAACCATTAACGAGGGATCACATGGAAGCTGATCGTCTATCCCTGCTGCGAGGAAGGCTGCTGTCGATGCTGACGTTGCAAGACGGTATGAACCGCAAGATAAATCCCGCCTGGAGGGCCGCAGCGAACCCGTGGTATCGAGCGATCTGGACCGAGTGCGCCGAATTGCTCGACCACGTGGGATGGAAATGGTGGAAGAAGCAGCACCTGGACATGCCGCAAATCCATTTGGAACTTGTAGACATTTTTCATTTCGGATTGAGCGAACTTTTGCAGGCTCACGGAGATGCGAACGCAGCGGTGTCGCAAGCGCTCGAAGCGTATGTGGGGTTTGCCAACGCGAGCCCGGTTAATCCAGGTTGCATTTCCAGGCAATCCATGATTGAGGGGTTTGCGCTCAAGGTGCTCGAGAGCAAGCAGTTCGACCTGGAGACGTTCTTCCGTCTGGCGGATTCCTGCGGCCTGGATGAAATCACCCTGTACGAGTTGTACGTAGGGAAAAACGTGTTGAACACTTTCAGGCAAGAGCACGGTTACAAAAGCGGCGAATATCAGAAAATTTGGGACGGTCGCGAAGATAATGAATGGTTAGTCGAGATCTCCGCCTCAATCGAAAAGGATCCAGCTTCGTTTTCTCGTGAGCTATATGCGAGTCTCGCCAAGAAATATTCGGAGGTGTCCATTGTCAGATGAGGTCTTGCCTCGCAGTCTTATTGAAAATTGGAAATTTTTCGTCAACACTCAGCTATGGCCGCGCAGCACACGGTTCGATCCCCGTGGCTGGTTGGAAAATTTCGCTCTGGAAGACAAGCCGTTTGCCATTCGATTGTTGGAGGGTTTTACCTTTTTCTCCTCGGATATTGTGGAGGCAATGTTCCGGGGAGCTTTCCAAAATCTTTCGCAGATTGTCGTTGAAAACAAAGGAAACTATTTTTCTGCCAGTGCCCAATGGGGGCAATTCATTGATTCTCTGATTATTGTTCGAGTTGAGGGTCATCGAAGTAGTGATGCGGATAGTGGATACATCTTTACGCGTCACGCCCGCGACGTCCTAGGTATTGACGAATCCCAGATACTTTCCCCACCCCAGGCATTGGAAAGGCTAAAAAAGGCGCCGAGGGGAAATGTCGTCTTCGTGGATGACTTTGTCGGGTCCGGGGAGCAGTTTGAGCATACGTGGGAGAAGGTTCACCGGCTCTCGGGGTACGCCTATGCTTCCTTCAAGTCTACCGTGAACGTTATCGGCGCTAATTCCGTCGGCTTCTATTATTGCCCACTGGTGGCTACGGAACTCGGTCGTGACCATGTCGCACGCAATTGTCCGCTGGTAAAGATGGTTCCGGCACATGTGCTGCCAGAAAGCTATAGTGCATTGTCAAACAATTCAGTGATTTGGCGTGAGGATATGCGGCAGGCTGGTCCAGAGTTTATCCAACGCGTCAGCAGCCAAGCCGGCATCCCGGACAGGGATGGACAGGAGGGCTGTTGGCGAGGGTACCGGAAACTCGGGCTGGCGCTTGCGTTTTCGCACGGGTGGCCTGATGCGATCCTCCCCATTTTCACTCTCGATAACGGGAGATGGAAGCCACTATTAAAGGCGGCGGCATGATGAGTAATGACGATCAAGAGCGAATTAACAAGCTGAGCGGTATCCTTGGCCTCTACAAGGCCGAATGGCTGAGCGGGAAGCTTTTCGAGTTGTTCACCGAGCCCGGGTATTTTTCAGAGCTACAGACTTCACGCCCCTGCGTCCTGATCGGAGGTCGAGGCACTGGCAAAACCACCGTTCTGCAAGGATTGTCCTACCAAGGGCAATTCGCTTTTGCCAATAACAATAAGGACGTCATCGACGACTGGAAGTTTTTTGGCTTGTATCACAGGGTAAATACCAACAGAGTAACGGCATTCCGGGGTCCCGAGATCAGCGAGGACCGTTGGCGGGCGTACTTCGCCCATTATTTGAATCTGCTCTTCTGCAGCCAGTTGATGGAGTTTGCCAGCTGGTATGAACTTCAGACGGGGAGATTGTTGACCCTCTCTGCGAACGACCTATCGGCATTCAGGGCGACACTCGGTTTGAAGTCAGAAGGGAGTCTGGCTGATCTCGCCCACGAGCTCCGATTGCAAGTGCTTCAATTTGAAGCCTCGATCAACAGTATTGTCGACGCCCCGGCGCAGCGCCTGTCAATGCAGGGCGCACCGGTTGATGCGCTCGCTCAGGCCCTGTTGTCGAGCCCTGAGCTGAAGGGCAGGCAGTTCTTCTTCCTCATTGATGAATTCGAGAACCTTGAGGACTACCAGCAGCGGGTACTAAATACCATCATCAAACATTCTCCCGCCGACTATACCTTCAAGATCGGCGTGAGGGAGTTGGGTTGGCGTGAGCGCGCCACACTCAACGCCAATGAGCAGCTCACCTCGCCAGCGGATTACGCGCGAATATCGATTTCCGAGCGGTTGGATAACGCCAGATTCAAGTCCTTCGCCGAGAGCGTGCTGGCTGCGCGCTTTGCCGAAGCGAGTGATGCACATGCCATCGATTTTTCGATCAATGAACTCCTGCCCAGGCTAAGCGAAGTCGAAGAAGCCGAGCGACTGCTTGATAAGGGCGAGGCACAAAGGATCCGTACCCGGTTCGAACAAGCAGCACCGGAAAGTCTGCGAAAAGAGGCAAGCAGCCTGCCATTGGCGGTGCAATATTTCTTGGATTATTGGGTGCAGTCTCATCCTGACGGGAAGTTGGAGGATGAGATTCGATCCTGGCTCGCAGGCGAGACGTCAGTCCGGGCCAGGTTCGATAATCATTTTTACGCGTCACTGTTCGCAATACGACGTGGGAAACGGGGGATACGAAAGTATTATTGCGGCTGGGAAGTCTTTCTCTCGTTGTGTGAGGGAAATATCCGGTATTTGCTCGAACTGGTCCACTCCGCCTTTCGCATGCATATCGAAGCAGGGGAGAGTCCCTTCGCACCGATTGACCCAGCAACGCAAACGCTCGCGGCACAGGCAGTCGGACGCAAGAATCTGTCCGAACTGGAAGGGCTCAGCGTTGACGGTGCGCGGCTGACCAAGCTGTTGCTGAGCTTGGGACGAGTGTTTGGGGTGCTTGCGGAATCTCCAGGGGGCCATACTCCCGAAGCAAACCAGTTCCACCTTCGCGAGGATATCGCGCCCGACAATGCCGATGACAAGGCTATAGCGCTGCTGAAGCACGCGGTTATGCACTTGGCCTTAGTGCGGTACGCAGGCAGCAAGCTGCTGGACGAGCGCGACACGAGGGCTTACGACTATATGATTCACCCGATTTTTGCGCCGTTCTTTGTCTTCAGCCATCGAAAGAAGCGAAAAATCCTTCTGTCGAGTGCACAGTTGTTGAATCTGGTTGAGCGTCCCCGCGAAGGTATCGAGGCGGCGCTCAAGGGCAATAACCGCGGCGGGCAGGAGTCGCTCCCCGATCAACTTGAGCTCTTTGGCGAATACTATGCGTGATGTGAGACGCGAGCCGATCCTGACGGACACGTTCGAGACGGTCGGGCAATTTCGTCCTGCCAGCGGTAGCGCGTACATTTATCGAGTTAGTAGTGAGGACCGTAGCAGTCACACCAATCAGTGGCGAACTGCGTGCGCGGACGTCGAATTCATTGAGATTGAGTCCGAATCCGACGCAGGATTTCAAATTGTTGGGAACGCTGCGACATACTTCCTGCGAGGTAGTACTTCGCTGGCCTCGCTGATGCGACCATTCGGCGCGGGCAGAGTCGTCTATATCGACATTACTGGTCTGAGCCACCCGACGTGGGCGGCCCTCATTCGGAGTGCGATTGCGTCACGGCTGGAGGTTCGGGTCGTCTATGTGGAGCCGAATCGCTACAAGCGGAGCAGTGCACCGCTGGAAGGCCAAATTTATGATCTGAGTTCGCGAATCGCCGGCATCGCGCCGATGCCCGGATTCGCGACCATTGCGCATTCCGACGAGTCCTTGTTCGTTCCCTTGTTAGGATTCGAAGGCGCCCGATTCCGGCACGCTATAGAGCACGTGCAGCCAAGCCAAGGTAAGGTCGTACCCATCATCGGTCTGCCGGGGTTCAAGCCTTGGTACGTTTTTGAAACCTATAGTGGTAACCGGGCCGCTTTGGAGGAGACCGACGCATGGCAGCATGTACAGTATGCGCCCGCAAACTGTCCGTTTAGCTGCTTTTATCTGCTGCAACAATTAGCCCAAAAGAATCCGTTGACGTTACTGAAGGTCGCGATGATTGGCACCAAGCCCCATGCACTTGGTGCCGTCATGTTTGCGCTGACATCATCCAATCGCATTGAGTTGATCTACGATAATCCGATTCGCAAGCCTGGAAGATCCGATGGATCGGATCGCCTGTTGGTTTATCATGTCGGGGCTATTACCGCCGGCTCTGGGGCGGTGATTTCGATTCCGACGAAATGATAAGAGACAGCTTCTATACCTCACCCGACCTCGCGGATACGTTGCTATCATTCGCGCCCTTTCGTCGACGCCCCGGCTTGATCGCGGATTTTGCCTGCGGGGAGGGTAGTCTTCTGTTTGCTGCTGAGAGGCGCTGGCCCGGTGCCACGATGCTGGCCAATGATATCTCCCGGCATGAGATATCGACGCTGCGCAAGGATCGCCCCAATTGGCGATATGCGTGCGCCGATTTTCTGAACGCAAATTCAGTCCGTTCGTCGTCCTTAAGGCATCATTTTGGCGAGGTCGACCTCATTGTCATTAATCCGCCGTTTTCGCGCCGGGATAAGAAGGTCTATTCCGTTCGCCTTTTTGAAAAAGATTTTTACGCAAGCATTGCCACGGCGTTTGTCGCAAGGAGTGTGCCTTATCTGAGCCCTGGTGGTGTGCTGCTTGCCGTGTTGCCAGATGGCTCTCTGGTCAGTACGCAGGATCGCGAAATCTGGGCGGAAATGCGGCGTGCCTTCAAGCTGGAAATTATCCGGGATAATTCGCACTTTGCATTTACCGGTGTGCGCGCTCGAACCTGCCTGGTGAGAATGACAAGGACTGCAAGCGTCGCGCCGGAAGGGATCCCGGAAAGCGGCGAGGAAGGCGAGCTCCCGGTCATCAGAGGCTCTTGTCAAATGCACTCGCGAAGGAGATCGAGAGCCTCTGCGGCAGCACCGATCGTGCATACGACGCATTTGAAGGCCGGCGCGGTGCTGGAGTCTCGTGAGACAGTCGATGGGAAGGTGTTAGAAGGGCCGGCGTTGCTCTTCCCGCGCGTCGGCCTGGTGACGCCCGAGAAGTTGTGTATTCTCGCCGATGAACGCAGGGTTGTCCTTTCGGACTGCGTCCTTGCCGTCCAGTGTCCCAGCACATCTGCGGCCGATACGTTAAGGCGGAAAATTATCGAGGCGTGGCCAACGTTCGCAGCCGGGTTCAGGGGAACCGGGGCGCCGTATATTACCGTCGAGCGAGCTTCAAAAATTCTCGCGTCAGTGTTGAGAAGTGCTGCCCCTCAGGTTGATCCCGATCGCCGTACTTGCCCTGATCTGGTGCCGGCATGAAAGCTCTGTTTCCCGGACTCGGATAAGGGAACCAGAAGTCCGCATTGTGTGCGCATGCTCCCTTGAGCCGGCTGGCATGTCAGCATGATCGAGGGAGAACTGTTCGGCAGGCATTCCGCTGAGCCTCTCGCTCATGCTTGCGCGCGTGGGAAGAGCACTACGCAATGTGTCTCTGTCTGGTGACGCCGGCCTAGACTAGGAACGCATCGCACGCCAGAAGAGCGAAAAGCAAACAGGCGGCACGATCATTAGGTTGTGCAGTCATTTGACATAACGCCCGGTCTGCGAAAAATGGATGTCTAGGCTGTTGGGAAGGGGCGAAACGTACTCCACGGCCTGGGGAACGGTCCGACCCTCAGTTGTCCGCCGGCGAGCGGTTGGTGGGAACCGGTGCAAAGTCGAAATGGGCGGCAGCATACACGGCATTGCACGCCCATACTTCTACCCCGTCCTTATAGAACATGGCCCATTTGCCGTCGCTGATGCATTGGGCGCCGGGAAAAACCTCCTCATGGCCGTTTGGGCCGTCCAGCGGGAAGGGCGCGTGGGGCGTGGCCCAGTAGCGGCCGTTCGGTAAGGCCGTGATCGATTTTCGGGACATTATCTTCAGCACCCGCCATGGGTTGTCACGCAACGGCGCAATCCGACCCGCCGCGGCGAACCGGATTGTGTCAATCCCGCAACGGCGTGGCACCGTCCTGAGACATCCTCGTGTAGTCTCACTGCCAATCACCTCCTGCTATACGGTCCAATTTAGTCATGGGGCAATACCTCCAAATTGCAGTCCGAGCCGTCGGCGTCGGCGCCATCCTTGTGATCGTCGCCGTTGCCTCCCGGCAAGTATATCTGCGGGTCGCTGCCGAGGCTGGCATTGCCGGCGGTGAAGAGGATCCCGCGGCAACGATGTTGATCCGATGCGAGGCCATGCACAAACGCCTGCAGAATCGACCTGTTTCCGAAGCCGCTGCGGATTCTGACGAGGCGACGCGCGCCCGGCGGTGTATGGAGTCCTGATCTCGCAGCAAACCTAAGCAGTCTGCAGTTCACGCTCCGTGTGTGACGCTAACGGTCCATCCCGCGCGCCAGCCCTGGTTCCATTTAACTCCGGAATCACGGTCGGCACGTATGTGGCCGGTTACGTCCAGCGGATAGTGCAGGCGCTTGAGCACCTTCGCTACGCCAGCGGGCAGCGCATTTTTCGCAGATGCCTTCTTTGATCAGAAATTGTACGAGAGCTTGCCCTTGGCCTCTACAATCAGCTTCGTGGCAAGCATCTCGTCAATGACACCTGAGATATCCTTGTCCTTCAGCTTCAAGTGCTCCATCGCCTTGAGATGCTTGACCAAGGTCGCGCGCTTGCCCGGCCGTGCTGTCTTTGGTGACCGGCCCAAGATCTCGCGTACCTTGATAGTCGCGGCGAAGGCCGCGCCAATATCAATGCCATCAGAGGCTTGCACGGAAACACTGTTCTTCGTCTTCGCAGGCGGTGGGACTTCCGAAAGCGATTCAATCCGCTTGCAAGGCATGCCGCCGCTGGCGATATGAACAATGAGCGGGTCGTAACCCTTGTCCTTCGACAGGACGAAAACGGGGCCGCGCTCGCCACGCTCGGCAAGTCGTCCCAGCTCGAAGGCGATGTGGAAATCCAGTGCATTGCGACCGCTGCCGCTGGCTCGGATCCATTGTGCCGGCGGCTCAAGTGCCTGGCCAGCGATCACCAGATCCAGAGAAATGGACTTTTGGCTGGCGCCGGCGAAGACAATCAGGCGGGCTCCCCCAGGCACCGCAGCCGGTGCGAGCTGCTGGATGTTCTCCATGTCGACGAGAATGATCGGGCCGGGCATCTTTCTGTCCGTTTCGTTAGCGCGGGTCACGGATCACCACAAATCCAGGATCGCAGTGATCGCGGCCGGCGTCCATGGCTTCCTCTTCGGTGTCGAACGTTCCGGCATCGACCAAGTTAGCCGTGTAGCCAACGTCGCCATCCTTTGGGCAGAGATAGTCGTCTCTCCGCTGCGGACAATCCAGCCGCGCTGTTTGCTTGTCGCTTTCATCTTTTCCTAGATGTGGAGCATTGAAAGGACAGCCAGCACACCGCCAATCGCACCTACCCCGTACGATGCCACCTGCAACCATCGGCGCCGCGTGAGCAGCGTGATTGCCGCCAAGGCTATAGAAACCTGAACTGCTACGACGGCTTGTGCCCAACGGTGATGATGGTGGACAGCATTCTCACTGGCCTCGTCAGCGTCCCTAGCCGCTCGCTCTTGCGCCTCTGCCTTCTGCCGGATTTGCTCCTTCTCCGCCCCGTAGCGCAGCGCCTCCCGATTGGCGGCGGCTTGATCCACGCCGGGCAGCTGTGCCATCAGTTCAGCAATCGCTTGCTTCTGTCCCTTCGCTTGGTAGTAGGCCCATTGGTTGGCTGCCTCGGTCTTGTGAATAGCTGCCTCATTCTTCAGAAGCAGCGCTTCGTTTTGGGTCGCCCCGCCCTGATAGCCGAAAACCGCGCCAGCCGTCGACAGGATCGCTGTCATCACCGCAATACGTCCCGAAAAACTGTCGGCATGACCGATTTCCGCCGCGTGCTCAATCGCGTGGTCGTGGACACCGTGTACGTGAAATCCCTCTGACATTGCTATTCCGCTTCAAAACAGCTGCTTGACGGCCCAAACGCCCAAAATGAGCACGATGGCGATGACAATGACGCCTACCAAACCGTGACCACGCATCAGAGCGCCGACCGTGTGGTTGGTCGCGCTGCGTACCACGGCGCCGGCTACCTGGTCCACAATAGACGTATGGCTATGTGCAAGAATTTTCATGCTTTTCCTACATGAGATCGATGTTCAGTTGGAATCCAATCTTTCAAACCTCAGGACCAAATGCCGGCTTGGCATACCTGTTGAGAATGGGAGCGAACATCATCCCATTCTCAGTACGCAGCTCTACCGCACTGTGCTTCAGCAGGTATGCAAACTCGGCCGCCGAAACGACGTTCTCGTCCGTAACATATTGAACACCAGCCTTGTTCCAGCCGTTGCTAACCAACTTGGCAAGAATCGCCTTGGAGGCGGCATCAAGCGGCGCAGATGAAGTCTGCAGACTCATCGTTCGTCCTTTCTAGTCGATCACTGCCGCACATCCGTCTGCTGGGGCGCCAGCTACTCCATCACGGCGATCACCTTTCCGTTATCTAGTGCGCGAGCACCGCGCCAAGATTGAGTTCATCGGCAACTTTCTTCAATCGCTTGTCGCGCGTCCAGATGGTGATGCCTGGTTGTAGGCGCGCGGACGCCAACAGTGACGTGTCGACATATCCGATTCCACGATTGAACAAACCTTCGCGCTCGATCAGATAAAAGGTCTCCTCCGGCGTTGCAACTAGCGCGCGCGGCAGATCGAGCAACGCGCCAAGCACGACGTCACGGTCACGCAGACTACCGAGCGAAATCTCGCCTATCACATATGGATGAGCCAGCACACGCTCCTCGGCAAGCAGGCTAATCAGCATAGGATCAGAAGCGTTGATGTGGTCAATCCAGACCGACGTGTCGACAAGAATCATTCGACGACCTGCCGGCGACGCGGCGCCCCCTTGATGCCCGGTTGGCTACCGCCAAGATTCGCGAGTCGTTTCGCGGCTTCACGCTGGATCAAGGCCTTTAGTGCTTCGCGCACAAGTGCCGTTTTTTCCTCCAGGCCCGTATAGGCTTGAGCCTTGGCGATCAAGTCGTCATCAAGCGCAATAGTCGTACGCATGGGAACCTCCGTAAGTATCAGCACAAATTATAGCATCGGTTGATGCTTATAATAGTGCATTCCGTCATCTCGTAGTTGGAGAGCGCGCCCAAACGGGGGCAAACGACCGGACAAGCGCTGAGAGGCCAATGAGCCACCTCAAACGCGCGCCGGCTCCCGTCGTATGTTGAACGATGCTATCCCTCCATCGCCGGAGAGGAATACCACCGCCTTACTGCTTAGTTACCCCCCGGTTTGGCGCGGTCTCCCGGATGCGCCAAAGGGGGTAATCGTATCGAATCTTCAGGCGCCTGAACGAGTGAAGCCAAGCAATCGAGCGCTCCACGACCCAGCGCGTTTTGCCAAGTCCACTGCCGTGAGGCGAGCCGATTTTGGCAAGCACGGGCGTGATGCCGCGCTTGCGCAAGCGCTGTCGGTGTGGCTCAGAGCTGTAGCCCCGGTCGCCTTGGACGATTTTCGGCTTGCGCAGAGGGCGCCCTCGCATTCCGCGAATGGGGGGATCGCCTCGACCGGCGTATCGAGTTGCGTGATGTCGTTGCAGTTAGCGCCGCTCAGGATGACCGCGAGCGGGATGCCTTGGGCGTCGACGATGAGGTGATGCTTGCTGCCGAGCTTGCGCCGGTCCGTTGGGTTCGGGCCAGTTTTTTCCCGCCAGCATGGCGCGAACCGAGGAGCTGTCGACAATGGCGCGCGCCATGTCGAGTTGGCCGCGACGGCGCAATTCGGACAGTAGTGTCTCGTGGATGCGTTGCCAGACGCCAGCCCCCTGCCATGCAACCAGCCGCCGCCAGCATGCGGTACCCGAGCCACAGCCGCAACTCTTGCGGCAGTAGGTTCCAGGCGATGCCAACGAACTTGTCTCGCTCTATGGTGCGCTGATGGCACACGGCACCGAGATCGATGCAAAAGGCGTTGCCGCCATGATTCAACAAGTCGATGCTGCGGCGATTTCGAACACAATGCGTGTGCTCGAGATGTCGGGCCGGCTGTCGCGCGCCAACGCGCGCGTGGTTGAGTTTCAACGTACGCACCCCATCACAGAGTTGTGGGGAACTGGGCAGCGAGCCTCGAGCGACTCGATGAGCCTGGATACTTCACCCCATCTGTTTTACGCTCGTGTCGATCCGCGCAGGCGCACCCATGCAGTCGGTATCTACACGCACGTCCTAGACCAGCACGGCATCGTTTACAACCAGCCCATCGTCCTTAACGAGCGCCAGGCGGGGGTCTCAATTGAAGGGACAGTGCGCCACAACGACACGCGAGAAGATGGCGGCCTGCTCGCGCTTGCCGTTGATACGCATGGGTATACGAACGTGGGGATGGCCGTATCGAAGCTGCTCGGCTTCGATCTATGCCCGCGGCTACGCAACTTGTCGGAGCGCAAGCTCTATCTGCCACGGGGTGTGGAGATGGCCAAAGAGCTTGCTCCCATAGTGGATCATGTGTATTAGCTGGGAGGCACGGGCGCGGTTGCAGGCCGAGCGCGACACGCTCAGCCGGCAACTGGCGGAGGCAGAGCAGGCGCTCGGACAAGGGGAGGCAGCGCAAGAAGGGCTGCGGGCCGAACTGGCATCGGCGCTGCGGCGGGCCGAGCGCGCGCAAGCCGAGACCACCGCGGCGCGCCGCATGGTGACCCCCAGGCGTCAGGTGCCAGCGACCAAAACCAAGTTCAAGTTCAAGCCGGGGCCGGCCTGAGGAGGGGAGGGGGCGGGGATTTGTCCACTGCGCTATCTGTAGATTTGATTAAAATTTAAGCAGATAGGTTACCTTGTCCTCCTGCCGGCGCAAATCTTTGCAGCGGCAATCCCCGGAACAACCTTGACGTCCAATGTTCCCGAACGACGGCGCGACGCTAGATCCTGCTCCTCCTCAAATCTATTCACCTGCATCATGTCGATTGAAATCGAGCGCGCGGAAGCGATCACCTGGATTCGCATCCAGATGGCCCTGCATGGGCTAAGCCTGTCCGACCTGCAGGCCGCCGGCTGCTTTGCCGAGTCGCCTCCACCCCCAACGTCTAGTGTGGTGCGCTACCGCAACGCGCACGGGCAGGGGGGGGACGGCCGCTGCGGCATGCCGGACTGGCTGCAGCGGGCGGTCAATGCCGGGCAGAGCGCGGAACATTTCCGGGTGCCCATCGCGGGAATAGCGGGGCGCGTCTCGAAGGGGAGTTCCGATTTGAAATCAAATGGTTAGCCGGAGGTGTGGCGGATTTTTGACGATTACCCGGCCATTCCTCAAAAGCAGGCTCAAGAACAAGGTGTGCCGACAGCGGCCCAGATCTGGGTGGCGCCAGCGAGAGCAGTGACGACAACGATGACAGCCGACAAGGAGCGGACGGAGGCGATCCGCTGGATCCAGGACCAGATGGCCGACTATGGGCTGACGATGGATGAGTTGAAGGCGGCGGGGTGCTTCGACCCGCTGCCCCCGCCCCCCACCACCCCGCCGCCCGTGGTCTGCTACCGCAATGCCGAGGGGCTGAGCTGGGACGGGCAGGGCGAGATGCCGTCCTGGCTGAAGCGGGCGGTCAATGCAGGGCAGTCGGTGGAGTTTTACCGGGTCGGCTAGGGCCTTCGGTTCTCCGAGCCTCTTCAGAGGGCTCGGTCTTGGGGGAGGCTATCAAACATGGACCTCAGCGCTCTTGACATCGCTTCATTCGTCGATCAAGATTGTCCCGCGTCCTAGGACACGGGACAGGCATCGAGGCGGTGAGATGAAAAGTCAAGACATTTTGCTTCTGCTAAAGCTAGTCAGCTTGGCAACCAGCGGTAGGGGGCACGCTCGAGTTCAACCTGAAAAATGGCAAGACTGGGAGGTCTCACCTCTGGCGCGACGAAGTGACCCCCTCGAAATTCTGGAATGGGACGATCGGAGTGAATCCCATCTGCAAGAGCGCCCCAGCATATTTGCCGAAGCAGAGCGTCAGGGAACCGAAAGGCACGACTCTCCCGGAGATTACGGGACTTCCGAGCCCGAATCCGAGAATTTGAGCAACACCACGGAGTACAGTGTCCGGGGATTAGCTGCGTCAACGGGGATCAGCAAGTCACAGGTAAGCCTGTCTCTACAACGCTGTTTCGATGTTGGTTTAGCAAAAATTGATAGGAAGGAAGGAGTGCCGCGCGCCAACACAAGAGCCTTGGGTGAACTGATCATCTATGGTTTGCGCTACGTCTTTCCGGTTCAGCTTGGAGAACTGACGCGCGGAATTGCAACCTCACTTGGGGCTCCGGTGCTCGAAGGTCAAATAATGACAGCCGGTGAGCTTGTTCCTGTCTGGCCGGACGCTCGCGGCAATACTAAGGGTCAAGCGGTGACGCCACTGGCTCCTTCGGTTCCAAAAGCGGTACGGACAGATCCGCGATTGTATGCACTACTCGCACTTACTGACGCTATCAGGATTGGACAGCCGAGGGAGAGGAATTTTGCTGCCGACCGGCTGATAGCTATGCTGAAGGACGCTGCATGAACACGTACAACCGCCATAAGGCGATGATTGCAGCAGTCGCCAAGGCGATAGGCAGCGATATGTTGACCGAGGTCGCATTTGTGGGAGGTTGCACGACAGGCCTCCTGCTGACAGACGATTTCTCCCGAGAACAGGTAAGGCACACCGACGATGTCGACCTGATTGTTCACGTTGTTGGGCATGTTGGGTGGGCCGACTTACAGGAACGACTGCGTACGAGAGGATTCCGTGATGACGTCTCTGGCAGCGGACCGATCTGTGCGATGAAACTCGGTGAGCTTCGCGTGGACTTCATGCCCGACGATGCGAGAGTGCTCACCTTCACTAACCGATGGTACGCAGACGCGCTTAGATCAGCGCAGAGTGTCGAACTGGACGAGCAGATCACCATTCGCTTGGTTCAGCCACCGTACTTTGTCGCCACGAAACTCGAGGCCTATCATCAGCGGGGAAATGACGACCCACTGGGAAGCCAGGACATGGAGGATATCTTGAGCCTCTTCGACGGAAGGTCCGAACTGGTGGAGGAATTGGAACATGCAACAGCCGAACTCCTCGCATACGTCGGCGCACAGTTGCGAGAGCTACTGGAGCATCCCGATTTTGACTATGCCGTGCAGAGTGCTTCTTGCGGCAGCCCGGATCGGGAAAAGCTTATCTGGGAACGCATCGAGCGTATCGCCGGGAGTGTCAACTGATGGCGCTACATGGGGAATGGACTAGTAGAAAAGGCCTCTTCCGAAGGGAGAACCGCGATGCCGGAGGACTACTCCATAGCAATCAGGTCACGCTTGCAATAGTTGTTGACGCTAGCGAACGGGGGCCACAGGGTGCTGTGTTCGGACGCCTGTGGATCGAAAACCTACTCAGTATGGCCACAGACTTCGCGGAACCCAATGCTACCGTTCTGGTTCAGGCAATGGAACGTGCGCAGGGTATGCTGAGAACCGATTATCCATCGGAGGTGGCCGCTTATAGTGCTCTTTTGCTTCGACATGATCTAGGCACAGGGTGGGCATTGGGGTGTGGTGATTGCCGCGTTGGCAAGGTCGATTCTTCTGGCTCTATCGATTGGCTAACGCCTGTTCACACTTTGGCAAACATGACTGGCGCACCATTCACTGTCGATCATGCGGCCATGCCGGAACGTCACACGTTGACTCGCTCTCTCCGAGCGAAGCGCTTTGTAAGCCCGGACGTGACAGCGATCGACTTGTCTGCGAACCAGTGGGTGCTCTCGACCGACGGGTACTGGATCGAGCATCTCATGATTGGGATCCCCCGGGATGAACTGGGCGACGACGCGAGCTGTTTGTATTTAACCGCGACCGGTGACCATTCACGTGCAGATACGGACTGCGATAACTGGCAGTTGACCATGGCTGTGTGAGCCCCACGCTGCAGAGTGGGGTCATCGTACTTTTTGTGCGAAATCTGGCGCTGGCGAGCCGGAATGCCGCTTACAGCAAGGCGTCACGGGTTATCCGACCCCGCGTGCCCGCTGATTTTTCAAGTACCAGATTCGAAAGCGTTTTCAGGGCAGAACCGCCAGATTTTGTACAAAAAGTACAATGACCCCTATCTGGGGTATTCGTACTTTCCGTGCAAAAGGTGGCGGTACCAGGGCGTGTAGCAGAGCATTCCGGCGCAATGAGTCTCCCGCGACCGGAGTATTTGTAAGTCCTTGATAAATTAGCCCTTTCGGGGGCAACCCGCCAGAAAATGCACGGAAAGCACAAATACCGCAGTCCGGACAACAAGCCCATAGTTACCGAGATCTGATTGTGGAAACGTTGATGGAAGGCATATGTCCGGCAGAGGCATTCCAAATGGTTCGGGGATCGGCATGCTATGAGGGTTGGCCGGGATGAAGGAGTCTGGCACATCAATCTGCCGTCGTTTTGGGCTGGAGTTGGTGGACCGGGGCCGTTGCGCTGGAAGCCAGATCAACCAGGAGACCGCATTGGAAAGCGATCGCCGAATTGCCGCACAGAGCGACTACATTGAGTATCCACCTTGGTTGACATTGCACGCCGGAACCGAGGCAGTGTTGACCTTCGCTGTGGCCGCGAGCGGGATGTTGCACCACATCGATTCAGTGCCCAACGGCAAGCAATGTGGGTGCGTTTGCCCAGCCTGCGGCGAATCACTCATTGCCCGACAGGGTGCGGTGCGGGCACACTCGTTTGCGCATGACTCCGGAGCCGAATGTCGCTGGGCACAGGAGACTGTGCTTCACCGCCTGGCCAAGCAGCTCATTGCGCAGCAGGGCGAGTTTGCCGTTCCGGGCGTCAAGGTCGTGGTCGAGCGCCCAGCCCCAGGACTACCGGTGCGGGCCCAGGCATCGCTGCCCGGGCGGACTATCTATCCACAATCCGTCACGTTGGAGCACCTGCTGTTCACCGTGCGTCCGGATGTGGTGCTGTCGCTCGGCGAGCGCAAGCTCTTAGTGGAAATTGCCGTCACCCACAAGGTGGATCAGTCGAAGCTCGCCAGGCTGCGCGAGCTTGGTCACGCCGCGGTCGAAATCGACCTGACGCGGCGCCGGCCGGCGACGATTGGGCAACTGTCGGCCGTGCTGTTCGGCCAAGACGATCGCAAGAAATGGCTGGTGAACGCGAAGGAGACTGAACTTCGCCGCAGGCTGGAGGCGGAATGCGAGGAGCGTTACCAGCAACAGGTGCGCGAGCAAGCGGCATTGGAGGCGCGACTCGCGCACAATCGCGCGCTGGAAAATCAAAGGCTGGCGAACTTGCCGATCGTCCCAGCTGTTGCATCGAGCGCCAAACCGACCTTGCCGGGCGTGCGCTATGCGACCAGGGGTGGGGCCCTGGTGTTGTACAAACACGCTGACGACAGCGTACGGTTTGCCCAACTCGGCTTTGGTGACCGCGGTGAGTACGTTCTCGATTGGTTCCACATCGCCATACGGGTACAGAACCTCGAACAGATGATCAAGGGCAGGCCGGCACACTGCGACGGCCCTAGTAACGCCGCCTTGATCAAGGCGCTGCAGGGTGGCAAGTGGCACCTGCGGCACGGCTGCCCCCATCTGGCGTTGCGCCGATTGGAAAGCCTGGGCTGGGATCTGGAAGCTGAGGCAAGCCCCGAGGAAGCCAAACTCATTGGCAAACTCGAGGAGTTCATCGTCTACCTGGACAACAGCCCCCTGTTTGGCGCGGTCTCCAATATGGGGCGAATCTAGGCCACCCCAGTGACGCTCCCCATCCCGCAAGCGAGCTACCATGTGGACGGCGACCGGCCTCGTCGTGGCGAACGCTACCGGCTGGTCAGCGCGCGGCACCATGCCCACGGCAGAGACCTCGATCCCCGCCAGGCGTTGCATCAGGCGGTCGATGGTTAACGCGGGCTAACTCGTATGAGCAATACCTGCTTACTTAGAGGCCAGGCGACGTACAAAGAGCACGGCCGTTAGGATTGACAATAGCACGCCAACGACCGTGATTGCCTGTGATGGCCCGCGCCGAGGGTGTCTCACCTCGTGGATAGAGAAACCCTGCGCATCGACTTCTACCAAGGACGACTCATCCAGAATGTAGATTCGCGAAAAGGTTGCCCAGGGTGTGATGGCGTCAAGATAGCGGCGAAGCATTGGTACAGCCGTCATGTGGTCCAGCGCGGGAGCGGGCCAGTTATCATAGATCAGTAGCCAGTTCTCGCCGAACCTCGTGAATTCAGGCTTCATTGCCGACGCGCATTTTCTCTCAACGAAGTGAGTAATGGCGGCAGCCCAATCTCGCTCGACAGAATCACCATGCCAGCCAGCGCCAGGATCGTTCAGTTGAATTTCCTTGATAAGATCGGCTTTCTTCTTCGCGCGCTCCCCCACCGTGGCACGCTGCAAGAAGTAGACGTCGGGTCCGTGTCCCTGCGCTCTCAATCTGTACGCCCATGCCTTGTTAGCGGGAACTGCTTCCGTGTGTTCGATTCCCACGGTGCACTCCCCATGACGCAGCTGGAAGTCGGGACGCTCGCCCTTCGTCAGCTCAAGCGGGAACTGGAGCGAGGAACGCGGGAGAGAAGCCAGCAATCGCGCGACGGCGTATCGCTCCGTATGCTCAGAAGTTCTTCCTGCGCCCCTGGGCGGAACAGTCACGTCGATGGATGGCAAGAGCCGCCGAAGCTCTTTGTAGCTGAGAGCGTTAAGCATCATGACCTCAAGAGATTCCTGACCGCCCGTATCCTACTTCATCGGAAGTCTCGGCTCGCATGCGTGGTGGCGCTTATGTTTGAATCAGTGCGCCTTCCTTGGGGGAGTAGGTGAAGAACATGGCATTCTCGAACTCGCCGAGTTCCCGTGGGATGTGTCGCATCCCGAGGTAGGCCAACAGCCAGTGCTCCCTCGCGCTTCTCCCACGCGTGAGACGGACTGCGGAGGGTAGCGGCAATGAGAGGTGATCGCAACGGTCAAACGATAATATGCTGATTGCAGCAATTAAAATAATGGAGCGGGGAGACAGCAACCTACTGATTTATTGGCATTTTTCTTGGGTGGCAGCCGGGAAACCCGCATGGCTAGGAGTGGTGGCTACCCCGGTAAACTGCAGCGAAAACAAAGGGAGACCGCTCCAGGGCGAACTGGAGGCGGCCCTCGCGGCCGCCCAGGCGCGTTAGGAGGAAGGCACGCGTCAGCTCGCGGCGCTGGAGCGGCAACTGCAGGAACTACGAACCCAATTTTCGACCGAGTTGGAGCACACCCGCGAGCAGGTGGCCGTCGCCCAGGAGCGGGCCAGCGCCACGGAGCGCCGCGTGCTCCGCGAGATCGACCTGGAACGCACGCTGCGCCAGAAGGGCGAGCAAGCGCTCGCGGACCTGCGCGCCGAACTGGCGGCCATGCAGGCGAGGGCGCAAGACGCCGCCGTGGCCGGTGCCGAGGCGCGGGCGCGCTTGCAGGCCGAGCGCGACACGGACCTGCAACTGGCGTAGGCACAGCAGCAGGCGCTCGGACGAGGGCAGGCGGTACAAGACGCGCTGCGGGCCGAGCTGGAAGCGGCGCTGCGGCGCGCCGAGCGCGCCCAAGCCACCGCGTCGTGCCGTATGGCGCCAACCCGGCGTCGGACGCCGGCGGCACGCACCAAGTTCAAGCCGGGGCCGACCTGAGGGAGGGCGCCGGAGGTGTCGGATGGAATCTATCCACCGCGCAAGGGGACAAGCCGCGCGGGGGCCGAGTGCCGACGGTATCAACCGATTTGATTAAAATCTAAGCAAGGAGAGGGGCCACGCCTTCCCGGCGGCACCACGCCGGATCGCTCGCCTCCCTAAATCTGTTCACCAACGCCATGTCGATCGAAATCGAGCGCGCCGAAGCGATTACCTGGATCCGCATCTAGATGGCCCAGCACGGCCTGACCCTGGCCCAGTTGCAGGCGGCCGGCTGTTTTGCGGAGCCGGCACCGGCGACGGTGCCCGGGGCGGTGCGAGATCGCAACGCGCACGGCCAGGGCTGGGACGGTCGCGGTGCCATGACGGACTGGCTGCAACGGGCGATCCGCGCCGGGCAGACGGCGGAACATTTCTGCGTAGCCGTCGCGGGAATCACGGGGCCCGCCGTCAAGGGGAGTTCCGATTTGAAATCAAATGGTTGGCCGGAGGTGCGGCGGATTATTGACGAATCCCGGCCGCCCCTCATGGAGGAGCTGGAAGCGGCGGGGTGTTTCGATCCGCCGCCCCCGTTACTATCTTCGTGCCCCGATAATTGGGGCTTTGGCAAGCCAGGCCCGGCATGATTCCTGCCCCCAGTCGTCCATGATCCGGGGGGTGTTGTCACCGGGTCTGGTGGATGGCTGGTGATCGCTAATAGGGGCTCGGCCGGAACATCCTGAGGCCGTCCGTAACGTGGATGCCGAGATTTGCCACCGTTGTTGCGGCCAATCCGCTCAATCCGCACAAATTTCGATGCAAGAAAACCAACAACACGACTTCGTCGGCGTTGATGTAGGCAAAGGCCATCATCACGCTGTCGCGCTCGATCGGACCGGAAAGCGCCTTTACAACAAAGCGCTGCCCAACGATGAGGCCAAACTGCGCGCCCTCATTACCGACCTCAAGGCACACGGCCGACTCCTGTTCGTCGTCGATCAGCCCGCCACCATTGGCGCGCTGCCGGTCGCAGTCGCCCGCGACGAAGGCGTCCTGGTCGCCTGTCGGTGCGAGGCGATGCACAGCCGGTTGCAGAATCGGCCCGTTTCCGAAGACGCAGCGGATGCTGTCGACGCGCCGCGCGCCCGGTGTATGGAGTCCTGAGTTCGCAGCGAACCTAGGCGGTCTGCAGTTCACGCTCCGTGTGTGACACTAACGGACCGTCCCGCGCGCCAGCCGGACGTAGTCCATACCTCAATATCCGCGTGCTGGATCGATGATGTTGTCCGGCGATTTGTCGGCGGAAACGCGAATAATATTTTCCGCAATCTGTCTTGCCGCGGATGAGGGAATCGCCACCGAAGCCAGGTGGGGGGTGATCAGCACATTGGGCATGCTCCACAGCGGATCCCCGGCAGGCAAAGGTTCGCGCTCGAAAACGTCCAGGGTTGCCCCGCCGATGTGGCCACTTTGGAGCAGGTCCGTAAGCGCCGCCTGATCGACCAGTGCGCCCCGCGCAACGTTGATGAACGCCGCGCCTCGCGGCAGTCGCTCGAGTCGCGCCCGATCCAGGACGCCAGCAGTCTGCGGCGTGAGCGGCAGCATCACGACGACAATGTCCGCCTGTCCGAGCACGGTGTCGAGCGTTTCCAGTCCGGCAAAGCACTCCACGCCTTCGATCTGCGCCGGGCTGCGCGACCAGCCGATCACCTTGAACCCCTGGCGCTGCAGTTCGTGGGCCGCTTTCGCGCCCAGCTGACCGAGCCCCAGAACCGCCACGCGGGTGTCTTCCGGAGAACGGGGATGACGGTAGGCCCACTCACCCCGCCGCTGCGCCTGCTCGAAGTACGGGATGTCCCGGGCGTGCCGCAGCACAGAGAACAGCACGTACCCCGCCATCATGCGCGCCATCTGCGGGTCCGTGAGCCGTGTGATCGGAATGCCTGGGGGAAGATCCTGCCGCTGAACCAGTGAATCAACCCCGGCCCCCAGATTGACGATCAGGCGCAAGTTCGTCATCCCGGCAAAAAAATTCTCCGGCGGTTTCCAGGCGAGTGCGTAGTGAATGTCGGCCGGCCGGATGATGTCGTTAGAGTGAATGACCTTCAGATTCGGGAGCTGCGCCTGGAGCGCGCGCTTCCACGTGTCGAAATCGTCGAATGCGCTGTAGAAGGCCAGCACACCCGAGGGGGTGTCCTCAGAAATTGGCATCGTGGCAACTGCATTGAGAAAAATGGCATTGACGGCAGCGAGAGTACACCTTGCTGCCGTTCCGCGTGCGCATGGGAAATCAGACCGCTGCTCTGCCTTTCTGCACCAGCCGCATGACGGCCTCGATGGCAAATTCGTAGCCGTCGCCGCCCAGCCCGGCGATCACGCCATCCGCCACCTTGGAGATGTAGGAATGGTGGCGGAACGGCTCGCGCTTCCAGATGTTGCTCATATGGGTTTCGATGATCGGGCCGGGGAAAGACAGCAAGGCATCGAGGATCGGAATCGAAGAGTAGGTCAGGCCGGCCGCATTGATGATAATGCCGTCCGCCACTCCGCGCGCTTCCTGGATCCAGTCGACCAGTTGTCCCTCGTAGTTCGACTGCAAAAAGCGCAGGTCGGCATTCAGGGACGCGGCCTTCTGCTCGCATCGTGACTGCAGCATCGGAAAGCTGTCGCTGCCGTACGTCTTGTTGGCGTCCAGGCCATAAAGATTGGCGTTGGGGCCATTCAGGAACCAGATGTTGGTCTTTTCGTTCATGTTCGAACCTCTGTATCGCAACCTTCGTGGGGGCGCGTGGCCTGCATGGCGGGAAGGCTTTGGAAAGCCTCGTTCCAGCGTGCTGCGTTGCCGTATTGGGCGCGCCAATCGATTTCTGGAAACCGGAAATCCAGATACCCCAGCGCGCAGCCGATGGTGATTTCACCGATGGCGGGCTGTTCTTCCACCAGGTCCGGTGCGATGGCATCGATTGACTCGAGGCAGGCGCTGACTTTCGTCAGCAGCGCTTCGCGCCACGTGGGCCACTGGACTTCCTCCGGGCGCGCCGTCCGTTCGTAGCGCGCGAGTAGCGCGGCGTCGAGCAAGCCATCGCCGAGCGCCTGGCGGGTCAGGGCCGTCCACCGCGCGGGGCCGGAGGCGGGAAAGATGTCCGCGGCGTCTGCCCGGCTGGCCAGGTACTCGCAAATCACCCGGCTGTCATAGATGGCCTGGCCATTTTCCAGGATCAGCGTCGGGACCTTTGCGAGCGGGTTGTGGGCCGCGATGCGCGGGTCGCGCCGCACCGGATGGGCGGCGCTGTCCAGCAGCTCGATGTATTCGGCCTGCCCCGTCAGGTGTGCGCAGACCATGACCTTGCGCACGAATGGCGAGGTCGGAGCGAAAAGAAGTTTCAGCATGCTCTATTGGATGACAGGCTCTAGGGGATCAGGACCAGTTTGCCGAAGACCTTACCGCTTTCCAGCATCTGGTGTGACGCAACCGCCTCCGAGAGCGGGAAGGTGGCGTGGATGCGCGGCTTGACCCGTCCGTTATTCAGCAACGGGATGACTTGGCGGGCAATGCTCTGGGCCATCCGGGTTTTTTCGTAATGGCTCTGGGGGCGCATGGTGGACGAGTGCAGGCTCACCTGGCGCTGCATCAGCGTCAGCAGTTCGACATTGACCGCCGAACCCTGCATGAAGGACAGGCTCACATGGCGGCCGCCGAAGGCCATCGCGGCAAGATTGCGGCGGACATAGTCGCCGCCTACGATATCGATTACCACGTCGACCCCGCGCCCATTGGTGTACTCCAGGCAGGCCTCGGTGAAATCGGTGGTGGGCCAGCAGATCGTCGCATCGACGCCCATAGCGCGCAGTTCTGGAAAACGGCTTTCGTCGTTGTCCGTGACGATGACGGTAGCGCCGGCGGCGTGCGCCATGCGAATCGCGAGCGTGCCGATACCGCCGGCTGCACCGTGGATCAGGACGGTTTCGCCCATGGCCAGGCGGCCCAGCTCGAACAGGTTGTGCCACACGGTGAACAGCCCCTCGGGCAAGGCGGCTGCTTCGGCATCGGAAAGTGTGCCGGGCACGATGAAGGACTGATCGACCGGCGCCGTACACCACGGCGCATAGCCGCCGCCGGGCACCAGGCTCATCAGCCGCTGACCCACCAGCCGGCTGTCCACGCCGGGACCGCAGGCGACCACTTCGCCGCAGACTTCCAGGCCGAGCACGTCGGTGATGCCGGGCGCCGGCTTCGCGATACCTTGACGCTGCATGATATCGGGCCGGTTGACGCCGGCGGCGAGCACGCGCAGCAGGATTTCACCAGCACCGGGCTCGGGCATGGGGCGCGCGGCCAGCGTCAATACACTGGCGTCGCCGGGTTCACGGGCGATGATGGCTTGCATGGAGCGGGGGAGACTGGTCATGGGTGTGTCTTCTCAGGCTGCGTTGTCTGACGCGTTGTGTTATGCCTTCGCGTTGCGATCTTGCATCTGTTCTTACGTCCGCTTCTGCGGACTGAAAATGCTCACGCCCTCATCAGGCAGCGCAAGTCCCGCGACCGAGCCGATGGGCCATTGCTGCATGGCGCTCAGGCCCGCACTGCGCACCGTGACGACCTGACGCGCCGTCATCGGAATGTCCACGTCGATGAACGTATTGATGTGATCGCCCTGGTAGACGTGATTGATCACCGTGCCGCTTAACACCGATTCTGCATGGAGATTCTCAAGCTTGATGTGCTCCGGGCGCACGTACACGTCCAGCCTTTCCCCGTCGTGCGATGCGTCGGCCAGGCGCGCATGCGGGAAGCTGATGAGCCCCGAGCCCAGACGCAGTTGCACATCCGTTGCCGTCTGGCCGTGATAGTGCCCCGGCAGGATGTTCACGTCACCCAGGAAGGATGCCACGAACGGGTCTTTCGGGTTCTGATACAGATCGGCCGGCGACGCGATCTGCCGAATGATACCGTTCGACATCACCGCGATCCGGTCGGACATGGCCAGCGCCTCGCCCTGGTCATGGGTGACGAATACTGTGGTCAGGCCCAAGCGGCGCTGGATTTCCCGGATCTCGACCTGCATGGAGCCGCGCAGGTTCTTGTCCAGGGCCGAGAAGGGCTCGTCCAGCAGTAGTACCTTGGGCTGGATCACCAGCGCCCGCGCCAGCGCCACGCGCTGCTGCTGGCCGCCCGAGAGTTCGCGGGGCTTGCGGTGCCCGAGGCCGTCGAGCTTCACTAGGTCCACTACCTGCTTCACACGCTGTGCGATTTCGTCCTTGCCTACGCCCCGCATGCGCAGGCCATAGCCGATATTGCGCTCGACGGTCATGTGGGGAAAGAGCGCGTAGTTCTGGAAGACGATGCCGATCTGCCGCTTGTGCGGCGGCTCGCAGGTCATCGGCTGACCATCGATGAAAATCTCGCCGGTGTCGGCTTCCGCAAAGCCGGCGATGAGGTTGAGGAGCGTCGTCTTGCCGCAGCCGGACGGGCCCAGCAGGGTGAGGAATTCCCCGCGTCGTATCTTCAGCGAGAGATCGTGCAGCACGGTGTGGTCGTGATACTTCTTGACCACCCGTTCCAGGCTGACGGCAGTATCGAGCTGTGCGTGGTGTTGCTGTGCGGTAGGCTCGGAGTTGGCTACGTTCATAGTGGTACGGAGATTGAGGAGTATGCCGTGCTCCAGGCTTGGGCCCGATGACATCGAGGCCGAGCTGGTCCTGGCAAGCAGAATAAGGCAAACAGCCAGAGTCGGGACTTTGCCGAAACTGATGCGACCCCTCGGAAAAAACGAAATGCCCATTTTCTGGCGCAGGCGGCGCGGATGCGATGGGCCGGAACGCCTTGTGGCGCGCGGTTGTGCGGGGGCGGTGCGGCACCCTTCGGCCGGCGCTTTACTTTTTCCTAAGTCATGAGTTTGAAAAACGTGATTTTCAAACGATGTGGGCTTCATCAAACTGGCCACTGTCGATGAGCGATGTCTCCAGGGCGCCAGTACGCCTTGCTGTCGATGCTTCCATGCCGGGGCGACTTACCGGAGCGATTATTTTTAGGAAATTCAAATGTCAGTGGAAAAAATCAACACCGTGGTGGTCGGTGCTGGCCAGGCGGGCATCGCGATGAGTGAGCATCTCGCGCACATGGATGTGCAGCATGTCGTGCTGGAACGCAGCCGAATCGCAGAGCGCTGGCGCTCGGAGCGTTGGGATTCTCTGGTTGCGAATGGGCCGGCCTGGCATGACCGTTTTCCCGGGATGAGATTCGAAGGTATTTCGCCGGAGACCTTTCCGCCGAAAGAGCGCATGGCCCAGTATTTCGAGAGCTACGCCGCCATGCTGAAGGCGCCGGTCCGTACCGGCGTGGAAGTCAAGCAAGTGGAACGGCATCAAGGGCGTCCCGGCTTCAGGGTGACGACTTCCGAGGGTATCATCGAGGCAGACAACGTCGTTGCCGCAACCGGGCCGTTCCAGACGCCGGCCTATCCGAAGATCGTGCCTGAGAGCGAAAAAATCCAGCAGCTGCATTCCTCGACCTACAAAAATCCGGGCCAATTGGCGGAAGGCGCGGTGCTCGTGGTGGGCGCGGGCGCTTCCGGCTCGCAAATCGCCGAAGAGCTGCGCCAGGCCGGCAAGACGGTTTATCTCTCGGTCGGCGAGCATTACCGCCCACCGCGCGCGTACCGGGGACGTGACTACTGCTGGTGGCTGGGCGCCCTCGGCCTGTGGGATGAAGTGAGGATCCGGCCCAAGAAGGCGCACGTCGCTTTCGCCGTGAGCGGCTATGAAGGCGGCAAGACCGTCGATTTCCGGCGCCTGGCGCATGCGGGCATCAACCTGGTCGGGCTAACCCAATCCTACAAAGATGGCGTCATGACGTTCGAGCCAGGCCTGCTCGAGAACGTGGCCGAAGGCGACCGCGCCTACTTCGATGTGCTGCGCGAAGCGGATGCCTATATCGAAGAGAATGGCCTGCCGTTTCCGCCGGAACCTGACGCCTGGGAGCTGCTGCCGGACCCGGAGTGCCTCAAGAACCCGATCCTCAGCCTCGACCTGGCCGAAGCCAGCATCACCACGATTCTCTGGGCGACCGGTTTCAAGTTTGATTTCAACTGGCTAAACGTGAAGAATGCCTTCGACGAGAAAGGCGATCCGTTCCACAAGCGCGGCATCTCCGCGGAAGGCGGTATCTATTTCCTGGGTCTACCGAATCTGGTCAACCGGGCGTCGTCCTTCATCTATGGCGTCTGGCACGATGCGAAATACATCGCTGACCATATCGTGCTCCAGAACGGCTATATGACGTATGAGCGGTCTTGAGGCTGCACGGTGACCTGTCATTCGTAACGAGGTTGCACGGACGAGTTGCCGGATCGGGTGATCCGGCGGCTTTTTGCTTTTTTTCCGGGGAGTTCGCATGGCCGAGATGACGTGCATTGAAGATCTGCGCAACCTGGCGAGAAAGCGCGTGCCACGCATGTTCTATGACTATGTCGACGGCGGTTCGTGGACCGAATATACCTACCGTGCCAACGAGACGGATTTTCAGCGTATCGAATTCCGCCAGCGCGTGGCGGTCGACATTACCGTGCGGAGCACCGCCAGCACCATGGTGGGTCAGCCGGTCCCAGCATGCCGGTGGCGATCGCGCCCACCGGATTGACCGGCATGCAGCACGCCGATGGAGAAATTCTGGCCGCGCGCGCGGCGAAGCGGCACGGCATCCCATTCACCTTGTCCACCATGAGCATTTGCTCGATCGAGGCGGTGGCGGAAGCCACCGGTCGCCATCCGTTCTGGTTCCAGCTGTATGTGCTGCGCGACCGGACATTTGTCGAAAGCCTGATCGACCGTGCCAAAAATGCCAATTGTTCGGCGCTCGTGGTCACCATGGA
Organism: Cupriavidus sp. GW821-FHT02F09; assembly: GCF_059421605.1. Taxonomy (NCBI): domain Bacteria; kingdom Pseudomonadati; phylum Pseudomonadota; class Betaproteobacteria; order Burkholderiales; family Burkholderiaceae; genus Cupriavidus; species Cupriavidus sp. GW821-FHT02F09. Next base: position 56,748 of record NZ_JBWKVH010000036.1, read on the forward strand.
CTTGCAGGTCTTCGGCCAGCGGCACAAGGACAAGAAAAACGGTCTGTCCACGCCGCCCAAGCCCACCCTGCGCAACTTTGTGAACATGGCGAGCAAGCCGCGCTGGTGCCTGGGCATGCTGGGGACCAAACACCGTCAGTTCGGCAATATCGTCGGGCATGCCAAGGGCGTCGACAATATCGGGGCGCTGGTGGAGTGGACTCAGGAGCAGTTCGATCCGCGTCTGTCCTGGCAGGATGTCGAATGGATCAAGACGCGTTGGGATGGGAAGCTGATCGTCAAGGGCATCCAGGACCCCGAGGATGCGCGGCTGGCGGTGGAAAGCGGCGCCGATGCCATCATCGTGTCGAACCATGGCGGGCGCCAGCTGGACGGCGCCGCGTCCTCAATCTCCACATTGCCGCGCATCGTGGAAGCCGTCGGGGATCGGGTGGAAGTTCATATGGATGGCGGCATCCGCTCGGGCCAGGATGTGCTCAAGGCCGTCGCGCTCGGGGCGCGTGGCACGTATATTGGTCGCGCCATGATGTATGGCCTGGGCGCCCTCGGCGAGCAAGGCGTGACCACGGCCTTGAACATCATTCAGAACGAGCTCGATCTCTCCATGGCATTTTGCGGCAAGACGGATATCCAGTCGGTCGACCGCAGCATCCTGCTGACGAAGTAAGAGATGCTTTCAAGAAGATTCTGGCGTTCGGCTTTGTATCATGCGGTGGCCCTGCCGTACTACATGTACTGTCCGCGGCCGCGTGACTAGCCAGAACCCCTTCGCTTCATTTTGAGAGTGTCTCCGAGGCCTCGCTGTTCTCCAGGCGGCGCAGCAGGTGGCGCACGCCAACGCAGCCGATTTCCTCATCGAAGGACAGCGCTAGCTGCAAGGGGCGCTGGAGCGGCTGCCGGGCGGCTGCCACCATGGCGGTGACGGCGCAGGCAACGAAGCCTTTCATGTCGGCTGTGCCGCGTCCGTAGATGCGACCATCCCGGTGCGTTGCCTCAAAAGGGGGCGAAGTCCAGGGCTGGCCTTCCACCGGCACCACATCGGTATGGCCGGAGAGCAGGACGCCCGGAACGCCCACCGGACCGACCGTCGCAAACAGATTGGATCGGCTGGGGTCTTGCGGGTTAGGCGCAAGCATCGATTCGATGCCGGCTTCCGCCAGGATGTCCTGGACCTTGTGGATGGGCGCGATGTTTGGCGTCAGGGAAACCGATGCGAAAGAAATGAGCGTCTCCAGAAGCGAGACGCTTGCGGAAGAGGTTTGATTTTCCATCTCTGGCGTTTTTGATGGGGCACTGCCGAATGCGGCATGACCGATGAAGATGGCGCTTCAGGACGCCGATTCAAGGCGTTGCTATATGGGGATCGAAGAAACTTGGAGCGCTCATTCCGGGAATGTATTGGTCGGAGATATAAGCGCGGCAGCGTTCCATGAAGACCCTTGTCAATCTTGACTGTTTCATCGGCTTGTAAGTCGCCAGGCCGAGCAGCATAGGTCGATGGGTACCGGCAAGGCGGATCCGCACCATGCGTTTTCCATCGAGCGACTGATTGGATTTGGGGCGCACATTGAAGAGCGCGTAGCCAATTCCGTTGGCGACCAAGGCCCGGACTGCTTCCGTGGACTGCGAACGCGCCGCGATGTTCGGCGTCACGCCGGCCTTTTCAAACAGGGAGGCGAAATAGTCCCGGCTCATCGGTATATCGAGCAAGACGTAGGGTTCGGGCGCCAGCTCTTCGAAGGAGACGACTTTCTGCTGCGCCAGCGGATGGACCTCACTCACCAGGACATAGGGCGGCATCGTCGCCAGGCTCTCGAACTGGATGTCATCGCCAAGGTGCAGGTCGTAGGTGATTGCCAGGTCGATCTCGAGCGCATGGAGCTTGTTCATCAAGACCTCCTGGTCGCCTTCGACCATCTGCAGCTCGATTTTTTTGAAGGCGCGCGAAAAGCCGAAGATGACCTCGGGCGCAATCATGGGCGTGAGCGACTGGAAGCTTCCCACCCGCAAGGTGCCCTGGATAACTTCACTCGAATCGGAGGCGATTTCATAGAGCCGGGACGACCGTCCGAGCATATCTTCGCAGTGTTGCAGGACCAGCGTGCCGACGGGCGTCAGGCCAATGCCCTTGGAAGGATGGCGCACGAACAGCTGCGCGCCCAGTTCGGCCTCGATATGGGCGATGGCTGCGGAGATCGAGGGAGAGGAGATATGGATTTGCGTCGACGCAGCGGAGATGCTGCCATGCTTCGCCGTTGCGACGAAATACTCCATTTGGCGCAGGGAAATGCGATTGAGCATGTCGAGATCAAGAAAAGGTGAACGGTCCAATGTACTGGAGAAAGTTTGCCCTTTCGAGCACCGGCCGCCTGACCGGCGCTGTCGCGCTGTTATTCGATGCATCGGTCAGGTCAAAGGTTTCCGGGAACGCCGAAGCTGGGCGCCGCACGGGGATCGAGCGCCCGCTTGACATAGTCCTTCAGCTGCGGCGCGTAAACCTGCCAGACGGCATAGAGGGCCTCGACTGGATCGTTTTCCACCCAGTCCAGGCGCAGATCTACGACAGGCCAGTTTTGCGCATCGTACACCAACAGGCCTGCCGAGTGCACCGGACCTTCCTCGCCGCCGACGGCCTGGCCGGCGAGCATGGCTTGTATCAGCCGTTCCGCCAGCGCGCCTTCGGTCTGCTCGAAGGCCGACAGCATGGCCTGGGGCACGTCACGCGTCGCCAGCATGTTGCCCGCGCATGCGGCATGGGTGCCGACCACGCTTGCCAGGGTCCCCAGCGCCTTGGCACCGGTGAAAACCACCGGCGGGTTGTGCGCGTCGATGGCCATGAGCTGGCGATACTCGATATGGGGGCGCTTCTGCAGCTCGGCGAGGGCGCGTTCCGGCGTAAGGCCACTGGCCATCAGGTCCAGGGCGAGGGGGCCCAGATCCGGGTCAGTAATATTCTGGCTCGCGGTTGCGCCGACCCCTTTGCGGCCGCGGATGCAGCGCGAGGCAACTGCCGGTGACGAGGACGCCACGGCGGCGCCAAACTGGCCGGTGGCGGGGCACCGCGCGATGATAGAAAAGGTCATGGCAGCTCAGTCAGGGATGACAGCGATGGCGTCGATTTCGACCAGCCACTCGGGGCGGGCCAGAGCCGATACGACGATGCCGGTCGAGACCGGAAAGACACCCTTCAGCCAGTGGCCCACGACGCGATAGACCGCTTCGCGGTAGCGCGGGTCGATGATGTAGATCGTGATCTTGCAGATGTCCTCGAGCTCGCCGCCGGCTTCCTTGAGCAGCATCGCGATGTTGGCCATGGCCTGCTCCGCCTGTCCGGCGACGTCCCCGATGCACACGCTCTCCGAGGTGTCGAGGTTCTGGCCGATCTGCCCTCGCAGAAAAACGGTACTGCCTCGCGCGACAACGGCTTGGCAAAGGTCGTTGTCCAGATTCTGTTCAGGGTAGGTAACTTTCGTGTTGAAGGTGCGGATGCGGGTATGTTTCATGGTCGATTCAGGTCAATTCAGCAGGTGGCGGGAGGTTGGGGCCATGCACCCCGAGTGCATGGTCAGGCGCAGCCGCTGGCGGCGCCATTTGTATTTTCCGGCTGGCTGTTTAGGAATTTCCGAATACCACCGAACCTCAGACGGCCGCTAACCTGTTCCAGACGGCGGAACAATCCACAACCCCATCGGGAAATGTGAGGCACCCCTACGAAAAAACCGACTTGGCCGCATGGCACGACTTTCACATCATAGGCTCCGTAATTCGAAGTAATTGCGTCAAAGTCGTCTCAGTGAAGGTTTCAGCGTATTTCCAGTTCTATCAGATGTCTATCTTTTCGATTGAGGGGAAGTAAATGAAGATTCGTAAGAGTTTGACACTTTTCGCGCTCTCCGCCACGCTTGGAAGTACGGCGGCATTGGCCCAGGAAGCCTTGGTGGTGAGCACCTGGGGCGGTAGTTTCCGCGACCTCATCGATGAGAGCATCGGCAAAGAATTCACGCGGCAAACCGGCGTGCCGGTCAAGTACATCACGGGCGGCACCATCGACCGCCTGAACAAGGCGAAGCTTGCCTCCAAGCCCGAGAGCGACGTTACCTTCACGACTTCCCACGTCGGCTGGCTCTACGCCAACGGCAATCTCTTTGAAAAACTAGATACGAGCAAGATTCCGAATTACAAGCATCTTGTCGATCGCGCCAAGATCAGCCCTTATCACATCGGCAGCTGGGCCTATGTCTATACCATCGGTTATCGCACCGACCTGGTGCCGCCCAGCATCAAGTTCGAGAGCTGGAACGACTTGTGGAACCCGGCCCTGAAAGGCAAGATTGGCGTGCCTGACTTCGATCCGAGCCATGTAGTCGCGGTTTCGGCCATGCTGTCGGGCGGCGAAGCGCAAAGCTGGGAAAAGGGCCAGGACAAGCTCAAGGCGCTAAAGCCAAACCTCAAGGCGTTCTATACCAATGACGCCAATGCGCAGCAGTTGATCGCCTCCGGCGAAACGCCCGTGCAGGTCATCCTGTCGATCAACGCCTATCACATGATTAGTCAGGGTGTACCGATCAAGTTGGCCACGCCGAAGGAAGGTGCTGTGCTCGGCATCGATACCATGGCGATCACGAAGGGATCGACCAAAGTCGATCTGGCCTATAAGTTCCTGAACATCGCCTTGTCCCCGGATGTCCAGTCGAAGATCGTAGTCTTGAAAAAGGCGAGTCCCGTCATAGACGACGCCAAGGTTTCGCCTGAAGACGCCAAGCTTCCCGGCGTGTTTACGACGAAAGAGCAGTGGGAAAAGGCCATCCTCGTGGACCACAAGCTGCGCGCCGAAAAGACTGCGGAATGGCGGAAGTGGTTCACTGAGAATGTCATGAACTGAACCCGATAGCAAGCGTATGGAGGGAGGGCCGCCGCGGCCACGCACTGCGCCGATCCTCCCTCGCCGATTGAGCATCTGGAATAAGGTCTAAGAATGCGCTCCGATCCACGAGCCTGGCTGGTCTCCCCAGCAGTACTTGTCGCGCTGTGCATCGCAGTATCGTTGATTGCGGTCCTGCAGTTCAGCTTCCGGGCGTATGTGCCCGGCTCCCTGGATGTCGGCGGATTTACGTTCGCCAACTTTAGCGGCTTGACCAAGTCGATTTATCTCGACGCGTTCTCCAACACCTTGCGGCTGAGCGTGGAGACGACCTTCTTCTCGCTGCTTGTTGCGTATCCGCTCGCCTATGCCCTGGTGCGTGTCCGGAGCCGGGCACTCAAGTCCTTCATCCTCGTGGTGTCCATCACGCCTCTGTTCCTGGGGGAGATCGTCCGGACCTACTCCTGGATCGCCGTCCTGGGCAGCAATGGATTCGTCAATGGCACGTTGCGGACGCTCGGTCTGATCGACTGGCCACTGGAGCTCATGTTCACCCACTTTGGCGTACTGGTCGCGCTGGTGCACGTGACAATTCCTGTTGTGGTCCTGATGCTTGCCACGGCGATTTCGCACATCGACCGCGACTACGAAAAGGCCGCCCAGAGCCTGGGTGCCGGCCCGATCAGGACCTTCCTGACGGTCACGCTTCCGCTTTCGATGCCAGGTATTCTGGCTGGCATCACAACTGCGTTCGCCTGGACATTCAGCGCCTTTGCGACGCCTCAGATGATTGGCGGAGGCCGCGTTCCGACAGTGTCGACGTTGGTATACCAGCTTGGCTTCGCTTCCATGAACTTCCCGCTGGCAGCCAGCCTTAGTGTCATGGGCTTGCTGCTGACGGCAGCAGCGCTCTTTTCCCTGGGGCTATTCACCAAGCGACTGAAAGCCGTTGGAGGACACTAAAAATGAGAATCAAAAGCGCCTTGCCTTTGCCGCTACGTGTCGCCGGCCCGCTGCTAGTCGCCATTCTGCTTACATTTGTGCTGTTGCCGGTCGTGGTGGTGACGATTGCTGCCTTCAACGAAAAGGCAATCATCACGTTCCCACCTGAATCCTATTCTCTGACATGGTTCGCACGCGTCTTCAGTTATCCGGATTTTCGGGATGGATTTCGCGCCAGCCTCGTCATCACCGGATGGTCCTCGTTCATTGCACTGGTGATCGGGACCTGCCTGTCGATTGCCGTCAAGCGGCTGGCTTTCCCCGGCAAGCAGACTTTGCTGGCCATCTTGCATTCGCCACTAGTGGTGCCGCATTTCACGCTGGGGCTGGGCCTACTCATCTTGGTGTCGCAGGCCTCCATACATCGCTCATATGACGTCGTCATCCTGTGCCACGTGATGCTGGTGCTTCCGTTCGTGCTGAAGAGCGTCTATGTTTCCATGGAAAATCTGGACGCAAGGCTGGAACAGGCAGCCGCAAGCCTCGGTGCATCGCCGCTGAAGGTTCTTTTCACGATCACGATTCCACTGCTCGCGCCGGGGCTGTTCGGCGGCTGGCTGTTTGCTGCGATCATGTCGTTCAGCGAGTTCACTGCATCGCTTTTCGTCACAACGCAAGACACGCAGACTCTGCCAGTTTCCATGTACAACTATGTCCGGGAGTTTGCCGATCCGACGCTGGCCGCACTGTCAGTCGTCTATATTGCCGTGACGGCTAGCGTGCTTGCCTTTGCGAACTATTTTCTGAACTTGGGGAAACTCCTCAATATCGAGGAAGGGCATTGACCGGCATATGCTGCGGAAAGCCGTGCTAGCGATATGGATCGCTAGCACGGTAGCTCCCATCCTATGCGAAGCGAGATGAGCCTAGTGCCCAAGGCCCGCCGACGGCGAGTTTCGGTGAATTCCCATCTTGTAGAGGAGTTCGACCTTGTCGAACAATTGCCCTATCTGATGGGTCGAGGTTCGCAACGGGACGGTCCAAGCCATTGCTGCAGGCTCGCGCGGTCGCCATGCGGGCGCGCGAGCGATGCACTTCAAGCGTCCAGGGAGGCAGCCCCATATGCGTGCACCAGGGGGACGGCAAGCGCCGTCTCGGCCGTCGCGACGGCCTGGCTGATCAGTCTTTTTAGTGCACGGTCATGGGGTATGAGGATCCGATGATCGTACAGCCGGCGCTTCAGTTCATGAAACAGCTCGCTGCGGCTCGGTTGACCCGTTAGACGTTCCTTGAGCCAGCGCGTGATATAGCGGCGCTGGTGCTCAGCCATCGGCGTGAGACGGACTGCGGCGGGTAGCGCCAACGAGACGAGGTCGCAATGTTCAGTCTGAAAACATGCTGCTTAGAGCATGCCAATAAGCGCATGACGTCAGACAGCAACTCATTGAGTTATTGGCATTTATCGAGATCACCGCCCGGAAACCCGCGTGGTTGTGAGGGGCAGTTACCCCGGTAAGCTGCAGCGAAAACAATGGGAGATCCCTACAAGGGGAACTGGACGCCGAGCGCCAGGCCCACGCGGCCGCGCAGGCCCGTCACGACGAGAGCAAGCGCCAGGTCGAGGCGCTGGAGCAGCAACTGGGCGAGATGGACACGCAGTTTTCGGCGGACCTGGAGCGCACCCGCGAGCAGGTGGTGGCGGCACAGGAGCGCGCCAGCGCCACCGAGCGCTGCGCGAGATCGACCAGGAGCGCACGCTGCGCCAGAAGGGCGAGCAGGCGCTCGCGAACCTGCGCGCTGAGCTGGCGGCGGTGCAGGGCGCGGGGCGCCGGTGACGCGCACCAAGTTCAAGCTCGGGCCGGCCTGAGGGGGGAGGGGAGGTCTCGGATGGGATTTATCCACCGCACGCAGGGACAAGCCTGTGGATAAGCCGCGCGTGGGCCGAGTGCCGACGGCATCAGCGGGTTTGACTAAAATTTAAGCAATGAGGGCGGCCACGTCCTCCCGCCGGCGCGGATTCCCACTGCAGCCATCACCTAGAACAACCCCGAAATCCAGCGCTGCCGCCAGACGGCACCACGCGGGATCCGGCGCCGCCCCAAATCTATTCACCTACACCATGTCGATTGAAATCGAGCGCGCGCAAGCGATTACCTGGATCCGCATGTACCCAGTGCCCGCCACGTCAGCGCTCCATCGCGACAGACTCGCTTCGCCCTCTAGAATGTGCTGCAAGATCTACATAATGAGCGGCGAAACCGTACAAATATGGCCTAAACAACACAAATTAGCGACATTGACTATAATCGACTATAGTTTGGTCTAATCGAACATACTCTAGGGAGCGCGCGGATGGAAGTTTTCAACCGAGAGGCACTAGCAACAGAGTTGGCCACCAAAATTCTGACGGTCTCACCGACTTCCGCGTCCAGTTCCGGCCTTTTTTTGGCGGCGCCAAGACGAACCGGCAAGTCGACCTTCTTAAGGGAGGATCTGCGGCCGGCGTTGGAGAACCTCGGTGCCCTTGTAGTCTATGCCGATCTGTGGGAAGACCGCCGAGCTGACCCAGGAGAGGTCATTGTCGGGGCCGTGCGGGCCGAGCTCGCGAGCCATGAAGGCGTCATTAAGCGACTCGCTCGCTCTGCCGGAATGGAGAAAGTCGCGGTTGGCGGGATGTCGTTCTCCCTTGATCGGGTTGGCCTTGGCGAAGGGATTTCCCTGTCGGCGGCACTTGCCGCCCTATCGGATGATGCGGGCAAGCCCATTGTGCTGCTAATCGACGAAGCGCAGCAAGCGATTGTCAGTGAGAAGGGGAGCGAAGCCCTGTTCGCGTTAAAGGCCGCGCGGGATGAACTGAATAGCAGCAGACATAAGGGTCTGCGAATCGTCGCGACGGGCTCCAATCGTGACAAGCTGGCCATGCTTCGCAATAGCCGAGACCAGGCGTTCTACGGAGCTCCCCTCGTCAATTTCCCGGCGCTGGACATGGCCTATGTCCAATGGTTCTGTGATCGACTTGACTTGGGAGCCAAACTTGACCCGGCAGAGGTGTTCGAGCTGTTCAAGCGAGCCGCTTTCCGCCCGGAACTGTTGGGTGCCGCGGCTGATGCGCTTCGGTTTGAATTCGGACTTCCGGCAGGAGACATCCCCGCGAGATTTGCGGCCGCGGTTGAAGAGCAGATTGCGGTCAGCAACACCGAACAGATGCGTGTGGTTCACAGTCTGACGCCGCTTCAATCCACAGTTCTTCGAGTCATGGCCGTTCGGGGGAGCAATTACGCGCCGTTCGAGGCAGCCACCATGGAGGCGTATGACGCCGTCTTGAAGGCGATTGACCCGGGCGCCGACGCGAGAGTCGATGTTTCGAATGCCCAGCAGGCGCTTTCTGCGCTCCAGGACAAAGCGCTTGTATGGCGGGCAGCGCGCGGCGTCTACGCGCTCGAGGAGACCGGATTGGCGAATCTGATGCAACAGGCGGGAATGCTGAAGCCAGTGCCGGCGGCATAGGGGGCATGCCGGGATAAAGCCGGAAATGATACATAAGGCTGGAAGTAATAAAGAACGCGACTTTTTAGTGCGCGACGGGTCGGCCGCTCGAGCGCTCGCTCTACGTTACACCTGCGATCCGCCGGAACATTGTTGAAGCCCAACGGTCTTTGAGACGACAACGCAGGATCCTGCCCCGCAGCTTCCTCAAATCTGTGCACCTAGAATGAAGTCGATCGAAATCGAGCGCGCCGAAGCGATTACCTGGATCCGCATCCAGATGGCCCAGCATGGGCTGAGCCTGGCCGACCTGCAGGCCGCCGGCTGCTTTGCCGAGCCGCCACCGGCGACGTTGCCTGGGGCGGTGCGCTACCGCAACGCGCACGGGCAGGGCTGGGACGGTCGCGGCGCCATGCCAGACTGGCTGCAGCGGGCGGTCAACGCCGGGCAGACCTTGGAGCATTTCCGCGTCGGGCGGACCGGGTGATGTGAAATCTTGACGAATCCCGGCCATCCCTCGGAACGGGCCAGTGCCACCGAGCGCCGCGCGCTGCGCGAGATCGATCAGGAGCGTACGTTGCAGCAGAAGGGCGAGCAGGTGGTGCCAGAAGTGCGCGCTGAGCTGGTAGCGGTGCAGGCGCGGGCGCAAGGCGCCGCCGTGGCCGGTGCCGAGGAACGGGCACGGCAAGCCGGCAACTGACGGAGGCAAAGCAGGCGCTCGGGTGAGGGCAGGCGCTCAAGACGAGCTGCGGGCGCAACTGCAATCGGCAGTACGACGTGGAGCGAACCGATGCACAGGCCACCGCCACACGCCGCCTGGTAGATATCAAGCGCCAGGTGCCGGTGATGCGCACCAAGTTCAAACCCGGGCCGCCTCGAGGACGAGAGAGGGAAATTTGTCCATCGCGCCACGGGATAGGCCGCTACCTCACCGGGCGACTGCCGACCCGGCGCGTGGGGCGGCGCGCTAACCGCCGTTACAATGTGCGCACAGTGCCAAGTGCACAAATCGTTGTACTCGAACTAGAGCTAACTGGAACGTTTGTGGAGAAACCGAGTCGTGCAATGAACGTCCATCTTGGCGCGGACCTGATAACGGCTCGCCGGACGGAATCCTGCGTGGCCCGTGGTAAGTTGCCCGACGCGCGCCTCGCGGACCCGCAAGGCCTTGAGGTTGAGGTGATGCACCCGCCGTGCAAAATCGAGGTGCTTCTGAACGAGGTTGAGGCATGACCGACCTCGTATCCTCCAGTCCCGCCTACAGCGGCATCCACGGCGACATCGTCGCCTTGCTGGAGAGCGCTCGTCGTGTCGCCGCGCGCAGTATCAATGCACTGATGACGGCAACCTACTGGGAAATCGGTCGCCGTATCGTTGAGTTCGAGCAAGGCGGGCAAGATCGAGCAGCCTATGGACAAGCACTGCTCAAGTGGCTGTCTGCCGACTTGTCTACCCGATTTGGGCGAGGTTTTTCCGAGCGCAACTTGGAGCAGATGCGTTCCTTTTACCAGGGGTGGCCCCTGAGCGGATTTCGCAGACAGCGTCTGCGAAATTGCCGCGCGCTCGAAAGTCGCAGACGCTGTCTGCGATTTCAGTGGGTACCGTGTTTTCGGAATCACTGCGGCGCAATGCGATTGATCTAGCCGCCCTTGCCAAGGCCTTTCCCTTGCCTTGGTCGGCCTATGTGCGTCTGTTGTCGGTCAAAAATGAGCAAGCGCGCCATTTCTATGAGACCGAAACCTTGCGCGGGGGCTGGTCGGTACGGCAACTTGATCGGCAAATCAGTACCCAGTTCTACGAACGTACTGCCCTGTCGCGTAACAAGGCTAGCATGCTGGAAAAAGGTGAGTTGGCCGAGCCTAGTGATGCGATCACACCAGAGGAGGCCATCAAAGATCCGTTCGTTCTGAAATTTCTCGACCTAAAGGACGAGTATTCCGAAACTGACCTCGAAGACGCATTGATCCGACATCTGGCTGACTTCTTGCTCGAACTGGGCGATGACTTTGCCTTCATCGGGCGCCAGCGCCGACTGCGAATTGACGACAGTTGGTTTCGCGTCGATCTCCTTTTCTTTCACCGTAGACTCAAGTGCCTATTGGTGATCGACCTCAAGGTGGGCAAGTTCAGCTATGCAGACGCAGGGCAGATGCACCTGTATTTTAATTATGCGCGCGAACACTGGATGAAGCCTGGAGAGAATCCACCGGTGGGGTTGATCCTTTGCGCCGAAAAAGGTGCATCAGAGGCCCACTATGCATTGGAAGGTCTGCCCAACAAGGTGCTAGCTGCCGAATACCAGACCGTGCTGCCTGATGAAAAACTGCTAGCCAAGGAGCTAGCCAAGACGCGGCCAGAGCTGGAGTTGCGGCGCACCGGGAAGAATGGGGGTAATTAGCATGATCCGACCAAAACGACCAGTGAGGCGCCGCTGAAGCCAGCAGGACGCCCTAATTGGGCTCACGAACGTTGGCAGGAAGTGGGAAAAAGACCAGTGATTTACTTAGCAGACCAGATCCCGCGCCGGTCAGTGCGCATTTCTGCGTCCGGAAGGGGGAATTATCCACAGAATCTGTGGATAACTAAAGGCTGCAGGCGACCATTGCGGCGCGGATTCGGGGCACATCGCTGCCCTTGTTGTCGGTCTCCAGGATTATCGTTTAGATGACTTGGCTTTTGCGCCGCTGCACGGCGGTTAGTATCCCCCGCAGGATCTCAATGGGGGTAGGCGGGCAGCCAGGCACAGCGACGTCGACGGGGATCACGTTGGCGACGCGGCCGCAAGTTGCATAGCTCTCGCCGAAGATGCCACACGTACAGCCGCAGTCGCCCACAGCGACCACGAACTTTGGGTCTGGCGTCGCGTCATAGGTACGTCGCAAAGCCTCTTCCATGTGACGGGAGACGGGTCCGGTCACCAGCAGCATGTCAGCATGCCGCGGGCTGGCAACGAATTTGATGCCAAGTCCTTCAATGTTGTAATAAGGATTGTTGAGCGCGTGGATTTCCAGTTCACAGCCATTGCACGAGCCCGCATCGACCTCCCTAATCGCCAGCGCCTGACCGAGAATGTCGAGGATGTCCTGGTGGATGCGTTGAATCGCGGCGCCGCCATCGGTATCGACGGCCTGGGGCGCAGGCTCGGTAACGATGCCAGTATGGGCAATTTGCTTGAGGAGGAGCCACATCAGAGGTCGTGCCCCGAATAGGAGAGATTGAAGGACTTATTAATCAGCGGAAAGTCCGGAACGATATTGCCGATGACGGCGTGTTCAAGCACCGGCCAGTTCTGCCAGGAGGGATCATGGCAGTGGCAACGCAAGATCCGGCCGTCGCCGCCGATCTCGAGGGCGACAAGGACTTCACCACGCCAGCCCTCTACCCAGCCTGCGCCGATGGAGATGGTGTCCAGCACCCGGATGTCGCCACGGATCGCGCCACCCGGCAGCTCCGAGCAGATGGCGCGAATGAGCCGTAGGGATTCAATTGTCTCGTCAAAGCGCATCGCCACACGTGCGGCAACATCGCCGTTTCGATGCGTGGCCATACTGACGTCTAAACGATCGTAGGGCGGCCATGCGTGGTCGCAACGCAGGTCCGCCGCTTGCGCGCTGGCGCGCCCGGCGAGCCCCGTGAGACCAAGCCGGGCGGCGAGTTGTGGCGCCACCCGCCCCGTGTTGAGAAAGCGGTCCTGTAGGCCAGCGTGCTCGTCATACACGACCCGCAGCGCGCGCACCTCGCGCTCGATGGCGTCGCACTGCTTGTGCAGCCGGTCCAGCATCGGCGGCGCCAGGTCGATTGCGACGCCCCCAGGCACCACGGCATCCATCATGAGCCGGTGGCCGAATACCTCCTTGGACAAGCGCTGCCAGTCCTCGCGCAGTCGCGAGAACTGTGCCAGTCCAAAGGCCAATCCGGCATCATTGCCCAACGCACCGAGGTCGCCCAGGTGGTTGGCCACGCGTTCGCGCTCCAGCATCATGGCGCGCAGCCAGGCCGCCCTTGCCGGTATCTCGTTACCCGACGCCGATTCGAGCGCCATGCAGTAGGCCCAGGCATAGGCCACCGTGGAGTCGCCCGAGATGCGTCCTGAGAGCCGGTAAGCTTCGAGCGGCGCAAATTCGGTGAACCGGCGCTCGATGCCCTTGTGCGTGTAGCCAAGGTGGGCTTCAAGCCGCAGCACCTTCTCACCGACGACGGAGAAACGGAAATGGCCGGGTTCGATGATGCCCGCATGTACCGGGCCGACGGCGATCTCATGCACTCCTTCGCCATCGACACGTACGAAGGGGTAGTCCGCCGGCAGTCTGCCCGCGGCCGGCAGCGGTTGCATCCCGTGTTGCAGGGGGAATGACCCGGGCGGCCAAAGGCCATGATCCAGCCAAGGGCGATGGTCGTGGCTGCCTTGCACATGGGTGCCCAAGAGGTCAGCCATGGTGCGCTGCATCCGCCCGGCACACGAGAAGATGCCGCTCAGATCCGGCACCCCCTGTGCCGGATCGCCGAGCCGTAGTTCGAGCCAGACCAGTCCCTCCGGTACGGCATACGCGGCGCATGCCGCCAACGTCCCTCCGACGGCGCTGCGGTCAAGGCCCCACACGGAAATGAGGCGCCCGCCGGTGTCCGCGACCGTGCGCGCTGCCGCGCTCCATGCGTCGGGACTGGCCAGCCCGTGCCATACCGGCAGCGGTGCCGGCAGGCAATGCAGGTCGAGTCCGAGTTCAGACAAGGGCATTCGCTCAACTCCCCAGCATGGCGGCCGCCTGGCGGTACCACGCATCCAGATACGGCGGGATATAGAGGCCCAGCATTAAGCCGAGTGCGAGGTGCAAGAACACCGGGACCAGCGCCGGCGGATGCACCAGGGGCTTCAGGGTGGTCTCGCCGAAGACCATCGGCTGCACGCGACTGAACACGGATGCAAAAGCCAGGCCGAGCGCGACTAGCAGGAAGGGCGTGGCCCAGGGTTGCTCACGCATCGCGGTGGTGACAATCAGGAACTCGCTGGCGAATACCCCGAAAGGCGGCATGCCCAGGATAGCTAGCACGCCCAACATCAGGCCCCAGCCGACCGTGGGGCTGACGCGAATCAGCCCGCGGATCTCGTCCATGACCTGCGTGCCCGCTTTCTGCGCCGCATGGCCGACGGCGAAGAAGATCGCGGACTTGACCAGCGAATGCACCGTCATGTGCAGAAGTCCGGCGAAGCTGGCGATCGGTCCACCCATGCCGAAAGCGAAGGTCATCATGCCCATATGTTCGATGGACGAGTAGGCGAACATGCGCTTGACGTCCCGCTGGCGGATGAGGAGGAAGACCGCCGCCACGACGGAAACCAGGCCGAAGCCCATCATCAGGTGGCCGGTGAGATGGTTGTTCAGCGCGCCGTCCGTCAACACCTTGCAGCGCAGGATAGCGTAGAGGGCCACATTGAGCAGCAGGCCGGACAGCACGGCGGACACCGGGGTCGGCCCTTCCGCATGCGCGTCCGGCAGCCAGTTGTGCACCGGCACCAGTCCGACTTTGGTGCCATAGCCGATGAACAGGAAGGCGAAGGCCAGCGTGATGATATTCGGGTCCAGCCGGCCCTTGACCGCATCGAGGTTGGTCCACAGCAGCGCTCCACCCTCGGGGCCGATGACCTGTTCGGCCGCCATGTAGAGCAGCACCGTGCCGAAGAGCGCTTGGGCGATACCCACGCCGCACAAGATGAAGTACTTCCAGGCAGCCTCGAGGCTGGCTGCGGTCCGATAGACGCTGACCAGCAGTACCGTGGTCAGCGTGGCGGCCTCCATTGCCACCCACACGATGCCCATGTTGTTGGTCGTCAACGCCAGTAGCATCGTAAATGTGAATAGCTGGTACATGCTGTGGTACAGGCGCAGTCGCGGCGGCGTCATCTTGCCGTGGTCGCGCTCCACGCGCATATAGGGCCGCGAGAAGACGGACGTGGTCAGGCCCACGAACGCGGTCAGGGTGACGAGAAATACGTTCAGGGCATCGATGTAGAACGCACGGTCCCACACGAGCGTGGGACCGTCGTCGAAGATCTGTCGGGTGAGCAAGCAGGCCGCGACGAAGGTGCCAAGACTGAACGCGACATTGACGTCGCGCGCATGATCGCGATGACCGACCAGCGCCAGCACCAGCCCGCCGGCGAGCGGGGTTGCAAGCAGGAAGGCTAGCGCAATCAACTCAGTCCTCCTTCAGCTTCTCGAGGTGGCGAATGTCCAGACTGTCGAATTGTTCGCGGATCTGGAACATAAAGACGCCCAGGATCAGCACGCCAATCAGCACGTCCAGGGCGATGCCAAGCTCGACCACCATTGGCATGCCATAAGTCGCTGAGGTTGCGGCGAAGAACAAGCCGTTCTCCATGGCCAGGAAACCGATGACCTGCGGTACTGCCTTCGAGCGGGTAATCATCATCAAGAACGACAGCAGTACGCAGGCCAGTGCGATGCCGAGCGTGCCGCTGGCCAGCTTTACCGACAGCCGCGAGATCGGCATGGCCAGGTTGAACGCGAAAATCACCACCAGAATACCAATCACCATGATGGTCGGGATGTTGATTAGCGTCTCTACGTCCCAGCGGATATCAAGCCGGTCGATGACGCGGTGCAGGAGATAGGGGATCAGCAGCACCTTGAGCAGGAAGGTCACGCCGGCGGACAGGTACAGGTCCGGCTGCCGGGTCACGTAGCCGACCACGGCCGTCGCCAGCGCCAGGGTGGCGCCCTGCAGCGTGAACAGGTGGATCAGCGATAGGACGCGGCGCTGCGAGATCATCCCGAAGGCGAGGATGAGCAGCACCGCACCAAGCAGGTTGACGAACTGGGTCAGCAAGGCGCTCATGTCAGCGGGCAAGCAGCAAATGCACCAGCATGCCAATCACCGCCAGCAAGAAGGCGGTGGCCAGGAACTCGGGGACGCGGAAGATGCGCATCTTGGCGCTCACGGTCTCGAGCGTGGCAAGCAGGATGCCGCCCACGGTCAGTTTGAGCAGCAGGGCCGGCAGCGCCAGCAGCATGGACATCGGCGCCTGGGCCTCTGCAATGCCCCAGGGGAGGAACAACGCCAGTCCGATACAGGAGTAGGCGAACAATTTCAGGCTTGACGCCCATTCGATGAGTGCCAGGTGGCGGCCCGAATACTCCAGGAGGAGTGCTTCATGGATCATCGTCAGCTCCAGATGCGTGGCGGGGTTGTCAACTGGCACGCGGGCGTTCTCTGCCAGCGACACCATGGTGAAGGCAACTCCGGAAAAGGCCAACCCGGGGTAGATTGCCAGTTCGCGATGGGCGAGTGTCTCGACAATAGTGGTGAGCGATGTTGACTTGGAAACCAGCGAGGCCGAGAACAGCACCATCAGCAATGCAGGTTCGGCAAGAAACCCGATCAGCATCTCGCGCCGCGCCCCTAGGGTGCCGAAGGCCGTGCCGATGTCCATCGCGGCCAGCGAAATGAAAACCCGCGCCAACGCGAACAGGCCGACCAGCGCGATCGCATCGGCCGCGGGCGCCAGCGGGAGGTCGGTCGAGAGCGTCGGGATGATCGCGCACGCCAGGGCCATACAGCCGAACACCACATAGGGTGTGGCGCGGAACAGCGGCGACGCGTTGTCGGCCACCACCGATTCCTTGTTGAACAGTTTGTGCAACGTGCGATATGGCTGCCAGAGGCTGGGCGCGGATTTGTTTTGCAGCCAGGCACGCCATTGATTGACCCAGCCCGTCAGTAGCGGCGCCAGGGCGATCGAAATCACGATCTCAAGTGACTGCGACAGCAAGCCGGAGACCGTCATGGAAGCCTCATCGCATCACCGCCAGCAGCGTGGCAATCAGGGTCAGGAAGCTATACAGCAGATACACCGAAATGCGCCCCTGCTGCATCAGGCCGGTCAGTCGCGCCAGGTATGAAGCCAATTCGACAGTGGGTAGGTACAGCCAGCGCCAGAAGCGGTCCTCGATGGTCACGCGGTAGCGCGGCTGCTCGTCGAATGGCGTCGGCAGGTCGCGCTGCATCAGGAAGAAGGGTTCGAAGATCTGGCGGATCGGCTGGCCGAAACCTTCGGCCGTATCCTGCATGCGCGCAGTGCCCCAGGGAAACCCGCAGGCCCATGGTGGGCTGCGGCGCAGCCGTCCATGGTACAGCCAGCGGACCAGCAGGTAGGCGAGCGCAAAGCTAGCCAGGATGCCGAGGAGGAGGATCACCGGCCCGTAACTGGCCCGACCCAGGCTGGTCGGCACCAGCAGCCAGCTGCTGGTAGCCGCTCGGGCGCCCAGGCCGGCGGCAACCAGTTGCTTCGTTACCGGGTCGATCAGCTGGATGAACTGCGTCGGCAGCAGGCCAAGCGCCAGACAGCCGAGGGCCAGCCATACCATGCCTGCGCGCTCCCAGGGACCGGCGTCATGCGCGTGGGCGAGTTTGTGCTCGCGCGGCTGGCCGAGGAAGATCACGCCGAAGAACTTGACCATCGTGTAGCCGGCCAGGGCCGCCACCAGTGCGATCAGCGCAGCGACCACCGGGATCAGCATCGTCAGCAGCGGAACCGGCAGGCCCGGCGTGAACAGGAAGCTCTGCAGCAGCAGCCACTCCGACACGAAACCGCCGAGCGGAGGCAGCCCGGCGCTGGCCAGCACGCCCAGTAGCGTGAGCCAGCTAACCCAAGGCATGTACCGAATCAGCCCGCCTAGCTTGCCGAGACTTCGCTCGGCGGTGGCATGCAGTACGCTGCCTGTGCCGAGGAAGAGCAGGCTCTTGAAGAAGGCGTGGCTTGCGACGTGATAGAGCGTCGCGGTCAGGGCCAGTGCCGCCATTGGCCTCATGCCGTAGGCCGAGAAGACCAGCGTCAGGCCCATGGCGACAAAAAGCAGGCCCATGTTCTCGATCGACGAGTAAGCCAGCAATCGCTTCATATCGGTTTGCACCGCAGCAAAGACGACGCCGAAAAGGGCGGTAGCCAGACCGACGGCCAGAAGCAGCGCGCCCCACCACCATAGACGCAGGCTCAGCAGGTCGAAGGACACGCGCAACAGCCCATAGATGGCTGTATTGAGCATGACGCCGCTCATCATTGCCGAGATCGGCGAGGGCGCGGCCGGATGCGCCTCCGGCAGCCAGACATGCAAAGGCAGGACGCCGGCCTTAGCGCCGAAGCCGAACACGGCAAGCAGGAAGCCGACCGAGGCCCAGAAGGGCGTCAGCGCCTGGTCACGCATGTTCGCGAAAGTGTAGTCACCGGTGTTGGCCTGCAGCACACCGAAGCAGAGCAGAATCGCGATCGCGCCGATACGCGCCATCGTGATGTAGAGGTAGCCGGCGCTGCGCACCTCCGGAATGCGGTGGTTTGCAGTCACCAGGAAGAACGACGACAACGCCATGGTCTCCCACATCACCATGAACGAGTAGGCATCGTCGGCCAGGATGACACCGGCCATGCTGGCCAGGAACAAGTGATATTCCAGGCACAGCAAGCCCGGCGGTGTGCCCTCGCCCTTGCGGAAATATCCGGCTGCGAATGTAGAGATGCCCGCCGCCGTGCCACCGATCACCATTAGGAAATAGGCGGAGAGGCTGTCGAGCCGGATGTGGAAGGGCAGCGCTGGCAGTCCAATGGTGAGTACGGCGACCTCGGGCGTGCCAAGCACAGCGACAAGTGCCAGACCAAAAAGCGCCAGTCCAAGCAATCCACCGAGCGGGAATAGAACGCGAGACACCAGGGTCAGCCGCTGCAACGCGAGAACGCCCGCGGCCCCGACGAGCAACCAAGCCCCCACAACAACAAGCATCCAGTCGATATGGAGCCAGTGTGCGACAGGGGGCACATTGCTCATGGCCTAGGCCTTGCGACGTGTGGCGCGCCGTTTAGTAGGAGGTGCATCGGGCTGCGCCGCAGCTTTGACTTGCACTCGCGGCGGTGCCCCCTCGTCAGCAGGCTCGGCATTGCCCACGTTCAACCCGCTGGGCACGTACTGGACCCCATGCTGAGCGAGGTATTCGCGGATGAGCTGGCGCACCACCTGCGATGCCGTCAGATCCTGTTGTGCGCAAAGGAGCTCGAAGGCGGCCTTCTTGTTTGGATCGATGAGCAGCGTCAGCCGAGCAGTCTTGATCTCCATGGAGCCTCAACATGCCAATACGATGGTCAGATGCGTCACATCATACATGAACGCCGAGCGACCCAAAAGTGCTTGGCGCTGCCGCCGCTCAACACCGATGAGGCGGCGACAACGGTCGCTATTTGCCCGCGACGACCTAGCATATGAGGTGAAGATTGCATATGCTAAAAAACATAATGCAATGTGGTAGTCGTGTAATCAGTATG
This sequence comes from Cupriavidus sp. GW821-FHT02F09, assembly GCF_059421605.1. NCBI lineage: Bacteria > Pseudomonadati > Pseudomonadota > Betaproteobacteria > Burkholderiales > Burkholderiaceae > Cupriavidus > Cupriavidus sp. GW821-FHT02F09. The sequence continues at coordinate 76,364 of NZ_JBWKVH010000036.1, forward strand.
TGACTGCGATTAACATAAAGCAAGCCAAACTGATCTTGCACCAAGGTGCCCTTTAGCTGGTCTTTTTGAGCCTTTGCTCACGTGGCATTTCGCGAGAACCCTCGCCTGCCGGAGGGGGACAAGGTGCGGGCGAAACGAACGGTGATCGACGTTATCGATGGCCTCGAACCCTGGCAGACAAGGAGAAATATATGTTCATGCACCTTCTGCTTGCGGTGGATGGCTCCTCTCTATCCAATGCTGCCTCTCATAGGGCTCTCGCCCTTGCGCAGCAAATGAACGCCCGGGTCACAGCACTTCGGGTTGGCCCCCACTACCATGTTCTTACCTATCACACTGAAATGCTGACGGACACTCGAGAGCGCTTCGTCAAGGAATCCTGGGAGGAGGCCACGAAGCATCTCCAAGGTGTGGCGCGCGAAGCCGCCGCCGCAGGGGTGCCCTGTGATACGACGTACCTGGTCAACGATCACCCGTACGAAGCCATCATCAAGACGGCCGAGGATAAGGGCTGCGACCTCATCGTGATGGCGTCGCATGGGCGGCGCGGCGTGCAGGGACTCGTGATTGGCAGTGAAACGCACAAGGTCCTGACTCACAGCAAGATCCCTGTACTGGTGTATCGATAGGTGTCATGGCATCAAAGCGCGTGAGGCATTGGCGCCAATGGGCTGGCGATGCCATGGACGTCCATTCGTTTGGAAGCAAGCGGCGTCAGGACTACGAACTGGTCGAGGGAGTGACCATCTCCACCGGCCGTATGGAGGACGCAGAGGCGACCGTGGAACTGCTTGTGGAACAGGTGGAGGTTTGGGTGGCAGGGATTCCGGATAAGCCTGGTGGACTGGCCGGGGCCTTAGCCCCCTTACGCGATTTGGGAGCCGACCTGCAACTCATCATCGCGCGGCGCAATCCGGACAAGCCTGGCGAGGGCGTTGTCTTTGTCACCCCACTACAGGGCGATCGAGAAATTGTGGCGGCCGCTCTGGTGGGCTTCAACGTGACACAAACGCTGCACTGCGTTCGTGTGATGGGGATCAACCAGCCGGGTATCGCAGTGGCGCTGACGGAGAAGTTTGCCGAAGCGGGTATGAATCTCCGCGGGTTCTCTGCTTCGGTAATCGGTACGCAGTTTGTTGCCTATGTGGCAGTCAACTCGCAGGCGGAAGCCAATCAGGCAATTGACCTTCTCCAGGCTGCTTGAGGTTCGCGGTCAAGCATCAAGGAACGCGGTAGTGGCGCGATGGAGGCCGAGGTGGCGTATTTCACATGGCCCGCTTGAATAGGCATTGATCTGCGGTCCTGCGCCACCAAGGCCTATTGCCGAATTCGGCGCGTCGACACCGGCACCACGGATCGTAGGCTCGTCCTCAGCCCAATGCGTCGCAATAGTGTCTGGACAGCGGCTGTGGCAACGTCGTCCGTTTCTTTTACGTCTTTGAGCACCGTCTGAATCCGGAAGGCCAGCGCTTCGGCAAGCCTTGCTGCAGTCGCGTGCAGCGGACAAGGGTCGCCTCTCGCGTAAAGGGTGACATCTCTGAGCAGAGTGTCACCCCGATAGATTGCCACCAGCACCTTCGGTTGGTAGCTACCGTCATCGAGCGCTTTTGCGCGCGGCTTGACGTGATAAGTGACCGCCGGCTTGTGCATGAATGCCCCCGATAGTTGCCAGGCCCTGACTCCGGTCTCGGCGTGTCGTAAAGCCATCTGAGTTCGAGGCCAGCACCACGCATGGAAGGTCCCGATGGGAGCGGTCCACATCTCGGGATGCCTCGCAGTGGTCATTGTCAGTGCGATGCCAAGGTCGACCTGCTGGGTGAGGCTGGTAGTCCGCTATGCGGACATCGGTCACTCGCGGGCCTTCTTAGCCAGAACCGTAGCGCCAACCTGGGGCTGGGTGGCATAGGCCACCCCATGCTGTTCCAAATAGTCGCGGATCATCTGGCGCACCACCTGCGACGGCGTCTGATCCTGCGCCGCGCACAGGGTTTCAAAGACTTTCTTCTTCACGGGGTCGATCAACCCGGTGAACCGGGCGGTCTTGGATTCCATACGCTCTAGAATAGTATTGTATGATAATAGCGTTATCATTATATACAACTGAGCGGCCGAGTGCAGCCTGTGGTTACAAGGCTTCGCCTCCCCAAGGGGACGGTCGCAGGAATTGGCCTCCGACAGAAGCCTGGTAGGTGAGGCGAGGCCTCGCGAGCCCTTGCTCGCAAGGTTCGGGCATACCCAGCCGAGCTTGTCCGGCCAACGGCGGCAAGCCAGAGGGCCTAGCGCATGCAAGTTGCTTAGAGGCCTCTTTTTACTTGAGGGCGACGTGGTCGACGCGACAATTGAAATGACCAACCGTATGGGCTTGCAAGGTCGCGGCTCTGCGCGGCTCACCTTTACCGC
>NZ_JBWKVH010000037.1:0-77624 GCF_059421605.1 Cupriavidus sp. GW821-FHT02F09
GGGAAAAGACCTGGCGCAGGCGCTGCAGCGCCTTGCCATATCGGGTGATCGAGCGTTCTGGCATCAAATGGGTATCGCAGCGCAGCGAAGAATCGACATCGATAGCAGGCTAGTCGATGTCGGCGAACTCGACAAGCAGCACCACTCTAGTCACGTGCTCACCGCGTGGAACCGGGAGGGCGTCCCTCGCGCGCCGCAGCCAGCCTGGGGCCATGGGGCAGTCCACATTGACCTGCCCCATGGCTTGCCCAACTAGCCTGCCCCAGCTTGTAGGGCATCCAGTCGACCGCGTCGCGTAGGACGATCTCGCCACCGCCGTGACCGTCATGAGGGAGGCGGCAAGCCGTAGCATCTCCTGGTGCAAGGCAATGGCGCCGCGGTTGGAGCCCGTCAGCCGCTCGAACATGCTTAACACTCACTTGATAGTAGCGCCGCCACGGCGGCAAGTTCCTCGTCGGAAAGATGGTCCGTTGACTTGAGGGTGGAATACTTTGATAATTGCAAGTGAAAAATTGGGATCAGCGTCGGCAGCTATCTTCGGGTGGGCGGACCCCCAACTTCCTGCTTTGGGGGCGCTCTGCGGAGCGCCCTTTTCTATTTCGGCCTGGCAACGCCACGCCCGGATTGCCGGCGATCGCCTTCGCCACGCCACCGGCCATGCACCGTCACCGAAATCTGCAGATGCGAGGTCTGCATCCCGACTGGCCGACGAAATTAGAGCGGATCGAGGCTGGCTATCTGCAGCGTCATTTCGAGAATCATGATGTGCGCGAGGACGCGCAGTATCGCGCACATCATGGGGTCGGCACGCTTGGCCGGCGCCGCCTCCAGCGTCTGGCCTTCCTTGCCGACTGGCGGGATTGGAGATTGCGCTTCAGCGAGCGTTCCCAGCGCGCCCGTCGGATCCACTTCGGCCGCCTGTTGGTTGGCGTTGATCTGTCGCGCCTTCGCTAATGCTTCATCCCGCGAGAAGCCTTGTTGGACAAAAAAAAAGACGCATCATAGGCAATCGACTTGTCTACGCTTTCCCGGTACTGCTGTTCCTGATCGTCGAGGTGCAGGTCTTTAGTCATTTCGATGTTTCGCTTATGCCGGCGCGGCCGGCGTTAGAATCGGTCGCTCGAAAAATCGACAGTGCGTGTTCGCAAAGAACGCGTTTGGAAAATGGAGGATGCGGATGGCTAGTTTCCTGAAGAAGCTGTTTGGCGGTGGTGATAAAGACGCTGAGAGGGACGGTCATGGTGACCACCGCGACGCTGCGACTCTTCCCGAACCAGACCTCACCATTGCGCGCGCGAATAACGAAATGCGGATGCGCACGCAAGCCGCGATCGACATGTGGGGCCTCGACACCGCCTCGTGGAACGCCGATCTCGACGCTGGGACGATCATCTTCACCAATGCCGAGAATGGGCTGGTGGTGACCTCGCCGGTGCAGGTGGTTGGCACCTACGATACCGAAGACGGCACCTGGCTATGGGGCTGGGACCACCCTTCGGTACCTGAGGCGCTCGGCGAGCACGCCCGACGCGTGCGAGACTTCGGTCAGCAATATGGGCTGGAGAGGCTAACCACCCGCAAGATCGCCGCGTCGATAGACGATGCCTGGGAATTCACCGCGCTCGCCTGCCACCTCGGCGGTGGGCAGGGCGGCTATAGCGGCCCGTCTGGCTCGGCGCGGGTGTTCATGACTTATGGCACCGTGACGATCAACAAGTGAGGCTAAGTGTTCACGAAAACTGACCAGGAACTTAGCGCCATCACTGGCAGATAACTTGTCACGCTTGTAGCAATAACCTCAATCAAATCCGTACACGTTACGTAAATGCGATCACATCAACTCCAGCTGCGGCCCCGCCTTCGAGGCCGTGCCGGCGCCCCGTGCTGCTGGACGCGCCGGGCTAGCCCCATGCCCGGCACCAGTTGAGCGAAAGCGCCGCCTCCTAGACGCGCCAAAGGCCCCATGCGATAGTGCGCTCTCTACTTCACACGGTTCGCAGCGCCGCCGCCAAGGCGTTGGGCATGGACTGCAGCCGTAAAGACCGTCGCTTGCCATTGCCAAGCCTGGCCGAGCACCTTGCCGCAAATGAAACCGGGCCAAAACGTGCCCGGTTTTTTCATGCCGACAGCCGCGAACAACCTTAGACAGCACCCGCGTTATGTTTAGCGGTGCCTGTTCGCCGGGGTGACCGGGCGCGCTGCGCACGCCTGGTGGCCGTCCCTCGGCAGGCAGTTTATTGTGTTATTGAACTGGCACCCACTCTGACGCCCTCTGGCGCGGATCCACGTCACCCCTTGGACCAGCCGCCTCTCCGCAGGCGACCTGCGCAATAAGTTAAGTCTGCAGCCGGCGGTAGGCATTGAAATGTCGGATTGCCCGCACCCCATTACCAAGCGTTTCGTAAATTCTGGCTGCGTTGAAGTGGGTATCAGCAAAGCCCGGCGCAAGCGTGATGCATCGCTCGTAACTTGAGAGCGCCTCCCCTGTTTGGCTCATGTCCTCCAGGGCGACACCAAGATTGAAGTGCAGCAGGGGTTCGTTCGGCAGATATGAGATTCCGGAACGGTAGAGTGCCACCGCGTCGACGAACCGGCCTGCGTCGCACAGCATGCAGCCCAGGTTGAGGTATGGATCAAGAAATGTCGGTTCGGCCTCCAGTGCGCGACGGTACGCTGCCTCGGCTTCGATCGGCTTCTCCGTTTCCAGCTCGGCACCGATGAGAAACCAATCCTGCGCGTCGGCCGCCGGCGCCCGTGCATCGTGCAGAGACGCCACGACCGCCGCGCCAAGTTCACCTGGCTCGAAGTCCATCAGCATCTGGCCTGACACGGCCTGCCATCCCCTACCCTCGTCCTTTGTCGCCACCTCGTTGCCCATCGCACGGATCCGCACACCGGTCAGCGGCTGGCCGGTGCCGCGAGACGCCTTCACCCTCGCCAGCGCGCGGACAATCAGCCGCGTAGGGATCTTGGCGCCGTGCAGGGAATTTGCGGTACGAAGAAGCACCATGTCCTGAAACGTGAAGAGGAGCTTTCGCCGCGGCCCGAGGGCGGGCGTGATGATCCCCTCGGTGACCAGCCTGGTGGCCACCGATCGCGGGATGCCCAGCATCATCTCGGCGTCCTCCAGGGACCGCGGAGCGCGAAGCTTTTACCAATGCCTGTCGTCGACACGGGTTCATCGCCGCCGACTTTAGCGTCTGCGACATGACCGGGAAACTGGATCGCCTGGTCAGCGTGCTGAGACCAGAGACAGGCACTCTGATGCACTATGCAGCAGGGTCTCGTGATTCTTGGTCGACCAAATTCGAGCACGACTTGGCCGTCCGGGTCTTCGGAGACGCCCCCGAGTAAAACCTCGACGCTGCCCCCTCGGCGAAGTGCTCGTTATCGTGCCCTACCACCCGGCTGCACACCGCCTCTTACCGACCCTTCTGCGACGTCCAACGCGATAGTTCGAAGGGCTGTTCAGGCCGAGATCCTGTCATCCGAACCCGGCTTAGTGGAGGTCCGGAGAGCGATCCAGAGCGGTCATCCACGCTGTGCCCTTCAGGCTGATCGCGGCTGGGACGGTCGTCCGCCTTTTAGGTCCCGGCGACTATGCCGAAGTGCGCTTGATCGCCGCTGACGCCTTGATGCCGCTGCCGGATGGCCGTCCGGCTGTGCCTTCGCCAAGAAGTCCCCGTCCGAGTTTATCGCTCAGCCGGCCAGCCATTCAATCTTTCCGGACTTGCCCATCAGGAAATCCGCGTTAGCGTCGGCGACCCGGCGCAAGTAATCCCAGAGTGCCTTGATTCGGGCAAGCTCCCGCCGTTCCTGCGGCGCGACGAGCCAGAAAGTCCGGGTGATATCGATCCGCGCGGGAAGGATGGGAACGAGCTCTTTCGAAGCGGCGCCCAGGAAACAAGGCAAGACCGCCACCCCGAGCCCGGAACGGACGGCCTGGAACTGCGCGATAACGCTTGTGCTACGCATGAACGGCTTGGCCCCGGGCAGCCACGTTTGGAGACTGAACTGTTGCTTCGCGAAAACCAGATCGTCCACATAGTCGATCCATCTGTGACCAGGAAGGTCTGTCACACCATGGATAGGAGGGTGACGGCGCAAATACTCGCGTGTGGCGTAGGGCAAGAGCCGGTACTCCGCCAGCTTGCTGGTGACAAAGCTGTCGATGGTAGGCCGGTCGACGGTGACGGATGCATCGGCTTCGCGCTTCGACAGATTGATGTTTCTGGGCATCGGCAACAGGTCGACCGTGATGCCTGGATGGCGTGTGCAGAAATGCGCGACGTGCGGGGCCAGAAAGTAGCTGCCGAACCCTTCAGTAGCGCCCAGCCTTATCTCGCCTGTCAGCGCAAGGCTGTCGCCAAAGACGTCGGATTCCACCATTGCAAGCGTGCTCTCCAGCTTCTCGACGTGCTCCAGCAAGCGGTGACCAGCGCTCGTGAGGCGATGCCCTTGCGAACTGCGATCAAACAGTTTCGACCCGATGTCCTCCTCCAGCCGCTGCAAGCGTCGCGAAATGGTGGACTGGTTCATGTCCAGCGCATGCGAGGCCTCCAGCGCAGATTGCGCCCTCGCCACGCCAAGAAATACCCGCAAGTTGTCCCAATTGAACTGGTTCAAGGCGCTCTCCTACAAATGCAAAAACGCATAGTTGCCTTGCATATTTTGCCACACCAATTGCATAAACGCAGGTGTACGATCTGCCGTACGGTGTCACTGCACGCAATGCAGAACCAATTCACGAAGTTCGGGCGATCGCTCAGGGAGGTACACAAAGCATGACCAATCACATCGGGCACTTCATCGCGGGCAAGCATGAAGCCGGCACGGGCCATCGTACCGGCCCGGTCTACAACCCCTCGCTTGGCGAAGAGATTGCGCGCTGCGCCTATGCGGATCGGGCCACGCTCGATCATGCGGTCGTGGCCGCCACCGAAGCGGGAAAGCGCTGGGGGCGCGCCTCGCATGCGACGCGCCAGGCTGTCATCTTCAAAATGCGTGAGCTGATGACCGCCAATATCGACCTGCTGGCCGAGACCATCGGCCGCGAGCATGGCAAGACGATCGCCGACGCAAAGGGCGAGATCGCCCGCGCCATCGAGGCCATTGAGTTTGCGACCAATGCGCCGCACGTGACCAAGGGCGAGTATGCGACGAATGTTGGCGGCGATATCGACGTATTTTCGATGCGTGTGCCGATCGGCGTGGTCGGCTGCATCACGCCATTCAACTTTCCCATCATGGTGCCTGCCGTGATGATTGCCATGGCCGTGGCCGTCGGCAACGGAGTGGTCTGGAAGCCATCGGAAAAGGTGCCGAGTGCCGCACTCGAGTTTGCGCGCTTGTGGAAGGAAGCCGGGTTGCCCGATGGCGTATTTAATGTCGTCCAGGGCGACAAGGAGATGGTCGACGCGATCCTCGAACATCCTGGCATCGCGGGTGTCAGCTTCGTTGGCTCCACGGCCGTGGGTGAATACATCTACCAAAAGGGCTCCTCCCACAACAAGCGTGTAGCCGCATTTACCGGTGGCAAGAATCACATGGTGGTGATGCCAGATGCCGATCTGGAGGCCGCAGCCAATGCATTCGTTTCCGCTGGCTACGGTTCGGCGAGCCAGCGCTGCATGGCCGTGTCGTTACTGCTGCCCGTTGGCGCCGGAACGGCCGAGCGCCTGCGCGAGCTGCTCGTGCCAAAGATTCAGGCGCTCCGCGTGGGCCCCTACAACAACCCCGCCGCCGACTTCGGTGCCGTGATTTCAGCGCAGTCCAAGCTGGCGGTGGAGCGAGCGATTCGCGATTGCGTGGAGGCTGGTGGGGACCTTGTGCTCGACGGACGGGATCTGAGTGTGCCGGGCCATGCAAGCGGTTACTACCTTGGCCCCACGCTGATCGACCGGGTCACGTCCGATATGGAATTTTACAAGGAGGAGGTCTTCGGGCCGGCGCGCGGCATCATGCGTGCCGAGACCTTCGATGAGGCCGTCAACGTGACCAACAGGCACGCCTACGGCAATGGCTCGGTCATCTTCACCCGCGACGGCAAGACGGCACATCGTTTCATGACCGAGATCGAGTCCGGCATGATCGGGGTCAACGTCCCGGTGCCTTTGCCCGTGGGTTACTTCAATTTCGGCGGACTGCGCCGCTCGAAGTTCGGTGAATCCCATCTCTACGGACCCGACGCCGCGCGCTTCTACACCAAGCTCAAGACCGTTTCGCAGCGATGGCCCGAGCCGGACCAGAAGGCGTCCCCCGTGTCGCTGGCCTTCAGCGGCAGCGCCTGAGGCGCGATGGCCATCGTGCCATCGCATGGTCGACGCCTCGCCCCTACGGTGAACCACCCCTGCTGGCTCGCAGCAGTCCCAAGCAAATGACTTTGGAGCATTCCCATGCGCCTGATCGCTTATCGCCCCTCCAACACCGGTGTCCAGTCCGACGCCAACATCGGTGTCCTGATAGATGGCCTCATCGAACCACTGACATCCCTAGGCAACTTCTACAGGGATACCGACGCCTGGCTGGAGCAAGCGCGGACGCTGCACAAAGGCTCCCTGCCGCTCGCCGACGTCAGCCTGGCAGTACCTGTCCCGTTGACCGCGAAGATCATCTGCGTGGCAATCAACTATGTCGAGCATGGCAAGGAAGGTGGACTCCCGACGCCGCCTTTCCCCAATCTGTTTGCGCGCTGGGCTTCGACGCTGGTGACGTCTGGCACCCCAGTGCCGGTGCCATCGACGGAGCCGGACGGCATCGACTGGGAGGTCGAGCTTGCCGCGATCATTGGGAAGCCGCTGCTGGAAGCGAATCCGGAGCAAGCATTGGAAGGTGTACTGGGCTACACGGTCTTCAATGATCTAAGCGGACGGGCGTCCCAACTCCAGAGCATGACGCTCAGCACTGGCCAGTGGGCGCTGGGCAAGAATCTCGATGGCAGCGGTCCAGTGGGTTCGATCATCGCTACTGCGGACTCGATCGATCCCGCCAACACGCGGCTGACGACCAGGGTGGACGGTGAGATCATGCAGGACGGCACCACTGCAGACATGGTGTTCTCCGTCGGACAGATCATTGAATTCATTACGCGCACGATCAGTTTGCAGCCCGGCGACCTGATCGCTACTGGTACGCCATCAGGTGTTGGATTTGGCCGGAACCCACGCATCTACGCGAAGCCTGGATCCGTCGTCGAGGTGGCTGTGCAGGGCATCGTAGCGGTGACGAATCCCATCGTTGCAAGAGGCTGAAGCCGGCCCCGCCCACCGCGCCTACCAACAGCATGCAGAAGGAGACGACGTGATCAAAATTCGTGGTGGAAAGTATGTGGTCTATGGGGTCAGTGACCTCGGAAAGACCCGAAGTTTCATGGCCGACTTTGGCCTGGTGCCTGTAGATTGGCCTGGAAACGCCGCCTATTTCCGCGGGGCCCTTTCCAGTCCCTACATTTACGTGGCCGAACCATCCGCTGAACCATCTCTCAAGGCAATTGGCCTCGAAGTGGACAGTGCGGACGACCTTGCGCTTGCCGCCCGCATCGAGGGCGCCTCGCGTATACGTGAGCTTAGCCGTCCCGGTGGAGGCCTTTGCGTGAACGTCGCGTTTCCGGGCGGGATAAGTCTGGAGCTTGTCCACGGCGTCGAGGATGCCCCTGAATTACCGGTGCGTCCGCCATCGGTGCTTAACGAGGGAATTCGGAAGGCGCGCTTCAATGTACCGCAGCGCCCGGAACACGGACCCTGCCAGGTGCTCCGCCTGGGGCATGTCGCCCTCGGCGTGCCAGATCCGGTGGCAACAAAGGACTGGGCTGTTCGCAACCTGGGCATGATCGTTTCAGACGCGATGCTGCAACCCGGCTCACAGGACGAATTCCTCGGCTTCTTCATGCGTTGTGACCGGGGAGCGACACCCACCGATCACCATACCCTGCTGTTCTCGAAGGCCGGGACATCACACGTCCATCATGTTTCCTTCGAGGTTCAGGATATCGACGCGGTTCATATGGGCCATGAGTGGTTGAAGTCCAGGCGGCACAAGGCCCACTGGGGCATCGGTCGGCATGTCCTGGGTAGTCAGGTGTTCGACTACTGGTGGGATCCGGATGGCTTGCGCGTCGAGCACTATGCCGACGGCGACCTCTATGACAACACCGTTCCGGCAACGACAGTCGAAGGCACGGACGATCAGTTGTGGACCTGGGGCCCGGAAGTGCCTTCCGCATTCTTCCAGCAGATCCGAGAGGTCTAGCCAGCGCCGCGTCGCAGCCGATGCCTTGCCTCCGAATAACAGGGAATAAGGATCATCGGGCCGGCGCGCCGACGGCGAGTACATGACAACGACCGGAGATACGTCGCCCTATGGATGAGCACACGCCTCAACTTCACGTGGATGAATCGGTAGCCACGATCTCATTACGCCGCCCGGAAGTAGCCAACCGGTTGAGTCCCGCTGACCTACGCGTACTCAAGGCCCACGTCGACGCGGTCAACGACATGGAGCGGGTCCTTGTGCTGCGCTTTACCGCTACGGGGAAGTACTTCTGCAGTGGCTACAACATTGCATTCCTGACTGGAAAGGCCGATGAAGGCGCTTTCAACTTTGGGGAAGTGATGGATGCCATCGAGGCGGCCCGCCCCGTGACCATCGCCGCCATCAACGGCGGCGTGTACGGCGGGGCAACGGATTTCTGTCTGGCCTGTGACTTCCGTATTGGCGTCCCCCACTGTGACATGTTCATGTCCGCAGCTCGCCTGGGCCTGCATTTCTACCGCGGCGGCATGGAACGCTATGTCTCGCGCCTGGGGATTAACGCCGCCAAGCGGCTGTTTCTTAGCGCCGAAAAGATCGACGCCGAAACGATGTTGCGGCTGGGATTCCTGACGGAGATCGTACCGGCGGCGGATCTGGCTGCTCGCATGGAACAACTGACCAGCCAGCTTGCCGGCATGGCCCCGATAGCACTCCTCGGCATGAAGAAACACCTGAATGCCATTTCCCGAGGAGTACTGGAAGCTGCCACGCTGCCAAAATCACCCAAACCAGTAACCGCATTCACGGCCTGCTCACCCAGATCCATCCTGCACTGGAACGGGTTCTGAGGCCGCCCCTAAACCATCCGGCCGTGCCCGATCTGCTCAAGCGCTACCCGTCGCCCTTGGTGAGGGACAGGAGGATCTTTCCGGTCAGACCATTTCCTTCGTTTTTCTGCGTCGTAAGCTAAGCCGATCATCGATTGATGCGCAGCGTGGGCCAAGGCCAAGGCTGCGCATCCGTTGGCGGCCAAGGTCGTGACGGATTGAGGGTCGGCCGTTCGATCAGCCGTGCCTGCCGGGTGTTGAGCGTGAGCTGTGCAGGCTATTGCGCTCACCGGCAGAGGGGGTCAGGTGACACGGCGCGTGCCAGGCAAGAGGTCCATGTGCGAGCTGCCTTCGAGGGCAGTGGGCACAGCCACGGCAGCCGTCAAGATATACAGGCCGATCTGAAAGAGCCGGCTGACACTGACCACCAGCTGGCTTAACAAGCCCTGACTCAGGTTGCTGAGGGCATCAGTCGTTCGGGACAAAACTGTACGGCAAGTGCACGGATGGCCGCAATAAGGTCAGGCGAATGGGCTGCACCCCGCGCCAACAAGGGACTTGGGGCTGATTAATAACCGTATCCATCTACGGGAAAATGACGATGACCCCAGATAGGCGGCCGCGCCCGGCAGGACTGGCGAACCACACAGCCCATCGTCGTAGTCGATGGCCTGGAACTCGTCCTTGCCGGCGCGGGAAAAGTGATCGGAGACGGCGCCCCGGTCGTCGGCGAGAATGTTAACAACAAAATGATCGTTCTCGCGGAATGCGGGATAGCTGCGCGACGTGAGCGACTGGCTCCAGAGAATCAACGGCGGATCGAGCGAGACCGAACTGAACGCGTTGGCAGTGACGCCAGCCCGCGCTCGAGAATACTCACGATCGACTCGCGCACGCCCTCGGCGTTGACGTGGCTCGCTCCAAACAAGAACTGCGCGGAGATGCCTCGGATCGTCCCGACGATCGCCATTGCCTCCTCGGCCGGATCCAGGTCGGATCGAATCTCGCCTTCCTCAATGCCGATTCGAAGCTCGGCTTCGATATGTGCCGCTGACTCGCGCGTCATACGCTCTAGCGCCAATGCGACTGGTCCACCCGGGCTGCGCCCCTCGGAAAGAATCACGTTGAACGCTTGCAGCACCTTGAGGTGCGCCGGATCCCGCCCGAGGGTGAAGCGAACGATTTCCAGAACGGTTTCCAGGCCAGGCTTCGCGTGACTGTTGGCCAGTCGCGCCTTGCGGATGTTCACGCCAATCTGGTCAACCAGGGCGACGAGAAGGCCCTCCTTGTCTCCATAGTGATGCGCGGTCAACGCGCGGCTGTAACCGGAGCGCGCGCCAATTTCGCGCATGGTGACGCCGGCCATGCCCTTCTCGCAGATTAGCTCGATCGCGCTTTCGAGAATGCGCCGCGTTGCCTCTTCCCTTCTTTCATGCTGCGTGCGGCGGGACTTTACCGGCTTCTGGCTTGGGGCTTGAGGTTGATTTTCCATACGTGAAGAAAGGGATACCTGATTGTCGCCGCTATCTTACCAACCCGCCTTGCGGCCACCTGCTATGACGCGACGGCGAAGGCATCCTAACACCTACACTTGCCAGACAGATGGCAAGTATCTATGATTCAGGAAATCGTAGGGAGCCGCTCCGCCGGTATTGCATCCCTGCGCGACATGGCTGTGACGCGCCCATCCTCGAACCAGCGTCCAGCTCAAATAATCACGAGGAGACATTCATGAATCGAGCAAAGAACACGCCTGGCCATCTCTTCGTGGCGCTGACAGCGCGTGCGACAGCGAACACGAGCTTCACACCGTCAGTCATCCCACTGCCCTTGCCATAGAGGGCATCGGCGCGCGGCCTCTATCCCCTCCCAAACGCGAATACAAAAGGAGTATCAACATGCAACAGGCATATATTGTCGATGCCATCCGCTCGCCCCTGGGCCGCTCCAAGCCCGGCTCCGCCTTCACCGAGCTGCACGCCACGGAGTTGCTGGCGCAAGTGCTCGCCGGGCTGGTTCAGCGCAACAACCTCGACCCTGGGCTGGTGGACGACATCATCACCGGTTGCGTCACGCAGGCCGGCGAGCAATCCGCCGGCCCTGGCCGCGTGGCCTGGCTGGCCGCAGGCTTCCCGGAGCACGTGCCGGCCACCACCATCGACCGTAAGTGCGGTTCAAGCCAGCAGGCCGTGCACTTTGCCGCCCAGGGCATCATGGCCGGCGCCTATGACGTGGTCATCGCCTGCGGCATCGAATCGATGAGCCGCGTGCCGATGGGCTCGGCCCGCATTGGCCAGAACCCGTATGGCCCCTCGATGGAGGCGCGCTACGCGCCGGGCCTGGTGTCGCAAGGCGTGGCCGCCGAGCTGGTCGCGGCGAAGTGGGAGATCTCGCGGGAGCAGATGGACAGCTACTCGGCACGCTCCCACCATCGCGCCGCCGCGACACGGGAAGCCGGCGGCTTCGCACGCGAAATCCTGCCCATTCGCACGCCCGGCGGGCTGGTGGCGCAGGATGAAACCATCCGGGCCAACACCACGGTCGAGCGCCTTGCTACGCTGGCGTCGCCCTTCCGCAACGAGGAACTCAGCGCGCGCTTCCCGCAACTCGGCTGGGGCGTGACTGCCGGCAACGCCTCGCAGATCAGCGACGGTGCCGCCGCCATGTTGATCGTCAGCGAGCGCATGGCAATCAAGCTGGGGCTCAAGCCGCGTGCCCGTTTCGTCGGCTTCGACGTGATCGGCGCCGATCCCGTGGAGATGCTGACCGCCCCCATCCCCGCGAGCCAGCGCGTGCTGGCCAAGAGCGGCATGACGCTCGACCAGATCGCCCACTACGAGATCAACGAGGCCTTTGCCAGCGTGCCGCTGGCCTGGCAGAAAACCATGAAGGCCGACGGCGCGCGCCTGAATCCACGCGGCGGCGCCATCGCGCTGGGCCCCCCCCTGGGTGCCTCGGGCGTGCGCCTGATGACCACCATGCTGCATGCGCTGGAAGCCAGCGGCGAGCGCTTCGGCCTGCAGTCGATGTGCGAAGCCGGTGGCATGGCCAACGCCACCATCATCGAGCGCGTCTGAACCGCGCCTCCCCGAATACGTAGAAGACACAGGAGATACTGCATGAAACTCGACAACACCATGTCTGCCGTCGTTACCGGCGGCGCTTCGGGCCTGGGCCTCGCCAGCGCACGCCGCCTTGTGGAAAAAGGCGTGAAGGTCGTGATCGCGGACGTGTCCGAAGAGCGCGGTGCTGCCGCCCTTGACGCGTTGGGCGGCCAGGCTACCTTCGTGCAGGCCGACGTGACCGACACCGGGCAGATGACGCGCGTCTTCGACGCTGCCGTCGCGCTGGCCCCGCTGCGCGCCCTGGTGCATTGCGCTGGCCTTGGCGCGCCGGTCCGCGTGGTGGAGAAGGACGGCTCGCCCGGATCGCTGGAGAAATATGAGCACGTGGTGCGCATCAACATGATCGGCACCTTCAATGCACTACGCCTGGCCGCCGCGCGCATGGCAACCAACGAACCGGTGGACGGCGAACGCGGCACCTGTGTGCTGACCGCCTCGGTGGCCGCCTTCGAAGGCCAGATCGGCCAGATCCCGTACGCCTCGGCCAAGGCCGGCATCGTCGGCATGACCCTCGTCGCCGCGCGCGACCTGGCGCAGCGCATGATCCGCGTCTGCACGATTGCCCCTGGCCTGTTCGACACCCCGCTGCTGGCCCGCTTGCCCGAGCACGTAAAGACCGCACTGGGCGCCTCGGTGCCACACCCGGCCCGCCTGGGCGCGCCGGACGAGTATGCCTCCACCGCCATGCACATCCTCGAGAACGCCATGCTGAACGGCGAGACCATTCGTCTGGACGGCGCCATCCGCATGGCAGCACGCTAAAGCGCGCCGCTCCACATCCAACCCATCGAGGAAAGGAGACACCCTGTGAGTGACACGCTTCTGCTGGAAACCCGCGGCAACGTGATGGTGATGACCATCAACCGTCCGCAGGCCCGCAACGCAATGGACTTCGAGACGGCCACCGCCAACGCCGCCGCGCTAGACGAACTTGACGCCCGCGACGACCTGAGCCTTGCCGTGCTGACCGGCGCCGGCGGCACCTTCTGCTCCGGCATGGACCTGAAGGGCTTTCTCGCCGGCAAACGTCCGAGCATTCCGGGCCGCGGATTTGGCGGCGTGACCGAGCGAGCGCCGCGCAAGGTACTGATTGCCGCCGTGGAAGGCTACGCACTGGCCGGCGGCTTCGAGCTGGTGCTGGCTTGCGATATGGTGGTGGCATCGCGCGAGGCGAAGTTCGGCCTGCCCGAAGTGAAGCGAGGCCTCGCAGCGGCAGCCGGCGGCCTGATCCGCCTGCCGCGCCGCGTGCCGTACCACATTGCCATGGAATACGCGCTGACCGGCGACGTGCTCCCGGCCGAACGCGCCTACGAACTGGGCCTCGTCAACCGCTTGACCGATGCCGGCGGCGCGCTCGACGGCGCACTGCAACTCGCCGCCGCGGTGGGCGCCAACGGTCCGCTCGCCATTGCCGCCAGCAAGCACGTGGTGGCGGAGTCCGGCGACTGGTCGCGAGAGGAAATGTTCTCGCGGCAGAAACCGCTGCTCGACCCTGTCTTCGCTTCCGCCGACGCCCGCGAAGGAGCAACGGCATTCGCCGAGAAGCGCAAGCCCGTCTGGGCCGGGAAATAAGCCACATGGCTGCAACATGGCTGCGATCGCTGCGTCAAGCGGCCATCCGCGGCCAAGGTCGTTCGCACTTGCAAGATCTGTCTCGATGGAACTGTGTGTCCGGCCGCTCACCGTTTTCATCTTTACAGACACCGGTACAACATGACACAACCATTCCCCCCCGACGCCGCGCAACCGAGGGCTGCCCAAGCCTCAGGCTTGTCCCCCTTCTGGCCCCCCGGCTTGCCCGCAGCAGTGCATGTGCCTCGCACCAGCCTGTTCTACAACGTAGCAGTGGCCGCGCGCCGCTACCCGGACAAGACCGCCATCCAGTACTTCGGCCGCGCGATCAGCTATGCCACGCTGCACGAACAGATCGAGCGCATGGCCGGCTACCTGCAGCGCGCCTGCGGCGTCGTGCCGGGCGACCACGTGCTGCTGTACACCCAGAACTGCCCGCAATTCATCATTGCCTACTACGCCATCCTGCGCGCCGGAGCCGTGGTGGTGCCGGCCAACCCGATGTGGCTGACCGCGGAGCTGGAGCACGTGGCAGGCGACAGCGGAGCGCGCGTGGCCTTCGCCGCCTCCGAGCTGTACGAGCGCCTGGCGCCGCTGCACGGTGCCGCGCTCCCGCACGTGATCGTCCACGACTACGCAGACATGGTGCCGGCCGCTGCGGACGACGGCCCGGCAGTTCCCGCCTGGCTGCGCGATTGCGCGCTGCCGGCGCAGCAGGCCCCGGCAGGCGGCACGCTGGTGCGCTGGCAGGACGCGGATGTGGCCGGTCTGGCACCGGCGCCGCACACCGCCAGCCATGACACGATGTGCATGCTGGCCTACACCTCTGGCACGACCGGCCACCCCAAGGGCTGCATCCACACCCATGGCACGCTGATGAGCGCGGCGGTGGGCTCGCAGATCTGGCGCAGCAATACGCCCGAGACAGTCTTCCTGTCCGTAGCGCCGCTGTACCACATGCTGGGCATGCAGAACGGCATCCATGCGCCACTTTACCTGGGGGCCACCATCGTGCTGCTGCCGCGCTGGGACCGCGCGCTGGCCGCGGAGCTGATCGAGCGCTACCGTGTCTCGAACTGGGCCACGACCCCGGCCATGCTGGTGGACTTCTTCTCCCAGCCGGGCATCCTTGAGCGCAATCTTTCCAGCCTGGCCTTCCTGGGCGGCGGCGGGGCGGCCATGCCCGATGCCGTGGCAGACATGCTGCAGGAGCGCTTCGGCCTGCGCTATATCGAGGCGTATGGCATGACCGAGACCGCCGCTTTCCTGCTGTCCAATCCGCGTCACCGCCCAAAGCGGGAATGCCTGGGCATCGCCACCTTCGGGGTCGATGCGCGCGTGATCGATACGCAGACCGGCGCCGAGCTGCCGCAAGGCGAGCTGGGAGAGATCGTCGCCAGCGGCGCGCAGGTGATGCGAGGCTACTGGCGTAATCCGGAGGCCGATGCGGAGAGCTTTATCGAAATTGACGGCAAGCGCTTCCTACGTACGGGCGACCTCGGCTTCATCGACGACGACGGCTATTTCTTCATGCGCGACCGGCTCAAACGCATGATCAATGCGTCCGGCTTCAAGGTCTGGCCGGCCGAGGTGGAGAACCTGCTCTACGGGCACCCGGCCATCCATGAGGTTTGCGTGATCGCCGTCCAGGACGAGCGCCGCGGCGAGACGGTCAAGGCCGTGATTGCGCTCAAGCCTGACATGCAGGGGCGCGAAGAGGCCAGTGCCGAACAGATCATCCAGTGGTGCCGTGAGCGGCTGGCAGCCTACAAGGTGCCCCGCCTCATTGGCTTTGTGGATGCGCTGCCGAAGTCGGCAACCGGCAAGATCTTGTGGAGAACGCTGCAGGAAGCCGAGCAAGCGTCGGCGTTGCAGGGCCGCGCAGACTGAGAAATACCGGAATATAAAGCAGAGGAGATAGCCATGCAGATGGAAAGAAGACACTGGCTGGCGCAAGCGGCCGCATTGGTTGGCGCGGCGGCGCTGGGAAACGGGAGCGTACGCGCGCAAAGCACCTATCCCTCGCGCCCGCTGCGGCTGGTGGTGCCCTATCCGGCCGGTGGCGGCACCGATACGGTGGCCCGGCTGATAGGGCAGCGGCTGTCCCAGTCCTTGGGCCAGCCGGTGGTGGTGGACAACAAGCCCGGCGCCAGCGGCATGCTGGGCAACGACATCGTGGCTAAGGCGGCACCGGATGGCTATACGATGTTGTTTGCCATCACCGCGATGATCCAGTCTCCCGGTTTGTACAAGAAGGTTCCGTACAACGTGGAGCGTGACTTCGCACCGGTTTCGCTGGTGGCACGCTCGTCGGACCTGTTCGTGGTACCCAATCGGGTGCCGGCCCGCACGCTGGCCGAGTTCGTGGCCCTGGCCAAGGCCAGCCCGGGCAAGCTCAGCTACGGCTCCTACGGCAACGGCACGTCATCTCACCTGCACGGCGAGCAGTTCAAGATGCAGGCCGGCATCGACCTGGTCCACATCCCCTACAAGGGGGCGGCGCCACTTGTGAGCGACTTGCTGGGCGCGCAGGTGGACTCGGCGTTTATTGACGTGTCGTCGGCCTATCCTTACCTGAACTCGGGAAAATTCCGTGTCCTCGGCATCACTGGCGCGCAGCGGCACAAGGCGCTGTCGTCAGTGCCGACCTTCGCCGAGGCCGGCTTTGCCGGTTTCGAGGCCAGCGGCTGGCTCGCCTTTTTCCTCCCGGCAGGCGCGCCGCGCGATATCACGGCCCGGCTGTCGGCCGAGGTCGCCCGCATCACGAAGGTGCCCGAGGTGTGGCAGCGGCTGGCGACCATGGGGCTCCAGCCGGTAGGCTCCACGCCTGAGGAACTGGCGGCGCTGGTAAGCACGGATACGCCTAAGTGGGCCCGCATCGTGCGCGACGCCCATATTCAGCTCGACTGAGCGCCCGGCCGCGCCCCCGCTGAGCACAGGTGAGACCGTCTGTGTAACGTCCCACCTGTGCTGGCCCGTGCCCGTGGCGTCGTCACGTTGCCGAAGCGGTTGCGCCAGATAGTGCGATGAATTTGGTGAGGGCTTCGCGCACCGCGTCAAGGCCGCCCGCCGCTAGCCCAGCAGTACATGGCATTTGGACGAAGTGCTTGTTACGCTGCGCGGTGAGCCTTAACTGCTATGGCGGGCAGTCGATCAGTACGGTACCGAACATGATGTCCTACTGCTCCGGTGACCGTGATAGCGCAATTTCGTATCCCCCGTGCAATCATGCCCCGCGTCAAGCGGGCCGGGTCCTGCTGCGCGGCACCGCCCGCAGCTTGCCGATGGGCGCCATCAGCGCGGCGGTGCAGTAATCCACCAGGTCCGCGACGGGAGGCTGGCCGCGCTTTGCAGGGCCCTGGGTCTGGCGGCACCACTGCGCCAGCGAATAGACCACGCTGTTGTTGAACCACATCTGGCGGTTATGCAAGACCTTGCGCGGGATGCCGGGCAACGCAGCGGCAATCATCTTCCTGGACCGCAGCACGCCGGACATCGCGTCGAAATCGATCATGTCCGCGTTGACCAGGCTCGGGCTGAAGGTGGCCTGCGCCAGCACCTGCACATAGAGCGCGCCCCAGGGCGTGTCGCAGATGGTATCGGCAAGCGCGCTGATCGATGCCTCCACGATGGCCCGCACATCGCCACCCAGGCCGGCCGCCTCGACTTCGTCCAGGTAGTGGTTGCGCACCTTGTTGATATGGGTCAGGCGGAAATTAAGCAGCTGGCTGACCAGCGCCTCGCGCGAGCCAAAGTGATAGTGCAGCGCCGAGCGGTTGCGCTGGCCCGCTTCGACCACGATCTGGCGCAGCGGCACCAGTTCGACGCCATGCTCGGCAAACAGACGCTCGGCGATCTCAAGCATGCGCCGGGCCGTCTCGCTTTCCAGCGGATTGCCGCTGGCCTGCCCGGCCTCGGCTGAAGCCTTTCGCGCCGGCGGCTTTTCCATTAGCGCGCTATCGGCAAGGACCGTAGCAAGAGAACGCTGGCGTCCATGGCTCATAAACTGTTGTTCCCATATTTTAATATTTGGAATTATGGGTGCAATGCCATCAAGCGGGCAAGCATGCCGCCCGCGTCTGAGACAAGTATGACTAGCCGCGCAAGCGCCGCAGCGACCGCGCGGGATTCTGGCCCAGCACGCCGATGATGGCGCCAACCAGCATGACCGCGCCGCACACCGTGAAGCCGAGCTCGAAACCATGCGCGCCGGCATGGCCCTGCACCTGCACGAGGCGCCCCATCACCACCGGCGCGATCGCGCCGGCGCTGGTCGCCACCGCCGTGCTCAGCGCGATGATGGCGCTGCGCTGCGCATCGGGAACGATCTCTGCAAGAATGGCCGGCCCTACCGCGAACGCAACCGGCGGCAGCGTCGCCGCCAGCGCCAGCAACGCCACCTTCCCCCCCGGCGCAAGCGAAAGCAGCGGCAGCGCCAGGAACAGCAAGCCGCCGGCGCCGACGCAAGCGCTGCCGAACACCGCCCGCGCCACGCGCGAGGAAGCGCCCCGCCGCAGCAACTGCTGCGAGCACCAGCTCAGCGTCAGGCTGACCGGCACGCCAACGGCCACGATGACCGCGAACATCCTGCCGGCGGTCACATCGTCATATCCTAGCCCCTGCTCCAGGTAGGACGGCATCCAGGTCAGCACCAAGGCGAGCCCCCAATAAGCCGCGAAGCCGGCCACGAAGCCCGACAACACGGTCGCATCCGTGAGCAGCCGGCGGTAAGGCACACGCCGGCCCGCTGCAAGCCGCACCGGCTCGGCTTGCAGCGTGCCTTCGCGGCCGAAGCACAGCCAGCCAAGCGCCCACAGTGCCGACGCGGCAGACAGTAGGAGGAAATTGGCGCGCCAGCCCCAGTGCTGCGTGATGAAGGGCACGGCCAGCCCTGCCAGCAGCAAGCCGAATACCGCGCCCTGGTTGATCAGGGCCACCGGCAGGTTGCGCTTCTCGTGTGGGAACCACTTGTACAGCGCGTGCACCGATACCGGAAAACCCGGTCCCTCGCCCGCGCCGAGAATCACGCGCGACGCCAGCAGCGCCGCGGCGCCGGAGGCGAACGCCACCGGAAGCTGCACCAGCGACCACAGGATCGCCATGGTCAGCAGCAGCCAGCGCGCCGCCACTCGGTTGCCGATAAAGCCCACGACGGCCGCCGACACAGAGAACAGCCAGAAGAAGCTGCCCGCGATCAGGCCGAACTGCGTCGGGCTGAGGTGAAGCTCGCGCATGACCGGCACGGCCACCATGCCCAGCACGACTTTGTCCAGGAAGTTGATGGAGGAGAACACCGTCAGCCAGGTGGCCATCGCCCATGCCTTGCGGGGCTGGTACGCGTTGGCGCGCACGGCGGCACCCTGGTCGCGCATGGCGTCCTGCGGCGGGGAAGTTGTCAGCGAATCCGGCATGGTTCAGTACTCCATGGCGCATGCGGCGGGCACGCCGAGAACCACCTCGGGTGCCGCACCGACCACCTTGAATTAATCCCCAGGATTACCTAGGGCATCGAGCTTAGTTGTAATCGAACGCAGCGCACACTGGGGTTTTCCCCGTACGCGGCGGATCGGCCTTGCGTGCGGCGCACGCAGCGCTGTACGCGGGACAGCGCCCTCAGAAGATCGTGCGGATGCCCAGCGAAACCCCGAGCTGCCCGCTGGCGCCCGGCGTCTTGTAGTACGTCTGCGAGGTGGCCGGCAAATAGCCGACCGACTGCCCGTTGGGCAGGTAAGCGATGTTGTCCCAGTTCAGCGAAGCATTGCGCGCATACATCGCCGCGGCGAAGAAATCGGTCCGCTTGGAAATGCTGTAATCCGCCAGCGCCAGATACTGCTGCGGATTCGGTGGATTGACCTTGCTGCCGGCGATGGTGGCCTGCTTGATGTCGTCGTAGTAATAGGCCAATGTCAGGCGCAGCGCCGACGTCGCTTCCCAGTTCAGGCCCAGCCAGTACATATCGTCGCGATGCGGCAGCAGCGTAGGCGTGCCGGTGGCGGGCGCCACCGAATTGCCCCAGCGGTAGCCGCCCATCAACTTGACCTTGCCAAGCGTATAGCTCGCGCCGATGGCGGCGCGCATGTCGCGGCCATAATCGTTCGAGCCGGAAGCGCCAGTGGCCTGGGCAGTGTTAAGCGTCTTCACCTCGTCATAGGCCACACCAAGGCCAAAGCCATCGGAAAAGTAGGAGGCGCCGATGCCATAAGCCGACCCCGCGGCCAGGCTGCCACTGCGCTCGCCAAGGGACCAATGCGTGTTCAGCGAGACCCCACCGAACTGGCCCTGGTACTGGACCATGTTGTTCTCGCGGAAGTTCGGACCGGCAAAGCCCACTACCGGTTCGAACTCGGGCGCGTAGGCAGCGGGCATGAAGTTGCCCATGGTCAGGAAGGAAGACGTGTACTGGCGCCCGAAGGTCACCCGCCCGTAGCCGCCCTTCAGGCCCACAAAGGCTTGCCGGCCGAACAACAGGCCACCGCCAAGCTGGCCGTTGTCGGTGTTGAACTGACTTTCGAGCACGAACAGGCCCTGCAGCCCGCCCCCGAGATCCTCCACGCCGCGCAGGCCGAAGCGCGACTGGGCGATGCCCGACGAGTTCATCAGGTATTGGGAGCCGCTGCCGGGCGCCAGCACGCCGTTGGCTACGTTTTGCGCGTGGTTCACGTACTGCATGCTTGCGGTCACGACGCCGTACAGCGTCACCGACGATTGCGCATAAGCCCCCTGCCCCAATACGCTGGCAGCGGCCACGGCGAACAGCACTTTCTTCTTCATCAGTCTTCCTCCGTTGTGTTCGTTGAAGGGATCGCACATGGACACGCGTGCCGCGCTCGACCGCGCCATGCCCTTGTTTAATCCGATGTCTTAATTTGTAATGCGAGAGATTAAGCGCACGAATTCGTTCGGGCATCTGGGGATTTCCCGATCGCGTTGCGTCCTGTTCTCGGCTCATCAATGATGGCGTGTATCTTGCAGCACAATTTCGACACAGTTGCGGCCAGGACGCCACATGACTGGCGGTCCGCGCATCAGCTCGCTAGGGATAATGCTAAGTATTAATGCAGGAGATTATTGCTATCCTGACCCGTCCAGTACACGTATGCAGCGCCAAAACATGGAGAGAGACGACATGGAGAAGCCCGAAAAGACCGAGGCCGGGTCCGGTATCGGCACCTACAACACCACCCCCGGTGCGGGCAGCCACCTGCCCTTTCCAGCGCCGCCCAGTGCCAGCGTGGCAGGACGCAAGCTGTCCGAGTCCACCCACCAGCGCCGCAAAGCGGAGCCGCTGCTGCGGGACGCGCCCAACGTGATGATCGTGATGCTGGACGACGCGGGTTTTGCGCACCCGGACACCTTCGGCGGTGAAATCCATACGCCCACGCTCACGCGGCTAGCCGACAGCGGCATCCGCTACAACGCCTTTCATAACTGCGGCGTGTGCTCGCCCACGCGCGCCTCGCTGCTCACCGGGCGTAACGCGCACCGCGTCGGCTACGGGCATATTTCCGAATACGCCACGGACTGGGACGGCTACGTTGGGGTAATTCCCCAAAGCGCCGGCACCCTGGCCGAAGTGCTTCGGGCCTGGGGCTACAACACCGCCGCCTTTGGAAAATGGCATAACACACCCGCCAACCTGACCACGCAGATGGGCCCGTTCGACCGCTGGCCCACAGGTCACGGTTTTGACCACTTCTACGGCTTCCTGGGCGGCGAAAGCTCCCAGTACGAGCCGCGCCTGGTCGAGAACACCACGCTGATCGAGCCACCGCATGACGAGAGCTACCACCTGACCGAGGACATGGCCGAGAAAGCCGCGCGCTGGCTGCGCCGCCATACCGCCATCACGCCGGACAAGCCATTCATGATGTACTGGGCGCCTGGCGCGGTGCATGGGCCACATCAGGTCTTCAAGGAATGGACCGACAAGTACAAGGGCAAGTTCGACGACGGATGGGATGCCTACCGGGAACGCGCTTTCGCGCGCCAGAAAGAGATGGGCTGGATCCCGGAATCCGCAGAGCTCACGCCGCGCCCTGACACCCTGCCAGGCTGGGACAGCATCCCCGAAGCCGAACGCCCTTTCCAGAGGCGGCTGATGGAAGTCTATGCGGGCTTCCTGGAACATACCGACGCGCAGCTTGGCAAGATCATTGATGAACTGGAACGCCTGGGCTTGCGCGAGAACACGCTGGTGTTCTTTGTGTTCAGCGACAACGGCGGCAGTGCGGAAGGACAGAACGGCACCGTTGTCGAATTGCTTGCGCAGAACCGCATCCCCAGCACGATCGAGCAGCATCTTGACGTTCTGGACGGCCTGGGCGGGCTCGACGCGCTGGGCGGCCGCAAGACCAACAATATGTACCACGCCGGCTGGGCCTGGGCCGGATCCACGCCATTTCAGAGCACCAAGCTGATTGCCGCCCACTTCGGCGGCACGCGCACGCCCCTGGTGGTCTCGTGGCCACGCGGCATCAAGCCGGATAGCGTGCCGCGCACGCAGTTCCATCATGTAAACGACATCGCGCCCACCATCTACGACATCCTGGGCATCACTGCGCCGCTTGAACTCAACGGCGTGGCGCAGGATTCGCTGGACGGCATATCGATGGCCTACACCTTCGCCGAGCCGGCCGCGGCCGGCCGCAAGGGCGTGCAGTACTTCGAGGTCGCCGGCAGCCGCATGGTGCATCACGATGGCTGGACGGCAGGTGTGTTCGGGCCGCGCATTCCCTGGGTGACCACGACGCCTGGGCTGGATACCTGGGATCCGGACAACGATGTCTGGGAGCTTTACCACATCCGCACGGACTATTCGCAGGCACGGGACCTGGCCCAGGAACAGCCCGGGAAGCTGGCGCAGATGAAGGATATGTTCGCCGCGCAGGCGGGGATCAACAAGGTCTACCCGTTGGGCGCGGTCTATCGGGTGGTGATCCATCCGACAGACCGCGTCGCCCCCAAGCAGGCTGCCTGGCGCTTTAGTGGGGACATCACGCGCATTCCCGAGAACGCCGCGCCGAACATCCGCTCCCGCGACCACATCGCCACCGTGGATGCCGAGTTCGGCGAGCGCGCCAGCGGCGTGCTCTATGCCATGGGCGGCTTCAACGGCGGCGTCAGCCTCTTCATGGACGACGGCTACCTCGCCTACGAATACAACATGCTGGGGATGTGCCGCTACAAAGTGCGCTCGCCCGATCGCCTCTCTGCAGGCAGGCACGCCCTGGAGATCGAGTTCACGATGTCCGAAGGCCGGGCACCCAGGCGCGCCGCCAGCTATGTGCTACGCGTGAACGGCGAGCAGATTGCCGCGGCGGAGGTGGGCATCACGGTGCCTGGTGCCTTCAGTGCATGTGAAACCTTCGACATCGGGTGCGACCTCGGCTCGCCCGTCGCGCATGAGTATTTCGACCGCGCACCGTTCCGGTTCAGCGGCACCGTCCATGAAGTCTGGCTGCGCTACAAATAAGGAGACAGAACATGCAAGACATCGAAGACCGTCCTTCGGCACTCGTGACAGGCACTGGCTGCGAGGCCGTGGCAGAAGGCGTATGGCTGCTGCACGGCCAAGGCCAGTCTTTCGTGGCCGACGTTGGCGGCGGCTTGCTGGTAGTGGATGCTGGCCCCGGCGGCAAGGTCACGCGCGGCATGATTGCCGCCCTGCGCGCCAGTACGGACCTGCCGGTCATCGCCATCTGCTTCAGCCACGGCCACATCGGCTACAACGCCGGCCTGCCCGAATGGTTGGCACATGCGAGCGGGCGCGGCGAGCCGGCGCCGCGCGTGCTCGCCCACGCCAATGTGATCGGCCGCCGGGCCCGTTACCAGGCCACCATGGGCCTGCAGGAACGCATGGCCGAAATCCAGTTCCGGCACCGCGCCGGCAAGCTCGCCGGACGCCTGGTTTGCCCCGCGCCGACCGAGACCTTCACCGATGGGATGACCCTCGGACAGGGCGCGCGGCGCGTCGAGATCATCTGGGCCCCGTCGGAAACCGACGACGCCATCGCCGTCTGGCTGCCCGGCCTGCGGCTGCTGTATGGCGGCCCGGCCGTCATCGATTCGATCCCGAATATCGGCACACCTTTCCGCACCCTGCGCGACACCGTGCGCTGGGCCGAGACGCTGGAGCGGCTTGCCGCGCTCCAGCCAGGCACGGTGGTACGCGAGTTTGGCGCAACCCTTGAAGGCAGCGAATCGTGCCAGCACGTCTTGACGCAGACGGCGCGCGCGCTGCGCTGGCTGCGCGCCGAGGTTGTCAGGCTGATGAATGCGGGCTGCGGCGAGCGCGAGGTACTGGCGTCGCTAGAACTGCCGCCCGAGCTGTTCGACCAGCCCTGGATGCGGCCGACCTATGGCGATCCGAGTTACATCGCACGCGACATCTACCGCTCGGAGAATGGGTGGTGGGACCGCAACCCGACCTCCCTGCATCCGGCGCCGCCCGAGCGGGCGGCCGCGGAGATCGTCGCGGCCATCGCCGACCATGACGCCGTGATCCGCCATGCGCAGGCGCTGGCGGAACGCGGTGAGACTCAGCTCGCCCTGCATGTGATCGACGTGCTGGCTACCGCGCGCGACGATACGCCCACGCTCGCCAAGGCAAGGTCGCTCAAGGCCCGCTGGCTGCGGGAGCGCGCTGGCCAGGTCCGAAGCTATGTGTCGCGCAGCCTCTATACGGCAACCGCGGACATGATCGAGCAAGGCAACGGGCACGCCTTTGGCATTCGCTGACGCTGGCACAGGCCCCTCACGGGCTCCAAGAGAGACAAACATGTCCAACATCGCAAAGCAATGCCCATCGCCCAACCCTGTGCGGAGCGGCGTCATCTCACGGCGGCATGCCATGCGCAGCCTCGGCGGGATCGCCATGGCGGCATTGGCAAGCGCCGGCAACCTGGCGGCGGCTGGCGCGGCCCATGCCGAACCCGCTTGGCCGGCGCGGCCTATCCGCCTGGTTGTGCCGTCTTCGGCCGGTAGCGGCACCGACCTCTTTGCCCGCCTGCTAGCCGAGCGCCTGGGCAAAGCGCTCAAGCAAAGCATCGTGATCGACAACAGGACCGGTGCTACCGGCATGATCGGCAACGACGCCGTCGCCAAGGCCAAGCCGGACGGTTACACGCTGTTGTTTACCTATGCGGCGTCCGTGGTGATCAACCAGACCCTGCAACCGAAGCTGCCCTACGATGCCTTGCGCGACCTGATCCCGGTGGCCCAGGTTGGCTCAGGGGGCAATTTCTTGGTGGTTTCGCCGGATTTCCCCGCGCGCAACCTGAAAGAGTTCGTCGCCTACATCAAAGCCAATCCCGATGCCTACGACTACGCCTCCTGGGGCGTGGGCTCCGGCGGCCACCTGACTATGGAGTCGCTCAAGATGCAGGCCGGCATCAAGCTGCGGCACGTGCCATACAAGACGGTGCCGCAGATCCTGAACGACCTGCAGGGCGGCATCGTCAAGGTGGCCTTCGTCGATTCTTCCTCGCCCTTGCAGTTGATCCGCGCCGGCAAGATCCGGGTCATCGCGCTGAGCGGCACGCGCCGCGGTCCGGCCCTGCCCGACCTTGCCACCATGACCGAGCAGGGCTTTCCCTTCCATACCGATAGCTGGTATGGCATGTTCGCGCCGGCCGGCACACCAGCGCCGATCGTGCAACGCCTTAACGCGGAGGTGAACCGCGTGCTGGCCGACCCGGAGATGCGGGAGCGCTTCATCCAGTTGAACATGTCCGAGATGCCGCCCAAAAGCAGCGAGCAGTTCGCGCAGACCGTGCGCAGCGATATCCGGATGTGGAGCGAAGTCATCCGAGCAAACCAAATCAGCGCCGAGTAGGACGCTCTCCATCTCCGGATTGCCAGTCACCAACCCTCTAGTGCCTTGCGGTCTTGGTGGCTGGGGCGTTGATCTGAGTGAGCTCGGCGACATTGCCTTCACCATCGACGACAGACCTCCGAACTTCTCCGACACCGCCACCATACCGCGGCATGGTGTTCACGGGCGCGCCCAATCTGGTCTGGGTCTTCGGGTATTTACGTGCGAGCCGGATCATGCCGCAGCGGCCAGTCTTATCAATGCCTTCCGCCGCTGGCATGGGCAGACGCCGCATCCGTTCCGGCCGGCTAGCGGGGCCAGTCCCGCTAGCCGGCGCGCCGCATCAGGCTGAAGCTCTGGGCAGTCGGCCCGGCATCACCCAGTCCTACCAGGAACAATGCCAGCGGCACCACGTCTTCCGGATTCTTCATCCATTCCCCGGCTAGCGCGAGTGTCTCGCCGAAGCCGGTCATCTCGGCGCGAACAGGCCCGGGGATCAGTTCATTGACGCTGATGTTGGCGTCCTGCAATTCCACGGCCAGTGTCTGCATGAGCATCCACATGCCTAGCTTGGCGCTGGCGTAGGATGACATCCCCGGATTTGGCCGGTAGCGCGAGCCGGAACCGGTAAAGATCATCTTGCCGCCGCCACGCCGCCACGCCGGCGCAGATGCGCGATGGCGGCGCGCGCCGTATGGAAGGCGCCAATCAGATTGACCTCAATTCAGGGATTTGCCGCGAATCGTGCCTGTGTCCGCCCTTCGCGTATCCGCACCACGCTGTCGGAGCCCTTTGCATATTCGATCGACGCATCCACGATGCCGAACAAGTGCATAGTCCCCGCGCAAACATCGCCTGCCAGCAACGCGAGTCCCCAACACCGTCCATACCTTGTTCTTCGCCTGCTCTGTCTCCCGTTCTCGCTAGTTGTTTAATCTCTTTTGATCTGGCGTCGCACCGCTACTCCGCCTTCAGCCCGGCGATCTTGACGGCTTCGCCCCGGGCGGCAAGGTCGTCGCGCACCAGCCGGCCAAGGTCTTCGGGCTTGGACGGCGCGCCGGGCCGTAGGTAGATGGCCTCGAAGCGCGCTCGGTGGGCGACGCGATTATCTTGCTGATCTCCGCGTTGAGCCGCGAGACGATCGACGCCCGCAGGTTCCGGGGCCCGAACACGGCCAGCCAGCTGGCGTAGTCGAACTTCACCCCCTGCTCCGACATGGTTGGCACGTCGGGCAGCGGTAGCAGCCGCTCCGGCCCGGAGACCGCCACGGCGCGAATGCGGCCGGACTTCAGGTGCGGCAACGCGGATACCGAATCAGCGAAGCCTATCTGCACGTGCCCGGCCGCCAGGTCGTTGCTGCATTGGGTGGCCGTCTTGTAGGGCACATGTCGCAGCTTGATGCCCGTCCTGGCCTTCAGGACCTCCATGGCGAGATGGCCGCCGGAGCCAACGCCCCAGGAGCAATAGGCCAGCTCGGTCGGGCTGGCCTTGACGTAGTCGAAGGCGAACCTGCCGTACGACCCGGTCAAGGACTTCACGCCCAGGCCCAGCGAGAGCGTGCTCTTCGTGGCGCCGATCGGCTCGCCCAGGCTATCGGCTGGGATCTCATGGTTGTCTCACGCAAGGCCGGCCGGCTTTGTCATTGAAGCGGTCCGCGGCGGTATGGCCAGAGCCTGCCCCGCCGCCATCAGATCGCCGACGGATGCTGCGCCAGCGGCGTGACCTGGACGGTCATATAGGGAAACAGCGGCAGCGACGACAGCAGCGCGTGCAGTTCATCGTTACTCTCCACATCGAAGATGCTGACGTTGGCGTAGCGGCCCACGACGCGCCACAGATGAGGCCACTTCCCGGATTTCTGGATCTCGATGGCCCGCGCCTTCTCGGCGGCCTTGATGGCGTCGGCCTGTTCGGCCGGCAGGGAGTCGGGGATCTTCACTTCCATCTGCACGTGGTAAAGCATGGTGTGTCCTTGAAGGATGGTTGCTTGGCGGGGCACGGTCGCGCGATGCGCCGGCCGGGGCCCGCCCGGTAGTGGACAGCGGGGGCTGGTCCGGCTCAGCCCGCGCCGTCGCCGACCGTCTCGGTGCGCAAGGGCTTGAGCCGGCCGATGAAAGTCTTGCCGTGCTCGAACCAAGTCTTGCGGATGTCGGAAGCCATATAGGTGGCGTAGGCCGCTTCGTTCTCGAACCAGCATTCGCCGATGGCATCGACGTGGCCGATGCTAAAGAAGGGCACGTGGGTGTCGGTGGGCTGCTCGGCGACGAGTCGGACCTCGTATTTGTGAAGGCCCGGCACGTCGTGCGACATGTCGTAGTGCCGCCGGCATTCGGCGCGGAAGGTGGCATCGGACATGCCTTCTGGCTTCACCAGCAGGTACAGCATGCGGATCATCGTGTCTCCTCTTGGTATGGATCAGTTCTGTGTGGCGCGCGCCTGCCGGCGCCGCGCATCAAGTATGCGCCCGCGCGGGCTCGGCGAGCGCTGTCACGGCGCGGGTATCGGCGTTGGCGCCTTCCGCCGCGCCGATGTGCTCGATGACGATGCCTCGTGTCTCGGGCAACAGCAGGATGCCGAACACGGCGACGGCATAGGCCACCAGGCAGAAGGCGCCCATGGCGTTGGCGAGGCCGATGTGGGTGGATAGCACGCCGACGCCGACGACGGAGCCCGCGCCCACAGACTTGCCGACGTTGTAGGCGAAACCCATGCAGGTGGTGCGCACCTGGGTGGGGAACATCTCGCTCAGGAAAGGCCCCAGCGCGGCGAACATACCGATCGCGGAGAAGCCGACCAGGAAGCCGAGCACGGCGGCCAGCACCGGGTTTAGCGGCAGCAGCATATAGCAGGCGGTGACGATCCACGCGCACACGGCCAGGCCTATCAGCGTGGGGCGCCGGCCGATGCGGTCGGCCAGGTCTGCGGCCACGGCGAAGCCGCAGAACGAGCCGAAGGACATGATGAATACGGTGACGATCATCGAGGACGCGGCCACCTGGCGCTGGGCGAGCAGCGAGGGCAGCCAGATCAGGATGGCGTAGCAGCCGGCCTGCAGGCCGATCACCAGTACGCTGGAGAGGATCAGCGAGCGCGCGTACTGGCGGCTGAACACCGAGGCCAGCGAGGCGCGCGCCGTGCGGCTCTGCCTGGCGCGCTCGAACATGGCCGAGTCCTTGATGTGGCGGCGGATGAAGAGCACGATCGAGGCCGGGATCACGCCGCTCCAGAAGGCCACGCGCCAGGCCAGCTCATGCGGCAACCAGGCCAGCAGCGCCGTGGCCACCACCACCGCCAGCGCCCAGCCCAGGGCGAAGCCGGATTGCACGAAGCCCATGGCCTTGCCACGGTGCTTGGGGTCGATCACCTCGGCCATCAGCGCGGCGCCGACGGCCCATTCGCCGCCGAAGCCCAGCCCTTGCAGCGTGCGCGCGACCAGCAGTTGGTTGTACGACTGCGCGAAGCCGGCAAGCACACCGAAGAACGTGAACCAGACGATGGCGAACACCAGGATGCGCGCGCGGCCGTAGCGGTCGCTGAGGATGCCGGCGCCCCAGCCGCCGATGGCAGTGACGACCAGCGCCACGGTGCCCAGGACGCCCACTTCGGCCTTGCTCAGGCCCCACGCCGCGGTTAGCGCGGGCAGCAGGAAGCTGAACATCTGCATGTCGAAGGAATCCAGCGCCCAGCCGGAATAGCAGGCCCAGAACGTCTTCTTCTGCTGGGCATTCCCAGCCTTGTACCAACCTGTCATTGTCGTCTCCTGTCTGTTCTGACTCTTCTGTCTTTTCTTGGTCCTGCTGCCGTGCGCGGCTCCCGCCCCGTGCTCAGGCGTACTCGGCCATGACCATCGTCGTGAAGTCGAGCGCCACGTCGGTGACCGACTGCAGCGCCTGCGGCGACATGTCGCCGACGATCTCGATGACCGACACCCCTTGCGGGCCGATGGCGAAGGTGCCGAGTTCGGTGTACACGCGGCCTACGCATGCCATCCCGGTGAGCGGGTAGCTGCACTGGTGGCGCAGCTTGCTCGCGCCATCCTTGGTCAGATGGTCCATCATCACGAACACCTGCTTGGCGCCGATAGCCAGGTCCATGGCGCCGCCCACCGCGGGGATGGCGTCGGGCGCGCCGGTGTGCCAGTTGGCGAGGTCGCCGCGTTCCGAGACCTGGAAGGCGCCAAGCACGCAGATGTCGAGATGGCCGCCGCGCA
The DNA here is from genome assembly GCF_059421605.1 of Cupriavidus sp. GW821-FHT02F09. NCBI lineage: Bacteria > Pseudomonadati > Pseudomonadota > Betaproteobacteria > Burkholderiales > Burkholderiaceae > Cupriavidus > Cupriavidus sp. GW821-FHT02F09. The sequence continues at coordinate 29,797 of NZ_JBWKVH010000037.1, forward strand.
TCATGCCGAAGGCGTCGGCGTGGTGGAAAAAGGCCGCGCCGCGTTCCAGCCGGATCGCTTCCTTGCCGGCGTTGATCAGCTCCCAGTCTTCCTGGCCGGGTTCGGCGGCCGACCATTGCCCCAGCACGCCGTTCTCGCTGTGCAGGATGACTTCGCGGTGGCGCGGCAGATGGTTGGCCACCAGCGTGGGCAGGCCGATGCCGAGGTTGACGTAAGCGCCGTTGGGGATGTCGCGCGCGACGCGCGCGGCCAGCAGGTTTCTTGCCACTTGGTCCATTTGCCTCACCTTGCCTGTACGTTTGCGTTTGCGCTTGCCTGCAGGTTTGCCGCCGCGCCTTCCAGCCCGCGCATCGGCAGCGCACGGGCACCGTCGCGCAGCACCACGCGCTTGACGAAGATGCCGGGCGTGACGACGGCCTCTGGGTCCAGTTCTCCCAGTTCGCACACACGCGTCACCGCGGCGATGGTGGTGGTGGCGGCCATCGCCATCACAGGTGCGAAGTTGCGCGCGGTCTTGTTATAGACGAGGTTGCCCCAGCGGTCGGCTGCCGCGGCGTTGATCAGGGCCACGTCAACGTGGATGGGATACTCGAGCACGTAGTCGCGCGCGCCGATGCGGCGCGCCTCCTTGCCTGCCGCCAGCAGCGTGCCGTGGCCGGTCGGCGTATAGAAGCCACCGATGCCGCAGCCGGCCGCGCGCAGGCGCTCTGCCAGCGTGCCCTGGGGAATCACTTCGAGCTCGATCTCGCCGGCGCGGTACAGTGCCTCGAAGACATAGGCATCGCGCTGGCGCGGGAAGGAGCACATCAGCCTGCGTACGCGGCGCGCCTTGAGCAGCGCGGCGAGGCCGGTGTCGCCGTTGCCGGCGTTGTTGCTCACCACGGTGAGATCCTTGGCCCCCTGTTCGACCAGGGCATCGATCAATTCGTCGGGCATGCCGGCGCCGCCGAATCCGCCGATGGCGATGGTGGCGCCATCGGCCACGTCGGCCACCGCCTCGCGCGCTGTTGCGTAGAGCTTGTCGATCATGTCTCGCGTCGTTGTTATCGGGTACGGCAAGATTGCCATGCACCTGCCAGCCAAACAATTTCGCGATTTGCAAGCACCCTTAGCACTGCGTTAAAGACTGGGTCAGGGCCGTCGTGAAGGGCCGGCGGGAAGCCTTCGGCAAGGTGCGCTTATGCCATGCGCGACGAACGGCGAAGGGCCTCGCGCGCTGTGCCGAGGGCAACTGCGAACGGTGAAAGGAAGGCGAAGAGAAGGGAAAGAGAAGGCGCCCCGGGTGGGCGGGAAGAGTGACAGGTGGCCCGCCGCCCCCGCAGCTAGGCCGCGCCGCCGGCGGGCGCGTAGTGGCCGATAAGGCGGTTGGCGAACTCGCGCGCAAAGCTGGACAAGCCTTCCAGGTCCCGCGCGCAGACCTGGAAGGTGCGCACGGCCCAGTCGTCGAGCAGGTCGCTGCAGCCGATGCGCTGCTCGGCCTTGAGGCGCGCGAAGGCGGCCTTGGGCATGATGGCAATGCCGGCGCCGGCGGCCACCATGCGGCAGGTGGCGTCGTAGCTGGCCACGTGCACCCGGATTGTCATGCGCTTGTGCAGCGCGCCCGCAGCGCGCGTCAGGAACATCTGGTAGGCGCTGCCCTCGAGCAAGGCGACGAAGGCATGCTCAAGCGACTGCTCGAACCACACGGCCGGCTCCGCGAGCAGCGGATGGCCGAGCGGCGCGACCAGGATCAGCGCGCTCTTGACGAAGGGCACTGCCTGCAGGCCCGCGGTAGGCACATTGCCGGAGATGATGCCGAGATCGGCGCCGCCCTCGCGGACCACGCGCACCACGTCATCGCTCAGGCGCTCGCGCACGTCGATGCGCACATCCGGATGGGTGGCGAGGTACTCCCCGATGACCGGCGGCAGGTATTCGGTTATGGCGGTGGTGTTGGCCACCAGCTTGACCTGTCCGCTCAGGCCCGCGGTGAAGGGCTGCAGGTTGCCGGTGAGCCGCTCCAACTCGGCCAGCACCACGCGCGCGTGGTGCAGGTAGACCTCGCCGGCAGCCGTCAGCGCCACGCCCTGCGGCGAGCGCTCCAGCAGGCGTACGCCGAGCGTGTCCTCGAGATTCTTGATGCGGTTGCTGACCGCCGGCACCGAAAGAAACGAACGCTCGGCGCCGCGGGTCAGGCTGCGCGTTTCCGCCACGTTGACGAAAAGGCGGAAGTCGGTGATGTCGAAGGGAACAGCCATGCAGCAGGTCTCGCGGCTCAATCATGTAGCAGGGAATGATAACCCCGATGCGGGAGAAACCTGGCGCCATGGCGCGGGCGCCGGCGCGCAGCCCGGCCGCCTTGTGCTACCAGCCCGCCGGCTCGAAGCGGAAGCCATGGCCCTGGCGCCGCACGTAGCCACAGTACGGCTCGCCGAAATGCACTGGCAGCACCAGCGCGCCGGTGTCTGCGGCCTGGTTGAGGAAGGTCAGGCGCGTGCTGCGGGCAAGGTCCGGGCGGATACAGTAGCCGGAGTTCACGTCCGGGCGCACGATCTGCAGCGGACTGTGCAGGATGTCGCCACAGAAGATTGCCTCCTCGCCGCGCGAACGGACCCGAAACGCGACCTGTCCCGGGCTGTGGCCGGCGGCGGACTCTACCTGCAGGCAATCGGCGATCTCGCGCCCCGACTCGATCATCTCGGCCAGCCCCGCGTCGACCACCGGCATCACGCTGTCGAAGAACGATTCGCCGAACACGTCCACCACGCCCGGCGCCTTGTTGCGGCCCTGCTCGCAAAAGACGAAGTCGTCCTTGGGGAGGTAGTAGCGCGCGTTGGGGAAGGTGGGGACCCAGCGGTTGTCCTGCCAAGTGGTGTTCCAGCCGACGTGGTCGGCATGCAGGTGCGTCATGACCACGTGGGTGACCTTCTCCGGCGGCGCCCCGGCCGCGATCATCCATTCGCGCACCAGGGTATTGAGCATGTTCATGCGTGCGATGCCCGCGCGCGGCTTGAAGTTGCCCACGCCGGTATCGACGACGATGATATGGCTCCCCGCGTGCACCACCCAGAACTGGATCGTCACGATCAGCTTGTTCATGTGAGGGATCCAATGGTGCGGCGCCATCAGGCCGGCATTCGCATCCAGGACCGAGCGGTCGATGTCGGGGAACAGGAAGGCCGGATCGTGCGTGGGACCGGCATATTCGAGGATACGGGTGACCTTCAGGTCGCCGACGGTGCGCGTTTGCATCATGATACGGTGTCTCCTTCTTTGTTCTATGCGGACCGGGACCGGTGCGCCCGGCGGCTCCGCTTGGCAGGCTCCAAGCATCGACGATTTCGCCGCAGGTGCCAATTTCGCTTTCCGAAAGTGGGGTTTCGGACGGCGTTACCCGCCGCAGCCAGCGGCATCCGGCGACGTCCGCCCCTGCCCTCCGCCTCGCCTGACTGCCACCCTCCCCCTGCGCCGCCTGAGAGGCTGCGACGGCAGTTCCCCGACTTGCTCCCTGTGCTCGGCACAAAACCGTGTCGTATTTCCAAATTGTGAGGTGTGGGAAGCGTATCAGCAGGGTGAAGGCCATCCGTGGGGCAACATGCTGTCTTCCGGCCGCCCCTATATCGAATCCGCTGCCTGGCTGGGCATTGCCCCGAGCGTATGCATAGCGCTGACGCTGCTCAGCGCGGCCGGCGCCCAGATCCTCAACGGCATCTCGTTCGACATCGTGCCGGGCGAAGTGCTGACGCTGGTCGGCGAATCCGGCAGCGGCAAGACCATGGCCGGCCGCGCAGTGATGCGCCCCTTGCCGGCGCAGGTGCACCAGACCGGCGGCACCATCGCGCTTGCGGGCAGCGACATCGCTATCCCTTCGGAGCGCGGCATGCGCGGGTTGCGCGGTCAGGTGGCGGGCATGGTCTTCCAGGAGCCCATGGTCTCGATCAACCCGGCGATGACGGTAGGCGCTCAACTGCGCGAAGGCTTGATGTTGCACGAGAAGCTGACGGCGCAGGCCGCGCGCGAGCGTGCCGTGGCCATGCTGCGGCGCGTTCAGATCGCGGACCCGGAAAACTGCATGGCGTCATACCCCACGCGTTCTCGGGCGGCATGCGCCAACACATCATGCTGGCCTCGGTGATACTGCTCAAGCCCCGCCTGCTGATCGCCGACGAACCGACCACAGCGCTGGACGCGCTGAGCCAGCGGGAAGTCATGCAAATCATGGCCGACCTCACGCGCACCAGTGGCACCGCCGTGCTATTGGTGACGCATGATCTGCAACTGGTCGCCCACTACGCCGACTCGGTGCTGGTGCTAAGGCGCGGCAGCCAGGTCGAATCGGGCCCGGCCGAAGATGTGTTGCGCAACCCGCGCGAGGCGTATGCGCGCAGCCTGATCGACGCCCTGCCAAAGCGCGACGACAATCGCCCGCCCGTGCCGGGCCCGTCGAAGTGGTTGCGGTGGTGGGCGGCTCTGGCTCCGGCAAGACCACGCTGGGCAGCGCTTCCCTGCCAACGCAGCAATACGAAAATGCCGACATCTGCACTTCTGGTTATGTGTCGTTCGGGACAAAACTCAACAACTTTGAGACGTGACACTTGGCATGGCGCCCCGCCGGCCGTTCCTTTTACCCACTAACTTTGAGAATTCAACCCACCAACTGCGAAACAAAACCCACTAACTTTGAGACGTGACACGTGACAGTGACGCCAGACAGCAGCGACCCGTTGTCGCACCCCGCACCGCAGCATAGATCGCCTTTTCGTACTAAACTTTCACAACTTCCTAAAAATTCAAAACAAACAAGATGCATCTGTCGCCCCTGATCCAGCGCTTCGTGCTTCACTTCGGTGAAATGGGCAGCCGCTGGGGCATCAACCGCACGGTTGGGCAAATCTATGCCTTGCTGTTTACCGCCTCCCGCCCGCTCAACGCCGACGAAATCGCCGAGGCGCTGGGCTTCTCGCGCTCCAATGTCAGCATCGGGCTGAAGGAGCTGGAGTCGTGGAACCTGGTCAAGCTATCTCACCAGCCGGGCGACCGCCGCGAGTATTTCTCGGCACCTGACGATGTCTGGGCGATTTTCCGCACCCTGGCGGAGGAACGCCGCCGGCGCGAGATCGACCCCACGTTGTCCATGCTGCGCGAAGTCCAGCTGGAGACCGTGAGCGATCCGGACGATCGCCATGCGCAGGAGCGGATGAAGGAGATGTACGGGCTGATCCTACTGGTGACGAGCTGGTTCGGCGAGATCCAGAAGCTGGATGTGGCCACGCTGGAGAAGCTGATGAAGCTCGGCTCCAAGGTCAACAAGCTGCTGGACGTGAAGGACAAGCTCAGCCTTGCCATCGGCGGAAAAGCCCGCGCCGGCACGCCCCCTGCCAGTGCCGTGAAAGCCAAGACGACCCGCACCCGGAAGGAGTAGTTGCATGTTCTCGTCGCTCGACCCGGTGGTGCTTGCGCGCGTGCAGTTTGCCGCCAACATCACGTTCCACATCTTGTTTCCCACCATCAGCATCTCGCTGGGCTGGGTGTTGCTGTTTTTCAAGCTGCGCTTCAATAAAACCGGCGATGAACGCTGGATGGCGGCGTACCGTTTCTGGGTGAAGATCTTTGCGCTGACCTTTGCGCTGGGCGTGGTCAGCGGCATCACCATGAGTTTCCAGTTTGGCACCAACTGGCCGGGCTATATGGAGACCGTGGGCAACGTGGCCGGTCCGCTGCTGGCCTATGAGGTGCTGACGGCGTTCTTCCTGGAGGCGACCTTCCTCGGCATCATGCTGTTCGGCATGCGCCGGGTGAGCAACCGCACGCATACCATCGCCACCTTGCTGGTGGCGGGCGGCACCACGTTGTCGGCGTTCTGGATCCTGGCGCTGAATTCGTGGATGCAAACCCCGGCGGGCTTCGAGATGATCGATGGCCGCGCGCACGTGACGAGCTGGCTGGCGGTGATCCTCAACCCGTCGTTCCCGTACCGCTTCGTGCATATGCTGCTGGCGTCGGGGCTGACCGTGGCGTTCCTGCTGGCAGGCATTTCGGCCTATCGCTGGCTGCGTGGCGACCGCGCGCCGGAGGTGCTGTCGTCGCTGCGCACCGGTGTGACCATTGCCGCGGTGCTGATCCCGCTGCAGATCGTGGCGGGCGACCTGCATGGCCTGAATACGCTGCACCACCAGCCGGCCAAGATCGCCGCGATGGAGGGGATCTGGAAGACGGAGAAGGGCGCGCCCGCCGTGTTGTTCGGCGTGCCCAACGCAAGCACGCAAAGCAATGATTTCGAGATCGCCATTCCCAAGCTGGCCTCGCTCTACCTGACGCATCACATGGATGGCGAGATCAAGGGCATCGATGCCTTTGGCGACAAGCACCCGCCGGTGGCGCCGCTGTTCTTCGCCTTTCGGATCATGGTGGGCGTGGGCCTGCTGATGCTGGCGGCATCGTGGGTGGCGGCGTGGCAGTTGCGCCGTGGCGGCCAGCCCGCGCCGTGGATGGCGCGCGTGCTGATTGCCATGACCTTCTCCGGCTGGGTGGCCTTGGTGGCTGGCTGGTACGTGACCGAGATTGGCCGCCAGCCTTACCTGGTGTACGGCGTGCTGACCACAGCGCAGGCCGCGTCCAAGGTGCCGGCGGCGATGATCGCCTCCACGCTGGCGATGTACCTGGCACTCTACCTGGCGCTGATCGCGGCCTATGTCTCGGTGGTGTTCCACCTGGCGCGCAAGGCCGGGACCGACCCGAAGGCGGATAACCCGCGGACCGAACCCCCTCAAGCCGTGTTGCCTGGCGAACTGCGGAGCGCAGAATGACCGACCTGACCCAACCCGCCGGCTGGATGCCGCTGGTGTTCCTGGCCCTGATGGGCATCTCCATGCTGGTCTACGTGATCCTGGACGGCTACGACTTGGGCGTGGGCGTGCTGCTGCGCCGCGCGGACGATGCCGACAAGGACACCATGATCGCCTCAATCGGCCCGTTCTGGGATGCCAACGAGACCTGGCTGGTGCTGGGCGTGGGCCTGCTGCTGGTGGCCTTTCCCATTGCGCACGGCGTGATCCTGACCCAGCTCTACCTGCCGGTGGCGCTGATGCTGGCGGGGCTGATCCTGCGCGGCGTGGCGTTCGACTTCCGCGTGAAGGCACGCGCGCACCACAAGCCGTGGTGGAACCGCGCGTTCTACGCCGGCTCGCTGCTGGCCGCGTTCTCGCAGGGCCTGATGCTCGGCCTGTATATCACGGGATTCCAGCACGGCTGGCTCGACCTGGCCTTTGCGGTAGTGGTGGGCTTGTGCCTGGTGGCGGGCTACTGCCTGCTGGGCGCGGGCTGGCTGATCATGAAGACCAGCGGCAGCCTGCAGCGGCGCGCCATGTACTGGGCGCGCCGCAGCCTGTGGCTGACGGGCATTGGCGTGGCGGCGATCTCGCTGGTCACGCCGATGGTGAGCCAGCGCATCTTCGACAAATGGTTCTCGCTGCCCAACATCATCCTGCTGGCGCCGATCCCACTGGTCACGGTGGCGCTGTTCATCCTCATCGACCGCCTGCTGCGGCGCCTGCCGGCCATGCACGACCGCGGCAACGACCGCTGGTGCTGGGTGCCCTTCGCCGGCACGGCGGTGATTTTCCTGATGGCGTTCAACGGCTTGGCCTACAGCATCTTCCCCTACCTGGTGGTGGACAAGATCGATATCTGGCAAGCTGCGAGCGCGCCGGAGTCGCTGGGGGTGATCCTGGTGGGCGCGGCAGTGGTGCTGCCGACCATCCTGGGTTACACGGTGTATGCCTACCGTGTATTCTGGGGGAAGGCGACCGACCTGCATTACTACTGAGCATTACTACTGAGCATTGACTGAGCGGCGCTCGATCAACCTCGCATATCTCGCACCCCAGGCACCTATGAGCGGCTCACAAGGCCAACAACCCGGCACCCCACCCTCCACGCCCCAGGCCGTCCCCCTCCCCCGGCGGCTGCTCGACCGCCTGCGCGCCCGTGCCGGCGCGCAGGTGCGGGGCCTGACCCGCAGCAACTCCGGCCTCAGCCTCGACTACGACAACCCGCCCGGGGATTCCGGCCTGTTCGGGCCGGACGCAGTCTGCTGGCGCGTGCACGCGGATTTCCCCGCGATGCTGGCCGGCGGCGTCAGCGCCCTGCTGATGCAGACCATGCATCCGCTGGCGCTGGCCGGAGTATGGGATCATTCCACCTTTCGTACCGATATGCAGGGCCGCCTGGGCCGCACCGCGCAGTTCATCGCCGGCACCACCTACGGCAACCGCGCCGATGCGCTGGCGCTGATTGACCGGGTCAGGCGCATCCACGCGGCGATCAAGGGCACGGCGCCAGATGGCCGCCCCTACGCGGCCGACGATCCGGCGTTGCTGACCTGGGTGCATGTGGCGGAGGTGTCGAGCTTTCTCACCGCCTACCTGCGCTATGTCGGCCCGCTCTCGGTCACCGAGCAGGACCGCTACTACGCGGAAGTGGCACAGATCGCCGAGCGCCTGGGCGCCACCGGCGTGCCACGCAGCGCCGACGCCATCGCCGGCTACCTGGAGCGCATGCGCCCTCAACTGGTAGTGAGCGAGCGCACCCGCGAAGTGGTGCGGTTGGTCATGGCCATGCCGGTGGCCAGCCCGCTGCTGGTGCCGGCGGTGCGGGTCATGGGAGACGCTGGCATTGCGCTATTGCCGCGCTGGGCGCAGCGCGAGCTCGGGCTGCATGGCAGCACCGCGATCCGCCGTCCGGTCTCGCTGGCCGGAATGCGCGTGCTGGCGCCCACGTTGCGCTGGGCATTGGGCAGCGGCCTGGCGGCGCGCGCGCGGCGGCGGGCGATGCAGCCCGCACCGGCAGCGCAGACGCAGTCGTCCTGACCCGCCACCCCGGGGCGGGCGATTCACTAACCATAGGAAACAGGAAAAGAACACCATGCAGACCGTTGCGGTTCTGGATTTTGAAACGACAGGACTGTCACCGCGTCAAGGCGACCGTGCCACGGAAATCGCAGTCATGCTGCTGCGCGACGGGGAAGTCGTCGACCAGTATCAAAGCCTGATGAACGCGGGCAGACGCATTCCCTCGGACGTCGTGCACCTTACCGGCATCACCAACGACATGATTGCATCGGCACCCACGGCGTCGAAGGTGATGCGGGAGGTGGCCCAGTTCGTCGGCAAGCATCCCGTGGTGGCCCACAACGCGGGGTTCGACCGCAGGTTCTGGCAAGCCGAGCTCTCGCTGCTGGGCATGCCGGCCGATCAGACCTTTGCCTGTACGATGCTCGTTTCGCGGCGCGTCTACCCGCATGCGCAGAACCACAGGTTGTCGACGCTGGTGGATATGCTGCGCCTGCCGAAGGCCGGGCGCGCCCACCGGGCCATGGCCGACGCGCAGATGACCTGCCACCTCTGGCACCGCCTGCAGCACGATATCGCCGAGACTTACGGCATGCGCCGGGTGGATTACGATCTCATCACCCGCGTGCAGGCCACCAGCAGCGCCAAGGTGCCGGCCCTCCTGCGTTCGCTGGGCGAGAGCCAGGCTCGATGATGCGTGGGCCGAACGCCGGCAATGCACCCGTGACGCAATGACGCATCCTGTGCCCAAGCGGTGGTTATGGCTGGACACCGCGCTGAGCTGGATTGCCCTTCTGGGCATCCTGACGTGTCTTGGCCTGATCGACTTCCATGGGATGCGGCCACTGGACGTGGGCGGCACCCTGTTCGGCGGTAGTTTCAATCAAATGATGTATGCCGGCGCCTGGATCGCGGCGATGGCGGGCTTGCTCCTGGCAACGGCATTTCGTCTGGACGGGCACCGCGCAGCCTGGTGCATGGCCGGGATCGTGCAGACAGGCGCGGGGGCCTGGTGGCTGGTGCACTATCCCGCGACGCACGATGGCAACCTGTTGCTATCGCCAGAGCGGGAAGAGATTGCCGCGGCGATGCTGGTCGGCGTGGCGCTACTGATTGGCGGGGTATTCCTGCATGTCAGAGCGGCCCGCGCACAGCGCCATCGCCCGATATCAAGCACAAGGACGCTCGTGCGGTCCGTGGTTGCCGGCTCATTGATCCTGATCTTCGTCGCCATCCCCCTCGCCAACGCGCTGCGCGCGCCGCTACCGCATTGCGCCTTCAGCAAAGCAGGCTCGCAACTGACCGTTTGCCTGGATGCAGGTGACACGCCCGTCATTGTCGATTGATCTGAAGGCCGCATGGCCAGGCAGCCAGCGCCTGGCCTTGCATCACGCTTAAACATACTGACTAACGATATGGGTCCAAACAACAATGCATGACTTGAAGACTGGCGCATTCTGGCGGCGCGCCTGCCTTGCCCTGCTTGGCGCACTGCTGGTGGCCGATGCCATCGCCCTGATGCTGATGGGGCTGTTCAACTTCGGGGTCGTCCTCCCTCTGGCGATCGGCGCGGCCTTTCTCGCGCTCTCATGGCGCTGGGAGCGGGTAGCGCGATGGCGCGCGGCCAGCCCACGGCATCGATGGATCTGGGCGCTGGGCCGCACAGCATTTGCCGTGTGGCTGGTGACGCTCGGGATGTTCTTCTATTTCATCAGCGCCAGCAACGCGAACTTCCCGGCAACGGGACCGACGGCAAACACCATCCTCATACTGGGCTCCGGCACGCCACGTTGCGCCGCGTCGCCCACCCTGGCTGCACGGCTGGACAAAGGGCTGGCGCTGGCGCGGCAATGGCCGGCAGCGCGAGTCGTGGTGAGCGGCGGCCAGGATTTCGGGCTGCTGTGCAGTGAGGCGGACATCATGGCGGACTACCTGATCGCGCACGGCCTGGCACCGCAGCGCCTGATCCGGGAGGACCGGAGCACCAGCACGGAGGAAAACCTGCTCTTCAGCCACCGGTTGCTTGCGCAACAGGGCGTGAGCGCCGCAGACCCGCTGGTGCTGGTGACCAGTGATTTTCATCTGGTGCGCGCAAAGCGGATCGCGCGTAAGGCTGGGTTCCAGGCAGTGTCTGGCGCAGGAGCGCCAACGCCGCTTTACTTGCGTTACAACGCCTGGCTGCGCGAGTATTTTGCGTTTATCAGTGGCTGGGTATTGCGTGAATTCTGACCGGAAAGAGGCAAGGAAAACGATGGAAGACCGGGGTGACGAAGTGCGTGAGTGATCGGCGCTCGGCAGTAAGCTGCCGGCTTCCGTTTCCGATCGGCCGAGGGGGCAGCGATTGCCTCGCTCTCCAGATACTCAACAGCCAGTTGCCCGCCAAGCTGCTAAATGCCAATAGCTTCCCCAAGGCACGGTGGTGCCGCCCCTCTTGTCCAGTTGGGATCCGCGATCAGAGAGGTCCGCCTTCGGCGTGACCTTTCCCAGGAAGAGCTTGCCCATCTGGCCGGCATCGACCGCTCCTATATGAGTTCGGTGGAGCGGGGAGGCCAGAATTTGGGGGTGATGCATCTTTTGAGAATCGCGACTGCGCTTGAGGTTACGGTCGCGGAGTTGATGGCTGTTGCCAAGCTCTAAGCGTCAACACTAGCCAGCTCGGGAGGTCCAACTGCACAAACAAGCCGGGCACCGGCCCGCGCTTGTACCCTGACCGGCTGCGAACAACGGCAAACCCGGCTCGACGCCCTGGGGCCTCAGACATGGCATGCCGCTGCGTGCCAAGCCATTGCCAACGACGACACTCCAGGGACGGAGTCCACAGCTGGCCCATGGCAGCGGATGTCGTAGTGATCAGCGCTCAGCAGTAAGCTGCCGCTTCCGGCCGGCCAGCCCCCCCCCCAACGCATCGCCCTTCCTCCCACTCCACTTCCCCCTGAGGCCCCAATGCGGCCTCTTTTTTCGTCCTCCCCGCGTAAACCCTCGGATTGACATCCCCATCTCGTCTTTATATTCTTTTATGAACACTACGTTCATATTTGAACACACGCCGGCAAGCGCAACCGCTGAGCAGCGAGGCGCACACCCGGGCCCACACCAAGGCGACCCCAGAGGAACAAGCACCATGGCATCACAAAAGATTGGCATCAACGGCGCCGGCATCGGCGGACTCGCCGCGGCGATTGCGCTGCGCAAGCTCGGGAAGGACGTGGTGGTGTTCGAGCAAGCCTCGCGCTTCGCGCGGGTCGGCGCGGACATCAATCTCACGCCCAATGCCGTGCGCGCGCTGGATGGCCTGGGCGTGGGCGAGGCATTGCGCGAGACCGCCGCGCGGCCCAGCCACCGCATCAGCCGGGTGTGGAACACCGGCGAGGAGACCTCGCGGCTGGCCATGTCCGACGAGGCGCAGATCCGCTACGGCGCGCCGCAGCTCACCATGCACCGCGGCGACCTGATGACCGCGCTGGAAGCCGCGCTGCCGGCAGCCTGTGTCAAGCTGGGCAAGAAGGCGACGCAGATCGAGCGGCATGCGGCCGGCGCCACGCTGCATTTCGCCGATGGCACACAGGAAGACGTGGATGTGCTGATCGGTGCCGACGGCATCCACTCGGCCGTGCGCACCGCGCTGTTCGGGCCCGAGCATCCGGTCTTCACCGGCGTGGTGGCCTACCGCGCGGTGGTGCCCGCCGAGCGCCTTGCCGGCGTGCCGAACCTGCAGGCCTTCACCAAGTGGTGGGGCCCGGAGGCGACGTCGCAGATCGTCACCTTCCCCCTCAACCGCGGGCGCGAGATCTTTATCTTCGCCACCGTGGCGCAGGAAGCCTGGCGCAACGAATCCTGGACCACGCCGGGTCGTGTGGAAGACGTGCGCGCAGCCTACGCTGGCTTCCATGCCGAAGCGCGCGCGCTGCTTGATGCCTGCGACGACGTGCTGATCTCCGCCCTCTACGTGCGCGACCCGCTGCCCGCCTGGTCGGCCGGCAACGTCGCGCTGATGGGCGACGCCTGCCACCCGATGATGCCTTTCATGGCGCAAGGTGCCGGCATGGCCATCGAGGATGGCGTGGTACTGGCGCGCTGCCTGGCCGAAGCCAATGGCGACGACATCCCCAGCGCGCTCGCACGCTACCGGGCCGCGCGCTTTGAGCGCACCAGCCGCATCCAGATCGGCTCGCGCAGCAATGCCTGGCTCAAGGAAGGCGGCAACGCGGACTGGGTGTACGATTACAACGCCTGGCAGGTAGCCCTCGGCTAAGCACCAAGTCCGCAGGCTGACCTCGCCGCCCCCCCCCCTTTCCACGGAACCGATGAGCAAGAACCCCAAGCTGAACCAGCCCGTGCCCGACGCTAGCGATGCCGCCGATCTCGCCGACGGCGGCGACGAAGACAAGACGCAACTGGTCAGCCCGGTGATCCGCGCCATGCGGCTGCTGCGCTTTATCGCGGAAGGTGGGTCCACCACCAACCTGAGCGAAGTCGGCCGGCGCATCGACGTGAACCGCGTCACCGTGATGCGCCTGCTCGCCACGCTGGAACACGAAGGCATGGTGGAGCGGCTGCCGCAGGGCGGCCACCAGGCGGGCTTCGCTCTGCTCAAGCTGGGCGCAAAGGTGCTGGCAGGCAAGGATCTCACGGTCTTTGCGCGGCGCGTGCTGGCCACCCTGAGCGAATCGCTGCGGCTCTCCGCCTATCTCGGCGTGCTGGATGGCGGCGACGTGCTCTACCTGCTGCGCGATATGCCTCAGACCTCGCTGGTCAGCAATATCCAGGTTGGCAGCCGGGTGCCGGCGCACCTCACCACGCCCGGCCGCATGCTGATTGCCGGCCTGCCGGAAGACACGCTGCGCGGGCGTCTCGGCGAGGAACCGCTCGCGACCGTCACCGGGCAAAGCCCGGCCACGTATGCCCGCCTGGGCGACATCCTCGCCGCCGACCGCGAGCGCGGCTGCGCCTGGAGCTTCTCTGCGTTCGAGCCCGGCATCGACTCTTGCGCGGCACCCGTATTCGACGCCAGTGGCGCCACGGTGGCTGCCATCAGCGTGGCCGGCCCGGACATTCGTTTCGAGCGCGACCCCGATCTTCGCGAACGCGTGGAGCGCGAGGTCAAGCGCGCCGCACGCGATTTGTCCGGCCTGCTCGGCTACGCCGCCGGGCAGCGCCACCCACACTGACACCACGTCAACAGGAGACGCCCGGATGACAACGCCTGCACTCCCTACATTCTTCATCTCGCATGGCGGCGGGCCCTGGCCCTGGATGGAGGACCAGATGGGCAACCGCTACGACAAGCTCAAGGCCGCGCTGCAGCAGATGCCACAACTGGTACAACGCACGGGCAGTGCGCCCAAGGCCGTCCTGATGATTTCGGCGCACTGGGAAGAGCCGGAATTCACGGTCATGGCCAACCCGAAGCCGCCCATGATCTATGACTACTACGGCTTCCCGGATTACACCTACCAGATTCAGTACGCGGCACCGGGCGCACCGCAGCTCGCCGCGCGCGTGCAAGGTTTGCTCGAGGACGCCGGCCTGGCCGCGCGGCTCGATCCGCTGCGCGGCTTCGACCATGGCATGTTTGCGCCGATGGCCGCCATCTATCCCGACGCCGATATGCCGACCGTGCAGCTCTCGCTCAAGCGCGGGCTCGATCCGCAAACGCATCTCGCACTCGGGCGAGCGTTGGTGCCGCTGCGCCACGAAGGCATCCTCATCGTGGGCAGCGGGCTGAGCTACCACAACCTGCGCGCATTCGGCCCCGCTGGGAAAGCACCATCGGCTGCATTCGATGCCTGGCTCCAGCAAGCCTTGACGACAACCACCCCAGCGCAGCGCACTGCCGCGCTAACAGGCTGGGAAAGCGCACCCGCCGCCCGGCAGGCCCATCCGCGAGAAGAGCACTTGTTGCCATTGATGGTTGCCGTGGGTGCGGCCGAAGACGACATTGCCACGCGCGTCTACCACGAAGACGACTTCGCCGGCGGCATCACCGTGTCGAGCTTTATGTTTGGGGGAAGCTGAAACTTGAAGGCAGCCGGTGCGGGATTCCGCATTGGCGAGAGTAGCGTGGGCCGGGAGGAACAGCTTGTCGGCGCCAGCTAGCTTGATGAGCCCGCGCGAAGAACGCGAACCTGGGGACCTGGGGAAAAGACATGGTGCCCATGGGCAGGATCGAACTGCCGACCTCTCCCTTACCAAGGGAGTGCTCTACCACTGAGCCACATGGGCAACGATTACGCGTTGCTTTACTACCTTACTGCTTTATCCTTACCACCAAAAATCACTCTAACCCATTGATTTTTAAGGAATTTTTTGAGTTCCCGCCGAATCAATGGACTGCATTATGGACTAATCGACCCTGCTCGGCAACCCCTTAATCGCGAAAGTTTCCATCTCTGTTCCGGCAGAAATATCTCGCGGCATGTGATTCCGATGTGACTCTGCGTGGGTATTCGCAATTCAAAGCGAAATGCGGTAGGTCCACCCCTCGCTGGCGTGTAAACTGCAGGGTTTTTGATTCAGCCGGTATGGTGCAAGCTCCACAGCACACAGGTTGCAGCGGCCCGACGCTCATTCGCTTGCTTGCGCGCCTTGCGGACGTCGATGTTCCCGAACCCAGACAATCGCTCTCGGACCGACTGAGCCAGTGGCTCGGCTGGGCCGATGCCATCGAACTGTCCACGGCCCTGAACGGCAACCCGCCGTCGGTAGGCCCGGGCGCGCGCGCCTTCGGCAGCGCCGAGGCGCTTGCGTGCGACCGTGTGCGAGCCGCGCTGGCAAATGCCATCGCAGGCGATAGCGCCGTTGCTTCCGCCAAGCGGCGCGGGCAACCGCAAGCGCCTGCCCAGGGAGATTCCATGGATGCAGCGGTCGATTACGCGACTTATCGTCAGCGTTATCTCTCAATGCAGCAGGCGATGGAGACCGGTATCGGCAGCTTGCGCGGCCGCCTGCGGGCGATGCTGGCCGCCAGGACGCCCGCCCTGTCGCAGCTCGCAGCGGTGGATGCTGTCATGGAGGGGGCACTGGGTGCGCGCGAGCGCAGCCTGCTTGGTGGCGTGCCCGCTTTGCTGGAAGCTCACTTCGCGCGCTTGCGCCAGGCCGAGCAGGCAATGCTGGCCGACGCCCAGGCCTCGGGCGAGCCCGCGGCGGTCACGTCCGGCGCATGGCTGGACGTGTTCCGCAGGGATATGCGCAGCGTACTGCTTGCCGAACTGGATATTCGTTTTCAACCGGTCGAAGGGCTGCTTGCCGCCCTTCGCTCCAGCTAACAGGACGCCATGTCCAGATATCTTAATTTCGCTGTTTTTCTGGTCGGTCTGGCCGCGGTGTGCTGGATCGGTGTGGGCTACGCCGGCTCGAACTCCCTGGCGCTGGCTGTCACCATGCTGATCGGCGCCTGCTATGTGGCAGGCGCACTCGAGCTGCGGCGCTATCACCAGGCCACGTCCACCTTGGCGCGGGCCATAGCTGGCCTGTCCGAGCCGCCGGCCAGCCTGGATGCCTGGCTGGCGCTATTGCCTGCGAGCCTGCGCAATGCGACGCGCCTGCGCATCGAAGGTGAGCGCGTGGGCTTGCCGGGTCCGTCGCTCACGCCGTATCTGGTGGGCTTGCTGGTGTTGCTGGGCATGCTGGGTACGTTCCTGGGCATGGTGGCCACCCTGAAAGGCACCGGCATGGCGCTGGAAAGCGCGACGGACTTGCAGGCCATCCGCGCCTCGCTGGCCGCGCCGGTCAAGGGCCTGGGATTTGCATTCGGCACTTCGGTCGCGGGCGTGGCCACCTCCGCGATGCTGGGGCTGCTTTCGACGTTGTGCCGCCGCGAGCGGACACAAGCGGCGCAGATGCTCGACACCAGGATCGCGACGACATTGCGCATCTACTCGCTGTCCCACCAGCGCGAGGAGACCTTCAAGCTCCTGCAGCGGCAGGCCGAGGTGATGCCCACCTTGGTCGATCGGCTGCAGGCCATGATGGCGGCCATGGAACAGCAGAGCCTGGCCTTGCACGAGCGCCAGCTCGCCAGCCAGGACGCTTTCCACGGCAAGGCCGAGGCCGCGTACACCCGCCTGGCTTCCTCGGTGGAGCAATCCTTGAAGGAGAGCGTCGCCGATAGCGCCCGCGCCGCCGGTGCGGCGCTCCAGCCGGCGGTGGAGGCCACCATGGCAAGCCTCGCGCGCGGGACAGCCGCGCTGCAAGACACCGTCACGCAGGCCGTGCAGCGGCAGCTGGACGGCCTGTCGACCGGTTTCGAGGCGACCACCACCACCGTGGCCGGCATCTGGAACGATGCGCTGGCGGGGCACCAGCGATCGAGCGAAGCGCTTACCCAGGACCTGCGCACCTCGCTCTCCCGGTTCACCGACACCTTCGAGCAACGCTCCGCAGGCCTGCTGGAGGGCGTCTCCACCCGCCTGGAAGCCACGACCGGCAGCCTGTCGGCGGCCTGGAACCACGCGCTCTCCCAGCACGAGCGCGTCAGCCAGAAAATGGCGGGCGACAATCAAAACGCTTTGGCGGCTGCCGCGGCGAGCCTGGAGCAGCAATCGACGGCACTCGTTCGCACGGTAGGCCAGTCGCATGCGGACCTGCAAGCGGAACTGGCTGGGCGAGACCAGCAGCGGCTGGCGGCCTGGGCCGATACGCTCGGCACGCTGGCTGCGACGCTGCGCAAGGAGTGGGAACTGACGGGCGCGCACACCGCGAGCCGGCAGCAGGAAATCTGCGACACGCTGGCGCAGAGCGTGCGCGACATTTCCGCCCAGACGCAAGCACACGCCAGCAACACCCTCGTCGAGATCGACCGGCTCGTGCAAGCCGCTTCGGCGGCCCCCAAGCTGCTGGAAAGCGTCTCCGCCCGCCTCGAGACCGCGACAAGTGGCATGTCGGAAGCGTGGAACAACGCGCTCTCCCAGCACGAGCGCGTCAGCGAAAAACTGGCGGGCGACAACCAACACGCCCTGGCGGCGGCCGCGGCAACGTTCGAGCAGCACTCGGCGTCGCTGGTGCGCACCGTGGGCCAGTCGCATGCGGACCTGCAAGCGGAACTGGCTGCGCGTGACCAGCTGCGGCTGGCGGCCTGGACCGATACGCTCGGCACGATGGCGGCATCGCTGCGCCAGGAGTGGGAGCAGGCAGGCACGCACAACGTCAGCCGGCAGCAGGAAATCTGCGACACGCTGGCGCAGAGTGTGCGCGACATCTCGGCCCAGACGCAGGCGCACGCCAGCAACACCGTCGCCGAGATCGACCGGCTCGTGCAAGCCGCTTCGGCGGCCCCCAAGCTGCTGGAAAGCGTCTCCGCCCGCCTGGAAACCGCAACAAGCGGCATGTCGGAAGCATGGAACAACGCGCTCTCCCAGCACGAACGCGTCAGCGAAAAACTGTCGGGCGACAACCAACACGCCCTGGCGGCGGCCGCGGCGACGTTCGAGCAGCACTCGGCGTCGCTGGTGCGCACCGTGGGCCAATCGCATGCGGACCTGAAAGCGGAACTGGCCGCGCGGGACCAGCAGCGGCTGGCGGCCTGGACCGATACGCTCGGCACGATGGCGGCGACGCTGCGCCAGGAATGGGAGCAGGCAGGCACGCACAACGCCAGCCGGCAGCAGGAAGTCTGCGACACGCTGGCGCAAACCGCGCGCGACATCTCGGCCCAGACGCAGGCGCATGCCAGCAACACCATCGCCGAGATCGCCCGGCTCGTGCAAGCCGCTTCGGAAGCCCCCAAGGCAGCCGCCGATGTCATTGGCGAATTGCGCCAGAAGCTCTCGGACAGCATGGTCCGCGACAACGCGATGCTGGAGGAACGTGGCCGCTTGCTGGAAACGCTCGAAACCCTGCTCGATGCCGTGAACCACGCCTCCACCGAGCAGCGCACGGCCGTCGACGCGCTGGTGGGCACGACGGCGGATCTGCTGGATCGTGTTGGCACCCGGTTCACCGACAAGGTCGAGGCTGAAGCCGGGAAGCTGGAAGCCGTCGCCGCGCAGGTCACGGGCAGCGCCGTCGAGGTGGCAAGCCTGGGCGAAGCCTTCGGCATGGCGGTGCAGCTGTTCGGCGAGTCGAACGACAAGCTGGTGGCCCACCTGCAGCGCATCGAAGCCGCGCTGGACAAGTCCGCCGCGCGTAGCGACGAACAGCTTGCCTATTACGTCGCACAGGCCAGGGAAGTCATCGACCTGAGCATGCTGTCGCAGAAGCAGATCGTCGAAAACCTGCAACATCTCGCAGGACAGCGGGCGCCCGCCAGCGCTGAAGCGGCATGAGCGAGGAGATCGACGCCGGCGTGGAGCCGACCGTGCCGATCTGGGCCGTCTTTGGTGACCTGATGTCGGTACTGCTGGGCGCCTTTGTGCTGATCCTGGTGAGCGTCATCGGCGTGCAGCTTGAACTCTCGACCAGGCTGGAGGAGGAGGTCAAGCAGCGGCAGGTGGAGAAGCATCGCCGCGAGGCCCTTGAGCAAGCGCTGGCTGGCCCGCTGGCGGCGGGCCGGGTGACGCTGGTCAACGGGCGCATCGGCATCAAGGGCAGCGTGTTGTTTGCCCTCAACTCCGATCAATTGCAGCCCGAAGGCCGGGAGGTGTTGAAGAGCCTGGCCGCGCCGCTGTCCGCTTACCTCCAGGCCCGCGAGGAGATCCTGATGGTGAGCGGATTTACCGACGACCGCCAGGTGCGCGAGGCCAACCGCCGCTTTGCCGACAACTGGGAGCTGTCGGCCCAGCGCGCGCTGACGGTAACCCGCGCGTTGATCGATGAAGGCGTCCCGCCCTCCTCGGTGTTTGCGGCCGCCTTCGGCGCCGAGCAGCCCGTGACCTCAAATGCCAACGACGAGGGACGGGCCAAGAACCGGCGCGTGGAAATCGCACCGATTCCGAGGCCGTCCAACGAAACGGGGAAGCCGCATGATTAGTGGCGAAATAGGTGGCGAAATAGGTGGCGAGATTGGTGGCGAGATTGGTGGCAACATCCGCGACGCCCTTGCCACGCTCGACGCTTGGCGCGCACGTGGTGCCGATCGCCTGAATCCTGTCCGCTTTCGATTCATCGAGGCGCTGGCCCGACGCGCGGCCGCCCACAGCGGCAATGCGCGACACATCCTGGACGCCAGGCTGGCCAAATTACTCGAAGCCTATGCCGGAGATCTTGAAAGCGCCGATTGCAGAGACAGCAAGAACAGCAATGTCGGCAATGTCGGCGGCACAGCATCGCCAGGCGCTCCCCCTCGCGGGCCGCTGGCCGGACTGGTCAACTACATCGCCATCCGGGCGCCGTCGGATCGCGGCGCCCCCGCGGCGATTGCTGGCGTGCCCCGTCGCGCGTCCTTACCGGACATGGAGGTGCTCGACTACTTCCGGGAAACCTGGTCCAGGGTCAGCACCGATCGACGGTTGCGGCAGTCGCTGGAGCAAGTGCCGGATAATGCCGGCCCGCTCAATTCGAGCCGCCTCGTGCATCGCTCGCTCTCCCTGATGCGCGATCTGTCGCCTGAATATCTCCACCAGTTCTTGTCGTACGTCGATGCCTTGTCGTGGATGGAGCAGATGAACGGCGGCGGTGTCATAGCGGGTAAAGACGCGCCGCGCGCAGGGAGCATCAAGCCGAGCGCTCGCAGCAGGCCACGCTAGCGCAGCTTGGAGGACGGCGGGTCAATATCGGCTTAGTTCGTCCCGGCGAGCCGTACGATGCCACGCCACAGGTGCGAGGAGCAGCACCGCCAGAAGGAACCCCACCTGCGAAAGATAGAACGGCTCGAGCCATTGCCGATTCAATGCGACGTAAAACGTGTTGTGAACGACGTCGACAATAATGATTGCCGCGGTGAGAGCAATGCCCACCCTTGGTTTGATGAAAAGAAGCAGTGCTGCCAAGGGATCGACAATCGTCAGCGCGCCCCAGAACACCCGGCTGGCCAAGTACGCGCCATTCCCATAGCCGTAGTCCCAGAGAAAGCCATGTTGAAAATCTGCCCGCACGTGATTGGCTGTCGCGACCAGAAGACAGCAGGCAAAGAGAAAACGAATGGAAAATGAAACGCTTGGCATGGCTTGATCTGTCTGCTTGGTCGTCTATCTAGCGTTTGCCTGTGGCGATCGGCGGCACTTCGCAAGCCTGCGCCGTGAGCTCCGATGTATCCGCGCACTGCCGCCACAACGCCTCCGGCATTGCCGCCACCAGCACCAGGTCCTGCCCCGGCGCATAGTTCCAGAACACCCGGCCCGGACGCGCGCGCGCGGTTTCCCAGATCTTGCGCTTCTGTTGCGCGGTGAGGCGGATGTCGCTGCCCCGCCCGCTGTTGCCAGCGGCGAGCACCTCGCGCTGCCCGGCGCTGAACGCCATCATGTCGCCCGCGGCCTCGTCGCCGGGCAGCAGCAGGATCTTCCATGGGTAATGCCAGGACTCCACCGACGGAACACGCCAGTCCGGGCCGTTCAGTACCATGGTGTATTGCGCGGGATTGCTCGCGGCATAGCTTGAGCCCCGCCCCTCCTGGGCGCCCAGGCTTTCGGGCAAGCGATAGGGCAGGCCTGCGTTTATCGACGAGTAGCCCTCGCTCGGGCTTTCCTTGACGTACAGGTGCTGTGGCTTGCCTTGCGCGTCGAAGGTGCGCACCTGCACACGCCGCCCATGGGCATCGCGCTGGATCATGCGCAGCAGGTGGCCATCGGCATCATGCACATAGCGCAGCGCGGCCGTCTCGCCGGAGCCGGACTCGCATGCCCCTTCGCCCGACGAGGCAAGCCAGCCTGCCTTGTCGTAGCGTAGGCAATGCTGGCTGGACAGCTTTGGCGGCGCGTCGTCATCGCTGTCATACGTGTCGAACCCAGCCAAGCGTGCCGCGCCGTCGTAGCGCAGGACGAGCGTGCGCTCCCGCTTGTAGTCTTCAGGCCCGGCCGCACGCGCATCGTCGGCACGATTGCCCGGCTGGCCGTGCCGCCGCTCCGATGCGTAACGAAGGCTCTGCGCCGGACTCAGCAGCGCCTCGCGCCTTTGTTCAAACGCTTCGGTGAAGCGGTACTGCTCCACGCGGCACAGGTGGCGCGTGCTGTCGCCCGCATCATCGAAGTACAGCACGGTTGGGCCCACGCGCTGGTCCGTGGGCAGGCCGTAGACCGACCAGTCGACCTGCTCAGCCCATAGCAAAGCCCGCGCGCGGCCGGCAATGGAGATGCGCAGCGGCATGTCCAGGTTGTCCGACTTGACGCGCGCGCCATCCAGGCCCAGCAGCGTGCCCGCTTCGTCCAGCGGAAAGTCCACCACAACCCGCGTCATCGCAGCCGAGGCGCTGGCCGCCGGATCGCACACGGCGTGAGCGACCGGCGAGACGGAAAGCGCGAGCAGCAGTGCCAGCGTTTGCGCTGGACTAGGCCTATTGAAATTGCGTGGCATGGAGGTAGGACACCAGGTTCCAGAACTCGGCGCTGACGCCGCCCAGGCGCAATGCGCCGCTCTTGTCATCCATCAACAGGAAGGGATAGGCACGCCGCTCAAACCTGCCCGCCGGTGGCAGGCGATAGGGCTCGAAGCGCTTGGGGTCGCTGAAGTAGCGCTCCGTGGTGTCGCCACCGCCGCCGTTGATGTGCATATACCAGACGCTAAGGTTGTGCGCGCCGATCGTCGCTTCGTTCTCCGGATAGATGCCGCCGTCACCCGCCGGCACCGCGTCGCGCAGCAGGTCGAAGAAGATGCGCCCCGCACCCACCACCGCGAAGCCGCTGCCCGCGCTAATGTCGCTCTGTTCCGCCAGAGCCTTCAATAGCGGCACGGCACGCGATTCCGGCACGACTGACTTTGCGAAAACCTGCTCGATCTGCGCCTCAGTGATCTGCGCGCCCGCCTTGCGCCGCTGCTGCAGCGTGGCGAAGTCGGTTTCGAATTGCTGCTGCCATGCGCGATAACGCTGCGCTTGTGCCGCGCGGTCGAACTGCTGAGCAAATGCGGACGTCGTGAACAGAAGAGCGAGCATCCAGAAGGCCAGCGCCCGGATGCCTGCGCTCTTGCCAGGTCGTGTTCTCATGATGTCGACGGCGAAGTGGTTCTTCTGTTGCGCGGCGCGGCGCAGGGTGGTCAGGCGTCTTTGCAAGGCGGTGGGCATTCAGGTGGAATTCGGTGTAAGCGTTTCAAAGTTGACGAGGCAATTGGATCGGCGACAGCCTGGCGCATTGGTTCATCCGCGCGTCAACCTGTCCTTCGATGGATGGCGCGCCGCGTGAAAAGCGCTGCCAGCATGCCGATCAGATAGCCACTGCCGGTGGCCACGCTGATGAACAAAACCAGAAGGCCCGAGTACGGTCGCCCCCAGATTGTCGCTGCGGCAAATGCTGCGATTGCCATGCTGGCCGGCAAAACCACGCGCCATATTACCGAGCGCAGCCGCATGCTCCCAACGGCTGCGGAAATGCCCCCCAAAAGCAGGCCGAGGCCAAACGCGATGTCTTCGATGTCTACTCTCCGTTGAGTGCGTGGATGATGCGTTCGCGGCAGCGCCACTGTCGCGCGGCCAGGCTGCCTCGCACCTGCGCGCGCGAAGGCACATGAGAAGGAGCATGCTGGCCCCGGGTCACTAATATGTTTGTCAAGCGGCAACCGTTACGCAGTGCTACAGATTGATCTGCGCCTCCGTAATCACCTCTGCAACCAGCACCTTTCCGGGGCCATCCAGAAAATACTCCACCTCGGCCGGCTCGCGCAATTTCAAATAGGTGGATTCGCCGATCTGCATGGTATGCCCGGCCGCCAGCTCCGCGCCGCTTTCCATCATATAGCCCATGATGTTGTTGACGATGTCGGCATACCGCTGGCCCTCTTCGTGCCCACTGGCAAGCACAGCAAAGTCGGGGAGTCCGAACAGGTCGCCGCCATAGGTGCGCATCCACACGCCCTGTACATCCTGCACTTCATACTTGACGAACCCGCAGTAGAGGGCATTGAGCGGCAGGCTGCGCAGCAATTCCAGGCTCTCGCTGCCAAGACTGTCTGGCGCCAGGATACCGGCGGGCAGTGAGGTGCGCGCATGCTCGTTCAACACCGCCAGGGCACCGAAGCCCGCCAGGGCGCCGGCTACGGCGGCGAGCGCTACGTACTGCTCCAGCGGATTGTCGTCAAAACCAGCGTAGTACAGGATGATGTGGCTGGTGTGCGCGCGTACCTCGTCCTTGACCTGCGCCGGGTAGGCTGCGGGCGCCACGCAGGCTTCGAGCGAGTCCTGCGGATAGGGGGCGTTGAAACCAATCAGCCGCACCACGTGCTTGCCCCAGCCGATGAGCCCGAACAACTCCTGCATGTCTGGCGCAATCTCGGCGCGGGCCTTGCTCATCGCGGGATGAAAGGCGCGCAAGGCGGTCGTCAACGCAGCCGCCTGCATCGTGAGCGGTCCGCAGAACAGCACCTGCAGGCTAAGCGGATTCTCGATAGCGGCGTTGGCGGTCAGGGCGGTGGCATCGGCAGATTCGTCGGCGCGTCCGAAGTAGCGGGAGAAGATGTTCATCTGTTGTACGGGCGGAGTAAGGTAAGCGCGATATCCACGCATCGCGCCGCCAGTTTACAGGCCGCAATCACAGCTGTCGCCTTCCCGCATCAAGATCCGAGTTCTACTGGCCGGCGCCAGGAGGCTCGGCTCGCTCGCTCACCGCAACGGTGTCGGCTCCCGTTGCGTGAGGACGCGGTCGATCAGCCCCCATTCCAGCGCTTGCTCCGATGTCATGTAGCGGTCTCTGTCAAGGGTGCGCTCGACCTCCTCGTAGGTGCGCCCGCAATGTTCGGCATAGAGCCGGGTGACACGATGCTTGGTCCGCTGCATCTCCTCGGCATGAATCAGGAAATCCGACGCCTGCCCTTGAAAACCGCCCAGCGGTTGATGGACGTGCAGACTCGCATTGGGGAGCGCCGCCCTTTCGCCTGGCTCACCCGCCATCAGCAGAAACGAGCCCATGGAGCGCGCGGTTCCCATGCACAGCGTATGCACCGGCGCTTTGATGTATTGCATGGTGTCGTACATGGCGAGACCGCTTGTAATGACCCCGCCGGGCGAGTTGATGTAGAGATGGATAGGCTTCGCCGGATTCTCGGCTTCCAGGAACAGGAGCTGCGCACAGACCAATGCGGATACCGCATCGTTGACCTCACCGTTCAGGAAGACGATCCGCTCGCGCAGAAGCCGCGAATAGATGTCGAAAGACCGTTCTCCCCGGCTGGATTGCTCGACGACCGTAGGGACGAGTTGCATCATTTCGCGCATTGGCGAACTCCTGTCTTCCAGATTTGCGGTTGCCGGCGCGAGGCGTCAGGCGGCGCGCATGAGGTAGGGCCAGCTGTCGTTCGCGGCCGTCTGCGCGTGGCGCTCTAGCTGAGCGTCTTCCAGCACGTGGATGATTCTGAGCACGGTGCCGCCAACGGCATTGGGCCTGAGCCGAAACGTCACTGTGCTTTCGAGGAAAGGCGGCTCTTCGTCCCGCATCCTGTAGCGAATTTCCTCGTCTGGCGTCGAAGAAACCGGCTCGGCATCGGCCAATGCTCCCTGGGGCAGCCATTTCTCGCGAAACGCGGGGATGCTGATTGCCCGCCAGACCTTCTCGGGCGGCGCGTCGAGTTCGTATTCGAGCACCAGATCCTTCATCTGCCCTTCGGTTTGCATGTCGTTCATTGGTCCATGTCCTTCAGCAAAGCCTTCAACGTGTCGACGCGCGCCGGCCAGTAGGCGCGATACTTCGCCAGCCAGCCCGCGATGAGCGCCAGTCCCTCTGGGTTGACCTCGTAATTCACGAAACGGCCTTGCCGCTCTTCGCACACCAGCCTGGCGTTGCGCAGCACCGAAAGGTGCTGGGACATGGCCGACTGGCTGATCTCCATGCCTTGCCGCAAGGCACTGGCGTTCATGCTGCCAGCCGCCAGCTTCTCGAAGATCATGCGGCGGGTCGGATCGGCCAGCGCCTTGAAGATGTCGTTTTCAATCATGACAATACATTAGCGTATACTTATATGAATCACAAGCACACCGACGGTTGATGCGCGGTATTTCTCCGGTACCCCTGACGCGCGTAGCTGCACGTTCAGCCTCGGCCAGTTGATTCCGCTTACTATAAGAAATTGTCACCGTGGCTGGCTGCGTCGCTGGACGGATGCCTTGGCGGTGCCCCAGCCAGCATTCCTGGCGACAGATTCAGGCGAAAGGGAACATTACGATGAAGAAACTGATCAATGACCCGCTTTCAGTGGTCGACGAAATGCTTGAGGGCGTTGTGCTGGCCGACCACAGGCTGACGCTGCTGGCAGGCGAGAACACTGTCGTTCGCAAAGACTTCCAGGCGCTCGCCGCCGCCAACAAGGTGAGCATCATTTCGGGCGGCGGCGCCGGCCACGAACCTGCCCACGGGGGTTACGTAGGCAGCGGCATGCTGACTGCTGCCGTTGCCGGGCCGGTATTCACCTCGCCCAGCGTGGACGCCGTTCTCAACGCCATCATGACTGTCGCCGGCCCGGCTGGCGTGCTTTTGATCGTGAAGAACTACACAGGCGATCGCCTTAACTTCGGGCTGGCCGCAGAGATTGCCAGAACGTTCGGCGTGAAGGTCGAGATCCTGGTCGTGGGCGATGACGTTGCCCTGAACGACAACGGCGGCCTGGTGGGCCGCCGCGGCATTGCCGGCACGGTGTTCATTCATAAGGTCGCGGGCGCTGCAGCCGATGCCGGTCTATCGCTCGCGGAGGTCAGGGCCGAGGCTCAACAGGCAGCCGCTGGCTTGTTCAGCATGGGGCTGGGGCTAAGTGCCTGTACGGTACCTGCCGCCGGAAAGCCAGGCTTCAAGATTGAAGACAACGAAGTCGAATACGGGCTCGGCATTCACGGCGAGAGTGGCGTGCGTCGTGGCCCTATCCAGCGGGCGGATGACATGGTCAACGTTCTCTTGGAACGGATCATCGAGCAAGGCCGATTGAAAGCAGGCGATCGTGTCGCGCTGATGGTCAATAACCTCGGCGCCACACCAGCGCAAGAATTGGACATTGTCACCCGCCAGGCCCTGCTGAGATGCTCTGCGCACGGTATCAAGGTGGAAGCTGCGATGGTCGGCACCTTTCTTACCGCGCTGGAAATGGCCGGCTGTTCGATCTCCCTCATGCGGGTCGACGATGCGATTCTGGCGCGCCTCAATGCCCCCGCCGGCGCCACCGCCTGGCACGGCATGACCGTTCCCGCAGTTGGAATTTCCAGGCAGTCTTGTGATAAGGCGGCGGAACAAAGCGCAACCCAGGGTGCTGCGTGGCCTGCGGCCAACGCCCAGGTGTTCAGGCGTGTCCTGCAGTCCGTCACACAAGCCCTGCAGCGAAACGAGGAGATCCTGACCGAGCTGGACTCTGTTGTCGGGGATGGCGACATCGGCATCAGTCTCGCCCGAGGCGCACGCGCGATCGACGACGCACTCGATACCCTCGCTTTGGATCGGCCGGCCATTGCCCTGCAGCAGATATCGGGCATCCTGCGTCGGGTCCTGGGGGGAACTTCCGGCCCGTTGTACGCGGTATTTGTCCTGCGTGCCGGCGCTGCCCTCTCGACCAGCACAAGCCTCACCTCGATATCCGCCTGGGCCGAAGCGCTGCAAGCAGGCTGCGACGGCATGGTCAGGCTGGGCGGCGCTGGAGCCGGTGACAGAACGATGCTCGATGCCCTGCTGCCTGCGGCCCTCGCGTTGCGCTCGCAGGAGGCAGGTCAGAGCGCATTGCATGCCGCAACTCAGGTAGTGAATGCAGCCTTGGGTGGCGCGGAAGCGACGCGCAACATGATGCCGCTGAAAGGCCGCTCGTCCTACATCGGAGAACGAGCACTCGGGCATGTGGACCCCGGCGCCTTTGCCATTGGCGTATGGACGAAAGCCATCGCCTCGGCCCTGGAAACATAGTGCCGTTGCGGCAGATGGAATGAATTATGGGCCAGTCACTGCCCCTTGGCAGTAAGCGAATCGGCATCCCTGTGGTGACGGGGCGCTAGGATTTCGGTAGTGCCTCAGGCCGAGCGTTGTAGCTGCCATCCGTAAAAGTGGCGTTGAAGCCCGCATACGCGTCGGCATGCAGGATGCCGCGGAAGCCGGCCAGATGAGCTTGGGGGGGCAAGCACTGGCGATTTGCAGCGCGCATCCGGCACTCAAGAACACCAGCGCCACCAGCATCGCCCGCTCTTCGCCCAGCCGGTGTCGCAGCTTCAAGCCGATGACGGAAAACAGTCCCAGCAGCAAAGCAGGCAAGGTGGTGACGAGCAGCGTGATGGTTAGATCGATATCCAGGCGCTTGAGCAAGGGGCCAACGCTGGCGAAGATGATTCGCAGGTTCAAGGCGATCAGAATGAAGCTCACCCCAAGCAATCATTGGTCGCTGGTTCCCCACCCATCCGGGGCGCCAGTTCGTTCTATGTTCCGTTGATCGGTATGTTTCATGCCTAGTCCTATGCTGACGTCAAGATGCCCATGGAGCCGGAGGCGACGAGCTATCCGAGCGACCCGACATTTGGCCTGCCGAGCGGCGCGGCCCTGAGATATTGCAGGGTGAGCATGAGTACCCCCAACAGACCGGCGATAATGCCAGCCAGCATTCCCAGGTACCCAAGCCAGTCCAGAAGCAAGCCCGCCAGCATGGGCATCACCATCCGCGTCAAGGCGAACAGACTGGACTGAATGCCATAGTCCAGGGCGGTCATGCCGGCGCGGGTGTGGTACGTCATCAGGCCGAACAACAGGCCGGCGGCGGCCCCCATCGCCACGGCAATCGACAGGGGGGCGGCAATCAACACCGAGTGCGGAGCGTGGCCGGCGACCGCAGCCGCCAAAGCCACTACCACCGCCAGATTGAGCAACGCGCCGGCAGGCAGTGTTGCGCGTACCCCATACCGCTTGGTGACATAGCCGCCGATCATGCTGGCGACGGCACCGACAAGGCCGCCCGCAACGCCCGCTACCCAGGCAACGTTCTCGGCCTTCATCCCTTGGTCGAGCAGGAGCGGCTTCAGGTGGACAGCCCCGGCCACTCACAACTAGCCTGACGAATGACGGAAGCCGCCCCGTCTTCGGTCATAGCGAGCCGCGTGGTCGTGGTAGCCTGACGCCAACATTTGTCAGGCCGGTGAATGCCATTTCATGCGCGGCCGGCGACATCGCGATTGCGCGCGAGCGTACTGCCCAACACAACTGTCAGCGTGGCGTCAGCGTGGCGCCAGCGATCTTCCGCTATAAATTCCTTGCCAATGATTCATGGCCCGCAATGGCCTACCCGAAATGCAATTGCCGCCCCTCTCCACCCGCTCGCGACGCGCGGCTCTGGCCAGTTCTGCCCTCGCACTGATCCTGCTCGGCACACTGGGCCTGCTCCAGCGCAGCCAGTCGAGCCATTCGCCCGCCCCCGCAGCGCCGCCCCCGCCCGTTCCGGTACTGCTTTCACGCGTGGAGGCGCGGGATGTGCCACGCCAAGCGGAAAGC
The DNA here is from genome assembly GCF_059421605.1 of Cupriavidus sp. GW821-FHT02F09. Taxonomy (NCBI): domain Bacteria; kingdom Pseudomonadati; phylum Pseudomonadota; class Betaproteobacteria; order Burkholderiales; family Burkholderiaceae; genus Cupriavidus; species Cupriavidus sp. GW821-FHT02F09. The sequence goes on from NZ_JBWKVH010000037.1 coordinate 59,078, forward strand.
GTCGGCACAGTGCGTTCGTTGCGCGACGTCGTGGTGCGGGCGCAGATCGATGGCCATCTCACACGCCTTTATGTGGTTGAAGGCCAGCAGGTCACGAAGGGAGAATTGCTAGCGTCCCTGGACGACCGCCCCGTCCAGGCGGCACTCAACCAGGTCCGCGCCACGCTGGAGCTGACCCTGGCTCAACTGCGGATAGCCGAACTGGATCTGAAGCGCTACAAGACCTTGATAGGCGAGAACGCGATCCCGCGCCAGACACTCGACCGGCAAGTAGCCTTGGTGGAACAGCTACGCGCGACCGCGCAAGGCAACCGCGCCGCGATCGCCGCCGAGGAAGTGCGGCTGTCTTATACGCGGATACGCTCGCCCATTTCTGGGCGGGTCGGTCTGCGCAATGTCGACGAAGGCAATCTGGTCCGTATGAATGACACCGAGGGGCTGTTTACAGTGACGCAGATCGCACCGATAACGGTGGAGTTCGCCATGCCGCAGTCGGCGCTGCCAGTATTACAGAGCCTGATTCGCGCCGGCACGCCGGCCGCTGTGCAAGCGATATCTCGCGAGGCTGGAACGTCCGTGGCGCAGGGACGACTGCTGGTGATCGACAGCCGCGTGGGTACAAGCAATGGCGCGGTACGTGTCAAGGCGGAGTTCGATAACAGTGCTGGTCAGCTCTGGCCCGGCCAGTTTGTCACTGTGCGTCTACAGACAGGGCTGCTGCACGACGCGCTGGTTTCCACGCCTGCGGTGCTCCGCTATGGCGAGCAGGACAAACCCTATGTGTTCCGCCTGAAGCCGGACAGCACAGTGGAAATCATACCGGTCAACGTCCTCTACCAGGACAGGCAGCAAGTCGTGATCGATGGCGTGACCGCCGGCGACCAGCTGATATCCGACGGACAGTCGCGCCTGCGCCCTGGCGTACGCGTGACCGTTCCGCCTGCCACCACGAAGGCGAGAATCTGACGTGACAGAACGAGCCCCCCTCTATCGCTGGTTCGTCGATCACCCGATCGGCACCGTCCTGCTCGCCATGGCGTTGGTCCTGCTGGGCGTAGTCAGCTACTTCCAGTTGCCCGTCGCACCGCTTCCTGAGGCCGAAGTGCCAACCATCCAGGTCAACGCGCTACTGCCTGGAGCAAGTCCCGACACCATAGCGTCGTCAGTCGCCACACCGCTTGAGGTCCAGTTTAGTGCGATCCCGGGCATTGCGGAGATGACGTCAACCAGCGCATTGGGCTCAGCTAGCATCGTCCTCCAGTTCACGCTGGATACACGGCTCGACAGCGCCGTGCAGGAGGTACAGGCGGCGATCAACCGGGCCAGCAGCAGGTTGCCGCCTGACATGCCGTCCATGCCGACCTGGCGCAAGGTCAACCCAGCCGACAGCCCAGTCGCGATCATTGGCGTGCATTCCGATTCGCTCTCGCTGACCGAGGTCAGCGACTATGCAGAGCGTGTTCTGGTGCGCGAGATCGGCCAATTGCCCGGCGTGGGCCTGATCACTACCACCGGCCTGCGCAGACCGGCCATTCGCGTGCAGGCGTCGCCCGTGGCGCTCGCGGGCGTGGGCCTGACGCTGGCGGACATCCGCACCGCCATTCGCGCCGCCAGCCGCAATGCGCCGAAAGGCGCGCTATATGGCGACACGCGCGTGAGCACGCTCGACACCAACGGCCAGTTGCTCGAGCCAGGCGCCTACGGCGACCTCGTGGTTGCCTGGCGGGGGGGCAGCCCGGTATTCCTGAAGGATGTGGCACAGGTCGCGCTGGGCCCAGAGGATGCCTATGTGAACGCATTTCCTAACGGCCGGCCAGGTGTCGCCCTGTCGATCATGCGCCAGCCCGGCGCCAACATCGTCGGGACATATGACCGCATCGCACGCGCGCTTCCTGCCCTGCGCGAAGCGCTGCCCGCAGCCATTCAGGTAGAGATCACCAACGACCGCACCCGCACGATTCGCGCCTCCCTGCACGAGGTCGAGTTGACGCTAGTGATAACCATCGCGTTGGTGATCGGCGTGATGGCGCTGTTCCTACGCCAGTGGTCTGCCACACTGGTCGTCGCGGCGGTGCTAGTAGTGTCCCTGGCGGCCACCTTCGCGGCCATGTACCTGATGGGTTTCAGCCTGAACAACCTGACGCTCGTCGCTGTGGTGGTGGCGGTTGGCTTCATCGTCGATGACGCCATCGTCGTGATCGAGAACATTCATCGCTATCAGGAAACCGGGCTGAGCATGCGACAAGCTGCGCTGCGCGGCGTGGAAGAGGTCGGTTCGACCGTTTTATCAATCGGCCTGTCGCTGGTGGCCGTGTTCATCCCGCTCCTATTCATGTCTGGCGTGGTCGGCAGGCTGTTCCGCGAGTTCGCGCTGACCTCTGCCGTGGCCATCCTGATCTCGGTGGTCATTTCTCTGACGCTGGCGCCATCGCTCGCTGCCGTGGCCATGCGCCGGGGTGCGCATGGCGTTGATCTCAAGCAATCCCGGCTGTCCGCATGGCTCGTGCAGCAATACGCCGCTGGACTGCGCTGGTGCCTGCGCCGACAGGGCCTTATGCTAAGCGTGTTCGGCATCACTGTATGCCTCAGTGCAGCCGGCTTCATGCTGATGCCAAAGGGCTTCTTTCCTCTGCAGGACACAGCTTTTATCGTAGGCACCTCCCAGGCGGCCGCCGATGTCCCATACACGGCCATGCTCGAGAAGCACCGGGCGCTGACTGACATCATCCGCGCCGATCCTGCCGTGCTCACGATCACCCAGTCAGTTGGTATGACCGGTGGCAGTCAGACACTGGCCAACGGGCGCTTCTGGATAGTGCTCAAGGACCGCTCTGAGCGCGACGTTTCAGCCAGTGCCCTAATCGACCGGCTGCGCCCCAAGCTGGCGGCAATACCCGGCATCCAGCTTTATCTGCGCGCGGCGCAGGACATCAACATCGGCGCGGGCCAGCCGCGCGCCCAATATCAATATGTGCTGAAGGCGAACGACACGGGCAATCTGTACACTTGGTCGCAGCGCCTGGCCGCTGAACTACAAAAGGAGCCGCTCTACCGTGACTTGTCCAGCGATCTGCAGCTCGGCGCCAACGTCATTCGCCTGCAAATTGACCGCGCAGCTGCCGCCCGTCTGGGTCTCACCGCAGGCGATGTAGACGACGCGCTATATAACGCCTTCGGCCAGCGCCAGATCAATGAATTCCAGACCGATACCAACCAGTACAAGGTGGTGCTGGAAGTGGACGGCGACGGTCGAGGCAGTATCGAGACGCTTCAATCGCTCCGGCTGCGCTCGCCGATTTCCGGTGACATGGTGCCGCTCTCGGCCATCGTCACCATCGCTGCGCCAGGTGCCGGGCCGGTTTCGATCCTGCACCACGGCTTGTTGCCCGCCGTCAACATATCGTTCAACCTGGCTGCGCGCGCGCCGCTCGGCGACGCCGTGGCGCGGATCGATGAGATACGCCGACGCATCGGCATGCCCGCCTCCATCCAAGGCACATTCCTCGGCTCGGCCCAGGCGTTCCAGGAGGCGCTGGCTGGTCAGCCGAGCCTGATCCTGGCTGCGCTGCTCGCCGTATACATCATCCTCGGTGTGCTGTACGAGAGCCTGGTCCATCCGCTCACCATCCTGTCCACGTTGCCGTCGGCCGCCATTGGCGCTCTCGCCTTCCTGTGGCTCGGCGGCTTTGACTTCTCGATCATGGCGCTGATCGGCGTAATCCTGCTGATCGGCATCGTCAAGAAGAACGGCATCCTATTAATTGATTTCGCGCTCGAGGCGCGGCGCGCGCGCGACATCAGTCCTGGACAGGCCATCTATGAGGCCGCGCTCACGCGCTTCCGTCCTATCATGATGACCACGCTGGCAGCTCTGCTAGGCGCCGTACCGCTGATGCTCGGCTTCGGTACCGGCGCGGAGCTACGGCAGCCCCTCGGCGTGGCCGTGGTCGGCGGCTTGCTGTTGAGCCAGATGCTCACGCTCTTCACCACTCCAGTGGTCTACCTGGGACTTGACAGGCTCTCGCGTTACCGCAGGAGACCCGTGCAATTGCAGCAGCCGGCGGCTGCCGCGGAATAGGGTGACGCCATGCAGACCCGACGACCCCGCCGAACTGCGGCAGCGCCCACCGCACGTCCGAGCCCTGAAATGATCCCGAGACTGGCCGCGCTGCTGGCCGGCTTCCTTATAACCGGCTGCACGCTCGCGCCCCCCTATGAACGCCCTGCATCGCCAGTGGCCCCCGCCTACCCTGATGCGCCTGAAGGCTTTGCCAAGCCAGCCCCGGCCACATCGCGCAGCGCCGGCGACATCGGCTGGCGCGAATTCTTCCGCGACCTGCGCCTACAAGGCGTGATTGCCGCCGCGCTGGAGAATAATCGCGATCTGCGCGTGGCCGCGCTCCGGATCGACGAAGCGCGCACGCTCTATCGCGTGCAGCGCTCCGACTTGCTGCCGCAGCTCGATGCGACGGCGGGTTTCACGCGCCAGCAGACATCCGCCGCGCAATCGCTCAATGGTCAAGGCGAGATCCGACAGTCCTACCAAGCCGGTGGTGCTGTCATCGCTTACGAACTGGATTTCTTCGGCCGCGTGCGAAACCTATCCGATGCGGCACTCGCGCAGTACCTTTCCACCGAAGAAGCACGTCGCGCCGCGCAGCTTTCTCTTATGGCGGAAGTAGCTAAGGCCTATCTCGCGGAGCGCTCGTACGCCGAGCAGCATGCCATCGCACACGCCACGCTCGACGCGCGCAACCGCGCCTACGCGCTCACCCGGCAGCGCTACGACGCCGGCATGGCTGCGGCGCTGGACCTGCAGGATAACGAATCCCTGGTCGCCCAGGCCCGTGTGGCCGTGGCCGAGCTGGGCCGCCTTCGCGCGCAGGCGCAGAACGCGCTGGAAGTGCTGATCGGAACCCCGTTGGCCGCACTGGGAAGGCTACCCGCGCCGCTCACGCTGTCGGAAAGCAGCGTGATCGCCGACATTCCGGCCGGATTGCCATCGGACCTGCTGGTTCGGCGGCCCGACATTCGCCAGGCCGAACAACAGTTGCAGTCAGCCAATGCCATGATAGGGGCGGCGCGCGCGGCATTTTTCCCGCGCATCACGCTGACCGCGACGGCGGGCAGCATCAGCCCTACCCTCGCCAGCCTCTTCGGGTCCGACACCGCTACCTGGTCATTCGCGCCGCAACTCGTGCTGCCGGTCTTCGATTTAGGCCGCAACCGTGCGAATCTCAATCTGGCCGAGGTTCGCCTGCGCATTCAGGCCACCAACTATGAGCGCACCATCCAAGTGGCGTTCCGCGAAGTGGCCGATGCGCTATCGGCGCTCGCCACCTTGCAGGAGACGGTGGCGGGCCAGGTGCAGGTGCGTGACGCCGAGGCTGCGCGGTACCGGCTTGTCAGCCAGCGATGGCGCAATGGCGTGGGCGGTCAAATGGAATCGCTGGATGCGCAGCGCCAGCTCCTTGCCGCGGAGCAGGCGCTAATACAGGCGCGCCAGCTTCGCCTAGCCAATGCCATCGACCTGTATCGCGCCCTAGGAGGAGGGCTCAGGGAGAGTGGTCCGGTGGCAAGTGCGACACTGCCATGACACCGGCTTCCGGGCCGGTACTGCACGATCCTGCCAACGCGCACCCGTTACCGCGCGGACTGGTATGCAGGGAAGGCGACCTCGCCTTGCAGGACAATGCTTGCGACAACTGACAGACAGGGATGCCATCGCGTTCGCATCGCCAAGCTGCATGGGTCGCGTATCTCCACTGCTGCCGCCGCGCGCACATCAGGGCCCGTTTGATAATTCGCCGTAGACCTGTACACAGGTTCGGATATGGAACAGGATAGCCGATCCGTGAAAGCGCCATTGACGAAAGAGTGCGACCCGGAAGCGGGAAAGATGCTGGTCTAGCGCAGGTGGCATATTGCCGCGGGCAGGAATGGCCGGCTGCTAATGGTGAACCTGACTCCTGCGGACATCGCCGACAGGTCGGGGGCGTTGGCGATTCTGAAGGCCCTCGAACATACTGCCTTTAATTCTCATACCGAAGGTGTTTATGCCTTCGCTACTGCTAGCGAAAACGGTGCCACCATGCATGCGTGCTATGGCCTTCACGATCGCCAGGCCGAGGCCGTGGCTGTCCGAGCCTCGCGCGCGTGATGAATCAATGCGATAGAAACGGTCGAACAAACGATTCAGGTGTTCCGATGCAATTTGGGCGCCAACATTTGACACCGCAACTTCAGCGCCTTCGTGGCACACCCGCATTGTTACGCGCACATTCGAACTAGGGGACGAGTACTGTATGGCATTGTGCAGCAAGTTGGTTATCGCTCGCCGGAACAACGCCCGGTCCACAAGTGTTTCTGCGTCTCCCTCTGTTTGGACCGTCAGAGCCTTCTCGTCGATCAATGGCGTCAGAAATTCAACCGTTTTCTTCACCTCGTCGGAGAGCCGGGTCTGCCTCAATGTTTGTGCAGCCTCTCCCTGGTCGGCTCGGGCCAAAAATAGCATGTCATTGACGATGGCTCCGAGACGTTCGAGCTCCTCGAGATTTGACTGCAATACATCCCGCAGATCTGCCGCGCTGCGTTCGCGAGTGAGCATCACCTGCGTGGCTCCGAGCATATTTCCTATCGGCGTTCGCAGTTCATGCGCTACGTCGGCGCTGAAGCCTTCTAGCTGCGCATAGGCAGATTCAAGCCGGTCTAGCGCGCCGTTGAACGATGATACCAAAGGGGTCAGCTCACTAACTGCCGGAACAAGGTGCAAACGTTGAGCCCGATTGCTCGGGCTGAGTGACTGCGCGCAAGCGGATAGTTGCGCTACCGGATGCAGTCCAACGCGTGCCACCCAGTAGCCGAGTCCGCTGACGAGTACGATGCCACACAAGCAGATTATGGTCAGTCCGACTGCGAAAGCACGCATCGTTTCCGCGATCTGCGTTGTGCTTACTCCTACAACCAGATGGATCTCCGGATGGTCCGCCAGAGGTTTTAGCATTTTCCCTAGGGTTCTCAGCGGGTGCTGCGGATCATCGAGCACCAATTGCTTGATGCGGCTGTCCCCTGGCGGATGAAGCGCGGACGGAAAGTTCTTTCCGTAATTCAGGGAGGGATCCATACAGGAGATCCAGAAGCGAGTGTTTCCGTCCGTGGTGGTCAACATGGTCAATGCGTCGCGTAACTCACCCCACCGCTCGACCGACGGCACCTTCTCCACGAGGTTCTGGACCACCTCCAGTTTCGCGCGCAGGTCGTTGTCCAATTGCTGATCGAGCGTATGACGGAGTCCTTGATATAGTGCGATGCCTGAAAGCGCGAACACTAAAAGGCCGACCAACCCGAATAGTAACGAGAGCCGGAATGCAATCGAGCGTATCATTGCGTCACATCATTGATCCGGGACTCTAGAACGTAGCCCATACCACGAATGGTGTGTAGCAGCTTGTTATCATACGGCCCATCGATCTTGTCCCGCAGCCGCTTGATCGCAACTTCGACCACGTTGGTGTTGCTGTCGAAGTTCATATCCCACACGAGTTCCGCCAGCTCCGTCTTTGACAGTATTTTTCCCTTACGCCTCGCCAGCGTGGTCAACAGATTGAACTCCTTGGCGGTCAGCTCCAGCCTCACATTGCCGCGATAAGCCTTGCGTGCCAACATATCCACGTGGAGGTCGGCAATTTGAAGATGCACCATTTCCTGCGGCTTTCCGCGTCGGATCAACACATGCAATCGTGCCTGCAGTTCGAGGAATGAGAAGGGTTTGATTAAGTAGTCATCAGCGCCCGCCTGCAGACCTTTCACGCGGTCTTCGATCCTGTCACGGGCGGTCAGCATGATCACAGGTGTCTGTCGGCTGGCCCTGAGCGCTTCCAGTACGGCAAATCCATCGATACCGGGCAGCATGACATCAAGCACAATCGCGTCGTAGTCGTTCTGTACAGCCAGATGTCTCCCATCGATGCCATTGCTTGCCACATCGACCACACATCCGCTCTCGGTCAAACCTATGCGCAAGTAGTCTGCTGTCTTGGCCTCGTCTTCGACGATCAGAATTTTCATTTGATGTCCCTTGAGCAGGAAACCCAGTTCCGGACGTCATTTTTAACCGAAATCATATGCATGCTGAATGACAATTCCGTAAGGCTGGCGACAGCGTGGCGTTGAGTCCAGTGATCTATGGTTCTCGATACACCGCACCATTTCTGCTCAAGTAGCGATTCCACTGGAGTTCCTCATGTCGAAGATCGCCGCCCTGGCTTTCGCATTTCCCCTTCGGCTATATCTCCTCTTCCCGGTTTGGGCTGATCCACTCAATCCCCCAGGAGGAGCTGCTTCCAGCGAATCGGCTGACCGCTTCGTCCGCCTGGATGCCAACCCTCCCTGTATCATTGTCGCACTCGGCGAAACCGTCACTCTGGTCAGCAGCGAGCAGTCATTCACCTGGCTTTTTGACACCTCCGGGGTAGATGGTTTCCCTCTGTCGCGGATCGCAGGTGCCGGATTCGCTGGAGGGGCCGTCAAAGAACGCCAGCCGGGAGTTGGCCCGGACAGCAGCATGAACCGAGCATCAATAGCAGGTGCGCGACCGTACTGCAATCGCTCGTTGGAAGACTGCACGGGCTGCGTACACAACGCCGTCATTGCGCTTCGCTTGCGTTGATTGCCAAGTGGGGACGCCTCGCCATCAGCAACAGCATCAGCGCGGAGATTACAGCCGGCACAGCCACAGCGAGGAATAGGTCGGCATTAGACCAGTTCAGCCGGATCAGTTCGCCTCCGACCACCGGCCCCACAATGGAGCCAACTCGTCCCACTCCCAGGCTCCAGCCCACGCCAGTGGAGCGCAACGCGGTCGGATAGTAAGTGGCAGCCAGGGCATTTACCGCAGGCTGACCGCCAATGATGCAGATCCCAGTGATGCCGACAACGAGAAACAGCAATGCCGGCGGTAGACCAGACTGACCGATAGTTGCAATTGTGACCGCTGCCAACAGGAAGGCCGGCACGAGTACTTTGAAGAAGCCGATGCGGTCAATCGCCGGCCCCATCGCTAGCGTTCCGACCACCCCACCTATCTGCAGCGTCGTGCCTACCAGCACCGCCGTCGAAGTCGGGAGCCCGGCGCTCTTGACGATCGTGGGTAGCCAGTTGGAGAGAAAGTATAGATTGAGCAGGTTCATGAAATTGACTGCCCAAAGGAGCAAGGTCGTCCTGGCGCGGCCGCCGCGAAACAGCTCCAGCACGGGTACGCCACCCTGGCGAGCGTCGTGCACGACCAAGCGCGTATCCGGCGTGACCGCCAGGGACGGGTCGATGCGGCGCAGGCACGCCGCTACCCGATCGAGCCGCACGCTGCGCACCACCAAGAACTGCATGGACTCAGGCATCTGCAGAAACATCAAGATCGCAAGCACCATCGGCACCATGCCACCCACGATGAAAACGGACTGCCAGCCCCAGGCCGGAATGAGCACGGCCGAGATCAGACCACCCAGCACCGCACCGACAGTGAAACCGCAAGACACCAGCATCATCAGCGTCACGCGCTTGCGCTTGGGGCTGAACTCGCTCGCCAGCGCCATGGCGTTGGGCATGATGGCGCCCAGGCCCACGCCCGTAGCAAACCTCAGCCCCAACAGTTGCGTAATGGTGGTCGCCTGAGAAGTGGCGAGCATGCACAGCGCAAAGGCAAGCGTAGCCCAGATCAAGACCGGGCGGCGCCCCACCTTGTCGGCAACGACACTGAAGGCCAGCGAACCCAGAAGCATGCCCAGCAAGCCGGCGCCGAATACCGGGCCGAGCGCAGCCTTGTCCACACCCCAGGCCTGGATGATGGCGGGCGCGACGAAGCCCATGGATTGCACGTCGAACCCATCGATGATGACTGTCAGGCCAGTCAGCACCAGGATCCAGATCTGAAAGGTGCTGAGGCGGCTTGTGTCCACGACCGCTGAAACGTCTATAGTGGGCTGCGGTTTAAACATCGCAGGTGCCTCCTGTTGGGGCATTGTTGGATATTGATGGCAACCCGGCTCAGATCCTGAGCGAAGGTTCGCCACGGACTCTCGACTTTGCCTAGTCGGCAGCCCGGCTGAGGCGTGGGATTGCATCGGTGCATGCGAGCATCAGCAATGCGCCGAACAGGGCGCTATTCTTGAGGAAATGATTCAGCTGGTTACTGTAGTTGGCAGAGTCAGCGAGCCAGAAGCTATGGAAGGTAAGCGTGGCCGGAACCACAAACAGCGCCAGTACCGCAGCGGCCAACCGCGTTTTCCAACCTAGCGCCAATGCCAGCCCTACACCAACTTCGACGATGATGACAAGGACGGTGACGCACTGCACGAATGGCAGCCCTAAGGTTGTGAGCATTGCCGAAACGCTGGCAAAATGTCCGATTTTCAACAAGCCAGATACGACAAACAGCGCGCCCAGCAGTGCGCGCCCTACGATTACGCCCAAGTGCAGTCTCGGTGACGCAGGAAAAAATTGGATTCTGTTCATCCCTAGACTCCATATAGTTACGATCCTGATGACTTCATACTCTACGAGTAGTCCCTACTAACAAGAAGTCATCTGGCAGCATTTCATTTGTGCCACGGCGGCACAAATTCTTGAACATGCAGCATTGCGAGTCGGCCATATCACGTTGGCCAAGCTCCGCGCGGCAAGGGATGATGCCGCGATACTTCCTTTCGGGGACACACGTCATGAAAGATCTGGGCACAAGCAGACTGAATACAGTGGAACTGTTCTGCGCCGCGGCGAAAGCGCAGAGTTTCACCGCGGCGGCGGCCTCCCTGGGGACCACACCGTCCGCGATTAGTAAGGCTGTGCGGCGCTTGGAGAACAGGTTGGGGCTCAAGCTGTTTCAGCGCACAACCCGCGCCATCCGCCTGACGGACGACGGACTTGCTTACTACAAGACCTGCCACCAGGCGCTGGAAAGCATCCAAGAGGTAGAGCAGGCGCTTACCTGCCATAGCAGGCCTCGCGGAGTGCTGCGCATAAGCCTGCCTTACAGTTACGGCATCAAGCGCGTCATCCCACTGATCCCGCGGTACGTCGAGCGCTACATGGGGCAAGTGAGGATCGAAGTCTCTCTTAGCAATTCGTTGGCTAATTTTGTGAAACAGGACTTTGATATGGCTATCCGGCTGGGGCAGATAGCAGACTCACGGCTAGTTGTGCGCCGCTTGCATGAGGCACAGTTTCGTGTCGTTGCCACGCCAGCGTACCTGCGCCAGCATGATGTCCCCCGCAGCCCCGATGATTTGCGCCAGCATAATTGCCTGGGGTTGCTTATGCCCGATAGCGGACGCGTCCTGCCTTGGACTTTTTCTGCAGAGGGGAATTCCAAAAGCGAAGTCGCCATTCGCTCGAGCATGACCTTTGATCACCCGCTGGGCACGCTGGCTGCCGTACTCAGCGATGCCGGTATCGCGCAATTGCTCGATTTCACGGTTGATGATGATCTTCGTAGTGGTCGCCTGGTCGAGGTACTGGCGGACGTACGTCCACCGTCCCAGGCAGTTTCAGCCGTCTATCCCAGCAGCCGAAATCTGTCGGCAAAGGTGCGTACGTTCCTGGATTTCTTGCTTGAGGCAGTTGATGAGCGGAATCGTGGCTAGGGATCTCACCACCCTCGTGAGGGCTGAGGCACGTTGCCTTGAACTGATAGTACATCGCGCCGAGCCGGAAGTCTTCCGGATGGCATCCCCACAATAGGGAAGACGTGTGGCGACAGCAATTGCCGCAAGGTCGCCTAGGGGCCGGGTGATTTGGAGGGTCGTCCTGGACGCTACCGGTTGGAAGTGGCGACTTTGGCCGATGAGCGAACGATCTATTCACCGGGCAGATTAGCACCGCACCAGCGGCTCGCGATCGGTCCTCGTGGTCACTGCGGCTAGCGCCGGCGCGATCGCCAACACGCCCAGGAACCAGCGCCTCAGCCCCTAAACGTGCCGTGGTCGACGCGGCCTTACCACTCTCCCCGACGGTGATTCGATACCCAGCGATACATGCCCATGATGTTCATGGTCCGCATCGTGTCGAAAGCGATCCACCGTTTTACCTCCTCGGTGAAACGGACATTTCGATAGAGTTGATCCCAAATCCGAGGCAACAATGCCCGGCGGCCCTTGCCGCGGAGGCGCATCCAAAGCCGCCAGTTTCCTAGCCGTTCTCCCGCGCTCCGTTGTTCTCCAGCGCAGGGCGCACATCGACATATCCTTGACCTGGGCGCAAGAATCATTTGCCCGCGGCGGGGTTTTTTCGGAACCCGGGTTCTCCCGATAATTGCCACATCTTGCCGGCAACGCGGCCGGAGCAACCCCAAGGGTCTTCATGCTGGCCGGCTCCTCGTGGCGGCTTTCAGCCCAACCCTTCCTACGTGCGAGAGAACCATGCTTTTCACTCCCTACCGCCTCGGCAACATCGAGATGCCCAACCGCATCGTCATGCCTCCTATGACCCGCTCGCGGGCTGGCGTCGGCGACATCGCCACCGACCTCATGGCCGAGTACTACAGCCAGCGCGCTAGCGCAGGCTTGATCATTTCCGAAGGCACGCAGATCAGCAGGCAAGGCCAGGGCTATGCCTGGACCCCCGGCATCTACAGCACGGAGCAGGTGCGCGGCTGGCGCAAGGTCACCGACACGGTGCATGCCGCCGGCGGCAGAATGTTCGCGCAGCTCTGGCATGTGGGCCGGGTTTCGCACACGTCACTGCAGCCGGACAATGCCGCGCCGGTTTCGTCATCGGCGCTGGTCGCGGATGGCGTCAAGGTATTCGTCGATCCGGAGGGACGCGGCCCGCAAGCCGGCGTCGGCGAGATGATCCAGCATTCCACGCCGCGCGCGCTTGCTGTCGACGAAATCCGGGGCATCATCGCGGACTATGCCAGCGCCGCGCGAAACGCGCTGGAGGCTGGCTTCGACGGCGTTGAACTACATGGCGCCAATGGTTACCTGATCAACCAGTTTATCGATTCGCAAGCCAATGCCCGTGATGACGAATATGGCGGTTCGCTGTCCAATCGGCTGCGCTTCCTCAAGGAAGTGGCCCAGGCCGTGACCGACGTGGTTGGAAAGGAACGCATCGGTGTGCGGCTGGCGCCGTTGACCACCCTGCAAGGCGCGGTCGACGACACGCCGGAAGCCACCTACCTTGCCGCTGCGCATGCGCTCGGGCAGATCGGTGTTGGTAATATTCATATCGCCGAGGCGGACTGGGAAGATGCCCCGGTGATGCCGGCGGCGTTCAAGGAAGCGTTGCGCGCCATCTATCCGGGCACGCTGATCTATTCCGGCAACTACACCCTGGCGCGTGCCGAGCAAGCGCTGACCAATGGCTGGGCGGACCTGATCGGCTTCGGCCGCGCGTTTGTTGCCAACCCGGATCTGCCCTACCGCCTGCAGCACAAGCTGCCGCTCAGTGTGGGCGACCGCTCCAAGTATTTCGGGGGTGCTGCTGCCGGCTATACAGACTACCCCCACTACACCGCCGCCTCGCTCGAAACCAAGGCCGCCGCATAGACCGGCACACAAGGAATCGCCATGCCATCCGCATTGGAAAAACTGACCGCCGGAGGCTTCAGCGTCGGCGTCGAATTGCCGCTGGACAATGACTGGTCGCCTGCCGGCGACCTTGCGCGCCGCCAGGCCGGCCGCCTGCCCGGAGAGCCGGACCTGGCCCGGCACGGCGAGTTGGCCAGGTTGGCAGATCAACTCGGTTTTCGCGCGCTGTGGGTGCGGGACGTACCGCTCTATGACCCGCAGTTCGGGGACGCCGCGCAGGTCTTCGAAACCTTCAGCTACCTGGGCTACCTGGCGGGCGTGACCGAGCGCATCCTGCTCGGCACGGCCGCGGTGGTGCTGCCGCTGCGCGAACCGGTGCTGACACTGAAATCCTCCGCCACAGTAAATCATCTCAGCAACGGCAGGCTACTGCTCGGGGTGGCCAGCGACGATCGCCCCATCGAATACCCGGTCTTCGGCCGCGACTTCGAACACCGCGGCGAGGCCTTCCGCAACCAGGTAGCACTGTTGCGCGACGTGGGCGCGGCCGAGTTGCCCGCTGGCGTCAAGGTATTGCCGCGCCTTCATAAGCCATTGCCCCTGTTGGTAGCAGGACTGGCCCAGCAGACCCCCTCTTGGGTAGGTGAGCATATGGACGGGTGGCTTGCCTATCCCGGCACGCCGGAAGACCACACGCGCCGCAGCGTGCTCTGGCGCAGCGTGGCCGGCGCGAAGCCTTACATCAGCTTTATCCATCTTGACTTGCTGGACCATGCGAACGCGCCGCTGCAACGCCAGCGCTTTGGCGCGGCAGTTGGCCGCAACGGCCTGATTGCCGAGCTCCATGCCATGCGCGAAGCCGGCGCCGGACATATCGGCCTGCACTTCCGCCGCAGCCACCGGCCGGTGCAGGAAGTCATGGAGGAAATCGCGGCGCACGTACTGCCGCACTTTCACGACGACGCGCGCATCGCCAATGCTCAGCCAGAAACCGCCTGAGGAACCCCAGATGCATCAACCTACCGACGATCGCCAGTCCTCCCCGCGCGAATACCTTGCCTGGACCTGGTCCGAGACAGGCGAGCCCTCGGCCTTGAAGCTGCAGCGCAAGGCGATGCAGTTGCCCGGGGCTGGCGAAGTACTGCTGGCAAACCGCATCATCGCCCTGAATCCGGTGGACTGGAAGATGATCGAATGGGGCCACGCAGCGTGGCGCCCAGGCCACGTACCCGGCGTCGACGGCCTCGGCAGCATCGCAGCGCTGGGAGACGGCGTGCGGCTGCCTGTCGGAGCCCGCTTTGCCTACCACCAGGACCTGGCGCGCGACGGCAGCTTTGCCGAATACACCTGCCTGCGCGCCGAATGCCTGTTGCCGGTGCCCGAAAACGTGAGCGACGAACTCACCGCTAGCCTGCCCTGTCCTGGGCTGACCGCCTGGCAAGCGCTGCAAAAAGTGCCCGACGCGCCGGCGCGCGACGTGCTGGTGAGCGGCGCGGGCGGCAGCGTTGGCTTGATCCTCGTCCAGTTGGCGCTCGCGCGCGGCTGGCGGGTCTGGGCCGCTGCCTCGACGAGGCATCACGCCCGGCTCATTGCCCTTGGCGTGGCCGGCGCCTTTGACTACCGCGAGCTGGGCTGGCTCGACCGACTACAGGCCGTGCTCGGCACGCGCAGGCTGTACGCCGCATTCGATACGGTCAGCGGCGACCATGCCCGCTCGCTGGCCGCTCAACTCGGCTACAACGGGCATCTGGTCTGCATCCAGGACCGCCAGGAGCAGGCGCCACTGCCCGCCTTCACTAGTGCGATCTCGCTTCATGAGGTAGCGCTCAACAGCGCCCATGCCTTCGCAGCCGCACAGGACTGGCAAGAGTGGCGGGGCGCCGGCCTCAGGCTGTTCGAGCAGCTTCGCGGCGGCAATCTGCAGTTGCCGGAGACCACCATGTACGATTTCGCTGCGCTGCCCGCGGCACTGGCTGCCCTCAAGGCAGGGGATGCCCAAGGCAAGCAGCTGATCCGGCTCTGACCGCCGCTCCGTAGCGTCGCCGAGGCCGTGCCCACCCCCGAGGTGGGCACGGCTGCGGTGTGTTGGAGTCTCGTTGCCACCAGTAAGCCACTCGGCCTGGAACCGGCAATTGCCTTGCTGGCCAGCCGGCCGTATGGGATAGATTCCGGGATGACGTGTAGATGGGCATTGCGTATGACATATGATGTGTCCTTAAACATCCCCTATCGAGGCAAGACGTCACGAGAGAACTAGCGCGCGTGGAGAAGAGCAATCTGTCTTCACGCGTCTATGACCAGATCCGGTCCGCACTGATGAGTGGCAAGTACGTTCCGGGCGAACGATTGCGCGTGGCGGAACTGGCCCAATCGCTGGGAACGAGCAGTACGCCAGTGCGTGAGGCAATCTTCCGGCTCGTCAGCGAACAAGCCCTGACGATGACAGCGGCAATATCAATCACGGTGCCCGAACTCGATGCGGATACGGTGTCCGAGATCCAGTTGATGCGCACCCTCCTCGAAGGCGCTGCCGCGGAAGCGGCCGCACTTCGGGTGACGCCGCAGGAAATCGCCCGGCTGCGCAAGACGCATGAAGCGTTCATCAAGGCGGTGGCAACCAGCCCGCGCGAAGCAGCAAGCCAGAACCGCAAATTCCATTTCGAACTGCTGGCGGCCTCGCATCTGCCGAACCTGTTTTCGGTCGTCGAGAGCATGTGGGTACGCATGGCCCCCCTGCTACACGTCTTTCACACTGAACTGCAAGCCAGCCGGGAAAGCCTGGACGAGCATCCGCACTACCGTGTGCTAGAAGGACTGACGAAGCACGACGCGAAGATGGCATCGGGCGCAATACGCGACGACATTCAGTGGGGCAGGACCGTTTTGCTGAATTGGATGGCCGCACGGGAAGAAGAAGAAACTGCCTGACCGCCGTAAAACGCGACGCCTAACGGGCCTCGCGTCGAGAGCCGGGCGTCACGCGAGTACGCCCGGCATTGCCTCTTCCGCAGATGTCGAGACTCCACGGATTACCGCGTCAAGCTCCGTTTATGACTTTGGTTTCCAGGAAGTCCTCGAATCCAGGCCGGCTTATACCGACGCACCGCCATCTGTTCCTCGGCGGACTCGACTGCGTCCAGTATCCTGCTAGCGTGGGCTAGGAAGGCGCATCCCTCCTCGGTCAGTTCCAGCCTGCGCGTGGTTCGCCGCATCAGCGTGGTCTCCAGTTTCTCTTCCAGCCGGCCGAGGGCGCGGCTGACAGCGGACACGGTTTGCAGCCGAGTGGCCCATGGACCATGATGCAGTCGTGGCCGCACCTGCGAATCATCGCGTGATCTATGAAAACGACCAGATTCGCGTCTGAAGGCGGCCACCGGCGTGGATATCCAGCACATTCCATACAAGGGCCCTGCCGCTACCATGGCCGTCATAAGCGGAGAGGTCGATGTCCTGCTGGAAGGCGTGGCGCCCTTGTTGCCGCAGATCCGCGCCGGCAAGCTCCGGCCGCTGGCGATCACCGGTACCCGGCGGCTGGCCTTGCTGCCGGACACGCCACCCCTGGCCGAACTCGGCTGGCAGGGCTTTGACGCGGTCTGGATCGGCGTGGTGGCGCCGCGGGACTTGCCCACGCCCATTGTCAACCGGCTGAACAAGGAACTGGCCGCGGTCATGGAGTCCGCCGACATTCGCAGCAGCTACGAGCAGGTAGGCAGGGAGATCGAGCCTGGCACCCCGGAAGCGATGACTGCGGCGATCCGCCAGGAGGTCCCACGCTGGCGCGAGGTGGTCCGACAGGCCGGGATCGCTTCGAACTGAGACGACGCGGGGTGGCACAAGTGGTACGGCCCTGACTCTTGCCTGACCACGCGCCGCTCTGTGGGTATCGGGTGCGTTTCCCGCGCCGTGTGTTGCCGCAGTCCCGCATGCCGAACGGGCCAGACCACTAGCCGAACGACTAAGGCAGTCGCAATGGCTGCCTGAGCATTCACCGACTCACCCCGATCGCTTCTGGACCTGTTCTACCGCGCCGAGCCGAAAATAAAGAGCCGCAATGGCGGCTGCACTTCGGAAGCGGTCTTCGCGATGAACCAGACCCGAACGACCGGTTGAATCCTCACTCTGATAGCCGCCACTCCTGCTGCCGGAGGCTGGACGGTTCTTCGGGGTCGATTAGAGCCATCTGGCTCGACAGCGACCTAGCCTGCTAAATGTCCACGGGGCCGCTGCAGATCCCACGCAGCATCCCCGGTATTCGGTACCGAGCCAAGTAAGTAAGATCGACTGATGAGCACATCGTCCCCCATCTTTCCAACCGGCGAAATGGACAGGGTTTCGGAGCTATGAGCCACGCCCGATAGGGGATTCGGATGTATCCGTCGTTCCGAACCTCTCCGTATCGAAACCTTGGCCATCGTCCAGCATCACGCCGAGCAGCGACTCTCCGAGCTTTCTGCTGGCCCGTTGCGAGACGATCTGGCAGTGCCGGCAATGACCACGTAACCCGACCGGCGGCGCTCCGCTAAGGCTGGCCAACCCTACCGCGTCAGGGGTTTAGTTCAAGAATAGTTATCGGCATGAATGGGGGCGCAAAAGAACCCTCACCAAGGACGGGTTTCGCTCACTCAACGGAATCTTTGCTCGCTTAACTCTGAACTCCAGCTGCCATGGTGGCCCGTGCCTGGTCAAGTGGCATGGCGCGGTTGCACTTCTTGTTGGCGGCTGTCTGTACCGCAACCGAACCCCGACCTCGCGCGGTGCGGTCCGAGGTGCGTGTTCATGCGGAATGCCGTCGGCTGGCCGTCCAATCGCGTGGTGCAAACACTCGCCCTTCAGTGCACTTGTCGTACGCCGGGTGTCCGCCTTTAGTGGAAATGCTGTGATGCAGCATTTACTAGATCTAGCTACGCGAGATCGCAATTGGGACGAAATCCCATAATCGCACGAACTTTTGTAATGATCTCTACATCATTGAAACCTGTGCGATGTCTCCCTATGCTGCCTTCCATGACCACACCCCAAGACTC
>NZ_JBWKVH010000038.1:0-74965 GCF_059421605.1 Cupriavidus sp. GW821-FHT02F09
AACCGCCTGGGTCTGGCTATCTCAGGCACGTTTGCTCGTACGCCGATTGTCCAATGCCTGAATTTGTCCTCACCCTCTTTACGAGTAAAGAAAAGTGACATCTCACACGTTCTAAAACGGTCAGCCCCGTACAGCCGCGACAGCAGCTAGAAGCCCCAAAACACCGCCCACTCACGCTAATCTGCATCAGCAGCTAGAAGCAGGAAAACCCCACCCCAAAAACGCCAAAACCCGCGCCAGTGGAGCTAGAAACAGCAAACCAATCCCACAAGGCTAGTCCCAACAGACGATGTACACATCCCACTTCCGCTGAACAATGGCTTCACCAACCTGCCGCACCCAACCCGGCAGCAAATGAATTCCAAGAACAGCGAGGAGGCAGCATGATGGACATCCGAGCACTCGGCTATATCGTCGTCGAGTCCACCGACACCGAACGCTGGCGCCACTACGGCGAGCAAGTGCTCGGCATGGCGTGCACCAACGCCCCCCACGGCGCGCTCTACCTCAAGATGGACGAGCGCGACTACCGCTACCTGATCGTACCCGGCAAGCGGGACCGCTACCTGGCATCGGGCTGGGAGCTGGCCGGCGAGGCGGCTTTCGACCACGCGCTCGCAACGTTGCGCGCGGCCAACGTGGAAGTCACCCATGCCAGCGAGACCGAGCGCATCCAGCGGCGCACCCAGGCCATGGCCTGGTTCACCGATCCTTCCGGCAACCGGCACGAGATTTTCTGGGGCATGCGTTCGGACTTCCTGCGCTTTGTCTCGCCCATCGGCGTGTCGTGCTTCGTCACCGATCCGCTGGGCGCGGGGCACTCCGTGCTGCCGGCTCCGGCCTTCGACGAAACCTATGCCTTCCTGCGCGATGTGATGGGTTTCGGCCTGTCGGATATCTTCCGCGCGCGCTTCACCACGGATCCGGCCGAGCCGGAGAAGCGCATCCACTTCCTGCATTGCGGCAACGGGCGGCACCACAGCCTGGCCATCTTCGAGGCGAGCGCGCCCAGCGGCTGCATCCATGTGATGGCCGAGGTGCAGGACATGACGGAGGTGGGCCGCGCGCTCGACCGCGCGCAGCAGCATGGCGTGGCGCTCTCGGCCACGCTGGGCCAGCACTGCAACGATCGCGTTGTTTCCTTCTACATGAAGACGCCCGGCGGCTTCGACCTCGAGTACGGCTACGGCGGGCTGGTGGTCGACTGGAGCCAGCACGCCGCCTACGAGGCCACCCGGGTCAGCCTGTGGGGCCACGATTTCAGCATCGGATATCGCTAGAACTATGCTCAAGACACTGGACAAGACCATGACCGCGGCCGAAGTGGCCGCCCGCCTCGCCGATGGCATGACCATCGGCATCGGTGGATGGGGGCCCCGCCGCAAGCCGATGGCGCTGGTGCGGGAAATCCTGCGCTCGCCGCTGAAGGATCTCACCGTGGTGGCCTACGGCGGCCCGGAAGTCGGCATGCTGTGCGCAGCGGGCAAGGTGCGCAAGGTGGTGTTCGGCTTCGTCTCGCTTGACGTGATCCCGCTGGAGCCGCATTTTCGCGGGGCGCGCGAGCGCGGGGAAATCGACGTCTGGGAACTCGACGAGGGTATGTTGCAGCTCGGCCTGCGCGCCGCCGCCGCGCGCCTGCCGTTCCTGCCGACGCGCGCCGGGCTCGGGACCGACGTGCTGGCTTGCAACCCCGAACTCAAGACCGTCCGCTCGCCCTACGCCGATGGCGAAGTCCTGCTGGCGATGCCGGCCATCGCGCTGGACGCCGCGCTGCTGCACGTCAACGAAAGCGATGTGCTGGGCAATACCCGCATCGACGGCCCGGATCCCTTCTTCGACGAATGGTTCGCGCGGGCGGCCGGCCAGTGCTATGTGAGCTGCGAGGTCCTGCACGGCCGCCTGGAGGACGAAGACCTGGCGCGGGCGCGCAACAACCCGTTCGAGCGCGCGCTCGTCAGCGGCGTGGTGCACGCGCCGGGCGGTGCGCATCCCACTTCCTGCGGGCCTGTCTATGGTTTTGACCTGCCGCAGTTGAAGGCTTACTGCGCCAGCGCCGAGCAAGCGGCGGGCTTCGCCACCTACCGCAAGGACGTGATCGGCGACACCGAAGCCGGCTACCTGGACAAGATCGGTGGCATGGGCCACGTGCTGGACCTGCCGTTGCCGGTCCTTTGAACCCGTCACAAGGAGAAGGAGCCATCGTGAGCGCCACTCAACAATTCACTCTCGCCGAACTGATGATCGCCGCCGCGGCCCGCGCCTGGCGCGACGACGGCGAGGTCATGGCCACCGGCATCGGCACCGGCCCGCGCATCGCGGCCGGGCTGGCGCGGTGGCTGCACAACCCCGGCCTGATGCTGACCGACGGCGAAGCCTACCTGGTGGAAGAGCCGGTGCCGCTGGGGCGCCGCGAGGCGGGCTTCAAGGTGCGCGCCAGCGGCTGGATGGGCTATGCGCGCGTGTTCGACTGCCTGTGGGGCGGGCGCCGGCATGCGCTGGTGATGCCCACCCAGATCGACCGCTTCGGCCAGGCCAATATCTCCATGCTCGGCGGCACGCATGCGCGGCCAAAGAAGCAGCTGCTCGGCGCACGCGGCTTTCCCGGCAACAGCATCCACCACGCCAACTCCTTCTTTGTGCCGGCGCATAGCCCGCGCGCCTTTGTCGCCGGCGAGGTCGATATGGTGTGCAGCGTGGGCTATAACCCGGCGCGCCGGATCGAAGGCATGCGCAGCTTTGTCGACCTGCGGGTCATCGTGACCGACCTGTGCGTGATGGATTTCACCGGTCCCGATCACGCCATCCGCGTGTGTTCGCTGCATCCCGGCGTCAGCCTGGAGCAGGTGCGGGCAGCCACAGGCTTCGCACTGGCCAACGCATCCGGAGAAATACTGCCGGAAACGGCCGCGCCCACTGCGGAGGAGCTGGCCGTCATAGTCCGGCTCGATCCGCACAACCTGCGTGCCACCATCGTGCGCGACAACCCGGCCGTTCGCGGCGCGTGAGGAACACCATGTCATCGCAAGCCACCGAATCCCTCGGGCTGGGCCCCAACGCCGAGGTGCTCTATGCAGCGGCCGACGGCGTGGCCACCGTCACCATGAACCGGCCGCAGTACCACAACGCGCAGAACTCCAAGATGACCTACGCGCTGGACGAGGCCTTCCGGCGCGCGGCTGCGGACGACGCGGTCAAGGTCGTGATCCTGCGCGGCGCCGGCAAGCACTTCTCGGCCGGTCACGATATCGGCACGCCGGGGCGCGACATTGGCGAGTCGTTCGAGCGCGTCTCGCTCTGGCCCGACCATGTGGGCAAGCCCGGCGGCGAGATGCTTTACACCCGCGAGCAGGAGGTCTACCTCGGCATGTGCCGGCGCTGGCGCGACCTGCCCAAGCCGACCATCGCGATGGTGCACGGTGCCTGCATTGCCGGGGGCCTGATGCTGGCCTGGGTGTGCGACCTGATCGTCGCGTCGGACGATGCCTTCTTCGCCGATCCGGTGGTGCGCATGGGCATTCCGGGCGTCGAGTATTTCGCGCACGCCTACGAGCTCAACCCGCGCATCGCCAAGGAATTCCTCTTCATGGGCGAGCGCATGGATGCCCAGCGCGCCTACCAGATGGGCATGGTCAACCGCGTGGTGCCGCGCGAGGCGCTGGATGCCGCTGCGCAGGGCATGGCGGCCAAGATCGCGCAGATGCCACGGCTGGGCTTGAGCCTCACCAAGCAGGCCATCAATCACGTGGAAGAACTGCAGGGCAAGCGCGCCGCCATGGATGCCGCCTTTGCCTGGCACCACTTCGCCCACGCCCACAATGAGCTGGTCAGTGGCGACAAGCTGGGCGGCTTTGATGCACGCGCCATGGCGGCATCGCAACGCACCGGCGAGGAGAAGGCGGCATGAGCGGCGCGCCCCTGCATACCGTGCTGTGCGACTTGCTGGGTTGCCGCTATCCGATCGTGCAGACCGCGATGGGCTGGGTGGCCGATGCCCGCCTGGTGGCCGCCACCAGCAATGCCGGGGCCTTCGGCTTCCTGGCCGGCGCCACCATCGAGCCGGGCGAAGTCGAGCAAGAGATCCTGCGGGTGAAGGCGCTCACGGGCCAGCCCTTCGGCATCAACTTCCATATGTTCCAGCCCAACGCGGATGAGGTAGTCGAGATGGCCATCCGCCACCGGCTGCGCGCGGTCAGCTACGGGCGCGGGCCGGACGCCGCCATGATCGGCCGGCTCAAGGCCGCGGGCGTGGTGTGCATGCCCACCGTGGGCGCAGCCAAGCACGCCGCCAAGGCCGTGGAACTGGGCGCTGACGTGGTGACCGTGCAGGGCGGCGAGGGCGGCGGGCATACGGGTGGCACGCCCACCACGCTGCTGCTGCCGCAAGTGCTGGACAAGGTGGCGGTGCCGGTGGTGGCCGCGGGCGGCTTCTTCGACGGCCGCGGGCTGGCGGCGGCGCTGGCCTACGGCGCGGCGGGGATCGCCATGGGCACGCGCTTCCTGATGTCGAGTGAGTCGCCGGTGCCGGCGCAAACGCTGGCGCGCTACGTGGCGGTCCGGGACGCGGCGCAGATCCGCGTCTCGCTTGCCATCGACGGCTTGCCGCAGCGGATGATCGACAACCGCCTGCTGCTGGCGCTGGAGCAGGCCGGACCGCTGCGCCGCACGCTGATGGCGCTGGCCACCGCCCGCCAGTGGCGCCGGCACAGCGGCATGGGGCTTGTGCAGATGCTGGCGGTTGGCTGGCGCGCGCTGCGCCAGCACGATTACACCGCGGCGCAGACGCTGATGGCGGCCAACGCGCCCGTGCTGATCCAGCGCGCCATGGTAGAGGGCCACCCCGACGAAGGCGTGCTGCCGAGCGGACAGGCCGCGGCGGCCATTGGCGCCATTGAATCCTGCGAGCAGATCGTTGCCCGCATCGCTGCGCAGGCCCAGGCACGCCTGGCTGCCCTGGCGGGACCAGCCAGCGCCAGGCCGGAACGCAGCAACCCCATCCAAGCCATCTATTGAATATTGAAGGCAGACGTTCATGACAACGACGAGATCAAGCGAGCCTGTAGCACAGGACGGTACCCAGCCCTTCCACATCGAGGTGCGGGACGGCGTGGCGGAACTGGCGATCGCCCATCCCCCGGTCAACGCGCTGGACAGCGCGGGCTGGCATGCGCTGGCGGCGGCCATCGAGCGGCTCGGCGGGGATGACGCCGTGCGCGTGATCGTGCTGCGCGGCGAGGGGCGCGGCTTCTGCGCCGGGGTCGACATCAAGGAGCTGGCGGCGCACCCGCAGCGCATCGTGGCGGTCAACGCCGGCAACTACGCCACTTTCCGCGCGGTCCACCGCAATCCAAAGCCTGTTATCGCGGCGGTGCACGGCTTCGTGCTCGGCGGCGGCATCGGCATCTGCGGCGCGGCTGACATCCTGATCGCCGCCGAGTGCGCGCGCTTCGGCGTGCCGGAGATCGACCGTGGCGCCATGGGCGGCGGTGCCCACCTGCAGCGCATGTTTGGCGTGCAGAAGGTGCGGGCGATGTATTTCACCGGCGACATGATCGACGCCGCCGAGGCCTACCGCCTGGGGGCGGTGGAACGGGTGGTGCCGCGCACGGCACTACGCGATACCGCGCTGGAGATGGCGCGGCGGATCGCCCGGAAGAGCCCGGCCATGGTGCGCCTGGCCAAGGAGGCGCTCAACGGCGTGGAGGACGGCAATCTCGAGGACAAGTACCGCTGGGAGCAGGGCTTCACGCTGCAAGCCTATATGAGCGCGGATTCCGACGAGGCGCGCGCCGCCTTCGTGGAAGGGCGCGAGGCGCGCTTCGCGGCGCAGGCTCCCACCGTCAACGCGTGAGGCGGCCAGATGCATCTTGAATACACCGAACGCCAGCAGGCCTTCCGGGCCGAGATCCGCGCCTGGCTGGCCGAACGCGTGCCGCGCGCGCCGCTGGCCAGCTTCGACACCGCCGAAGGCTTCACGCAGCATCGCGCCTGGGAGCGCACCCTGTACGAGGGACGCTGGAGCATGGTCACCTGGCCCAAAGAGCTGGGCGGACGCGGCTGCGACCTGATCGAATGGCTGATTTTCGAGGAAGAGTACTGGCGGGCCGGCGCGCCGATGCGCGTCAACCAGAACGGCATCTTCCTGCTCGGGCCGACCTTGATGGAGTTCGGCACGCCGGAGCAGAAGGCGCGTTTCCTGCCGCGCATGGCCGCCGGCGAGCACGTATGGGCGCAGGGCTGGTCGGAGCCGAACGCGGGCTCCGACATGGCCGCGATCCGCTGCACCGCCATCCGGCAGGGCGACGAGTACGTGCTCAACGGGCAGAAGATCTGGTCGACCCGCGCGGTCTGGGCCGACTGGCTGTTCGGCCTGTTCCGCACCGATCCCGGCTCGTCGCGCCACCACGGCCTGACCTTCCTGCTGATGCCGCTGGATACGCCGGGCATCACGGTGCGGCCCATCCGCCAGCTCAACGGCCTGACCGGCTTTGCCGAGATTTTTTTCGACGATGTGCGGGTGCCGGCGGAGAACCGCCTGGCGGCGGAGGGCGCGGGCTGGCACGTGGCGATGGCCACCGCCGGTTTCGAGCGCGGGCTGATGCTGCGCTCGCCGGCGCGCTTCCAGGAGACCGCGCGGGCGCTGGTGCAACTCTATCTCGAGCATCGGGAGCAGGCCGACCGCGATCCCTCGCTGCGTGAAGCGGTCACGCGCGCCTGGATGGATGCCGAGGCCTATGCGCTGTCCACCTACGCCACCGCCAGCAGGCTGGTCAAGGGCGGACAGATCGGCGCGGAGTCCAGCACCAACAAGGTGTTCTGGTCCGAGCTGGATATCCGCATGCACGAAACCGCGCTGGCGATCCTTGGCCAGCGGGGCGAGCTGGTGCCCGCGCAAGACGCGACGCAAGGCACGCTCGGTGCCTGGCTCGACGGCTTCCTGTTCGCGCAGGCCGGGCCGATCTACGCAGGCACCAATGAGATCCAGCGCAACATCGTCGCCGAACGCATGCTGGGGATGCCGCGCGCCTGAGCGCGCGGCGGCAGACAGTCCGGCTTCGTCCTCGACTCAACCGTGAACCACCATGGAATTCGCATTTAACGAAGAGCAGCAACAGTTCGTCGATTCGATCAGGCGCTTCCTGATGATCGAAATGACGCCGGAACTGGCGCGGGAACAATGGAGCAGCGCAAGCGGCCGCTCCGACGCGCTTTGGCAGCGGCTGGCCGGGCAGGGCCTGACGGCCGTGCTGGTGCCGGAGGCTTGCGGCGGCCTGGGCCTGTCGGAAATAGAATGGGCGCCGCTGGCGCAGGAGTGCGGCTACTTCGCCCTGGCCGAGCCGCTGTTGGACACCGCGCTGGTGGCGGCCGGCATGCTGTCGGACTGCCACGCCGCCACGCGGGACACAGGCATCCGCGAACGCTGCGAAAGCTGGCTGCGCCGCATCGCGGACGGCAGCGCGCGCCTGGCGGTGGCGCATCCGGGGCAAGCCATGGTGGCCGACGCCCATGTCGCCGACGCCATCCTCTGCGAGCACGGCGGCGCGCTGCACCTGGTGCTGCCGGCGCAGGCCACGCTTGCCGCGCACGCGAGCCTTGATCCATCACGCCGGCTCTTCGCGCTTAGCTGGGCGCCGGACGACGGCAGCCTGCTGCTGCCCGCGACGGCCGCGAAGCCCATGTGGGAAGCCGCGCTCAACCGCGGGGCGCTCGGCGTCGCCGCGCAGATGCTCGGCCTGACGCAACGCATGCTGGATATCGCCATCGACTACAGCATCCAGCGCAAGCAGTTCGGCAAGGCCATCGGCGCCAACCAGGCGCTCAAGCACCTGCTGGCGGATGTCGCCATCCAGCACGAATTCGCCAAGCCGGTGGTGTACCGCGCGGCCTGCACGCTGGCGCAAGGCCATGGCACCGCCGGGCTGCATGTGTCGCACGCGCTGCTGGCCGCCACGCGCGCCGCGCTGCTCGCGGCACGCAACACCATGCAGGTGCACGGCGCCATGGGCTACACGTGGGAGCTGGACTTGCAGATCTTCATGAAGCGCGCGTGGGCCCTGGCCGACAGCTGGGGCGACCGGGCCTTGCACAAGGCGCGCGTGGACGCGCACATCCTCGGGGCGGCCGTGCCGATCGGCGCCGGCGCCACCTTTGCCACCACAGCCAACTCGGCATCAACACTTTGACAGGCGGAATGACCATGAGAGATGCATATATCGTCGACGCGCTGCGCACCCCGACCGGACGCCGCAAGGGCGGCCTGGCACACATGCACGGGGCCGACCTGGGCGGCTTCGTGCTGGCCGAGCTGGTGGGGCGCAACGCCATCCCGGCCGCGGAGTACGACGACGTGGTGTTCGGCTGCGTCGACACCATCGGGCCGCTGGCCGGCAATATCGCCCGCAGCGCCTGGCTGGCTGCCGGGCTGCCGCTTGCCGTGCCCGGCGTGACAGTGGACCGCCAGTGCGGTTCGTCGCAGCAGGCTGTGCACTTCGCCGCGCAGGCGGTGATGAGCGGCAACCAGGACGTGGTCGTCGCCGGCGGCGTGCAGACCATGACGCAGATCCCGATCTCGTCGGCCATGCTGGCCGGGCAGGCGCTTGGCTTCTCCGATCCGTTCTCCGGCAGCAAGGGCTGGCAGGCGCGCTTCGGTGACCAGCCGGTGTCGCAGTTCGACGCCGCGCAGCGCATCGCCGGGCACTGGAATCTGTCGCGCGAGGCAATGGAAGCCTACGCGCTGCAAAGCCACCAGCGCGCGGCCATGGCCATCGAGGGCGGCCGCTTCCAGCGCGAGATCGTGCCTTGCGCAGGCGTAGTCCATGACGAAACGCCGCGGCCCGATACCACGCTCGCCAAGATGGCATCGCTCGAACCACTGATGCCCGGCAGTGCACTGACCGCCGCCGTTTCCAGCCAGACCGCGGACGCGGCGGCGGCATTGCTGGTGGTCTCCGAAGACGCGCTCAAGCGCTACGGGCTGACGCCGCGCGCGCGTATCGCCCATATGAGCGTGATGGGTGACGACCCGCTGTGGATGCTGACCGCGCCCATTCCCGCCACGAAACGCGCGCTGGTGCGCAGCGGCCTGCGCTGGGAGGACATCGACGTGGTGGAGATCAACGAGGCGTTCGCTTCGGTGGCGATGGCCTGGCTGGCCGAGACCGGCTACCCGGCCGAGCGCACCAACCCGAACGGCGGCGCCATCGCGCTGGGGCATCCGCTCGGCGCCACCGGCGCGCGGCTGATGACCACGCTGTTGCACGAGCTGGAGCGCACGGGCGGCCGCTACGGCCTGCAGACCATGTGCGAGGGCGGCGGCCTGGCCAACGTCACCATCATCGAGCGCCTGTGAGCCGGGTTCCCGGGGCACTGGCGCAAGCAACGGACAAGGGGAGTAGCGACATGGGAATCTGCGACGGACGGACCGTCATCATCACCGGCGCCGGCGGCGGCCTGGGGCGCGCCTATGCGCTGGCCTTCGCAGCGGAAGGCGCCAGCGTGGTGGTCAACGATATTCGCCGCGAGGCGGCCGAGGCGGTATGCGCGCAGATCCGCGCGCAAGGCGGGCGGGCGCTCGCCAGCGATGACGACATCACGCAACTGGCCACGGCCCAGCGCATCGTCGATGCCGCGCTGGCGGCGTTCGGCGAGGTGCACGTGCTGGTCAACAACGCCGGCATCTGCCGCGACCGCATGTTCGTCAGCCTGAGCGAAGCCGACTGGGACGATGTGATGCGCGTGCACCTGCGCGGCCACTTCTGCCTGGCCAACCTGCTGGCCCGGCGCTGGCGCGACGCAGCCAAGGCCGGGCGGCCGGTCGATGCGCGCATCGTCAACACCAGCTCCGGCGCGGGGCTGCAAGGCTCGGTGGGCCAGTCCAACTATGCCGCCGCCAAGGCCGGTATTGCCGCGCTGACGCTCGTGCAGGCGGCGGAACTGGCGCGCTACGGCATCACCGCCAATGCGCTCGCGCCGGCGGCCCGCACCGGCATGACCGAAGGCGTGTTTGCGGAGATGATGAAGGCGCCGGCCGAAGGCTTCGACTACTACGACCCGGCCAATATCGCGCCGCTGGTGGTCTGGCTTGGCAGCGCGGCTTCGCGCCATGTCACCGGCCGCGTGTTCGAGGCGGCGGGCGGCATGGTGGCGGTGGCGCACGGCTGGCGCACCGGCGCGAGCACCGACAAGGGCACGCGCTGGCAAGCGGCCGAGCTGGGCGGCGCGATCGACGCGCTGCTCGCCCGCGCCGAGCCGGCGCAACGCGTCTACGGCACTTGAGGCGGGGACGGACGATGCGCTTCACGCTCTCCCTGGAACAACAAATGATCCGCGACACCGCGCGCGATTTCCTGGCCGTGCGCAGCGATTCGGCGGCGGTCCGGCGGGTGGTGGATGCGGTTGCGGGCACGGCGCAGGACGGCCATGACACCGCCCTGTGGCGGGAAATGGCCGGCGAGCTGGGCTGGTGCGGCATTGCCTTGCCGGAGGCGGCCGGCGGCGCCGGGCTGGGCGCCGTCGAGCTGGCGCTGCTAATGGAGCAGATGGGCCAGCGGCTGGCCTGCGTGCCGTACTGGTCGGCCATCTGCCTGGCGGCGCCGGCGCTGGCGGGCAGCCTCGCGCCCGAGGCCGCCGCGCCGTGGCTGGCGCGGCTGGCGCAGGGCGAGGCGCGTGCCGCGCTGGTCTTGCCCGGCTGGATGGCGCCCGGCGCGGATGGCTCGCTCGATGCCGATGCGCTGACCGTCACTGCCGCCGCGGCCGGGCATGGCTTCGTGCTGGACGGGCAGGTGGCGCAGGTGTTCGACGCCGCCGGCGCGGACTGGCTGCTGGTGCCCGCGCGCCTGTCCGGCGACGCGGCAGGGCAGCCGGCGCTGTTCCTGTTGCAAGCGGCGGCGCTGGCAGGCCAGCCAGGCTTCGGGCTGCGCCGGCTGGCGGTGCTGGACCGTACCCGAGCGCTGGCGGACCTCGTCTTCGACGGGCTGCGCGTGGAGGCTAACGCTTGCCTGGCGCAAGGCGCCGGAGTGGCGGCGGGCGTAGGCGCCGCCGTGTGGCACGGCAGCCTGATGCTCGCCGCCGAGCAGCTTGGCGGCGCCCAGCAATGCCTTGACCTCACCGTGGCCTATGCCGCCGAGCGCATCCAGTTTGGCCGGCCGATCGCCGCCTTCCAGGCGGTCAAGCACCGCTGCGCGCAGATGATGGTGGCGGTGGAAGCCGCGCGCTCCGCGGTGCACGGCGCCGCGCGGGCCTGGCAGGCGGGCGCGGCAGGCGGCGCGGCAAGTGACAGGATCGACGCAGCCAGGCTCGATGTTGCCGCCGCGCGCCTTGCCGCCGGCGACGCCTTCGGCTTCTGCGCCCAGGAAGCCATCCAGTTGCACGGCGGCGTGGGCTTTACCTGGGAGTACGACCCGCAGCTCTATTTCAAGCGCGCGCAGGCCGCCGGCGGCTGGCTGGGAGGTGCCGCCGCCGCGCTCGCCCGGATCGCCGACGGCCTGTTGGCCGCATGAGCCATATCAGCAGCGCAAGGACAAGCATGGATTCGATGGAAAACCAAAATGCCTCCGCTGGCCAAGCGCAACTGCGCGCGGAGGTGGCGGACTGGATGTCCGCCAACCTGAGCGGCGAATTCGACTGCCTGAAGCATCGCGGCGGCCCCGGCGACGAAGAGGCGCATCCGGGGCTGCGCAAGGCCTGGGAGCGCCGCCTGGCCGAAGGTGGCTGGACCTGCGTGGGCTGGCCGCAGGCGCACGGCGGGCGCGGCCTGCCGGTGATGTCGCAGGTGATCTTCCAGGAGGAGTACGCGCGTGCCGGCGGCCCCGGCCGCATGGGCCATATCGGCGAAGGGCTGATCGGCCCGACCCTGATCGCCTTTGGCAGCGAGGCGCAGCAGGCCCGCTTCCTGCCGGGCATCCGCAACGGCACGGAGTTCTGGTGCCAGGGCTACTCGGAGCCGGGCGCCGGCTCGGATCTCGCCAATGTGCGCACCCGCGCCGAGCGCGATCCCGTCACCGGGGACTGGCGCGTGAGCGGGCAGAAGGTGTGGACCTCGCTGGCCCACGAGTCGGACTGGATCTTCGTGCTGGCGCGCTGCGATGCGGCGTCGCGCGGCAACAAGGGCCTGGTTTTCCTGCTGATGCCGCTGGCGCAGCCGGGCGTGGAGATCCGCCCGATCCGCCAGATGGGTGGCGGTGTGGAGTTCAACGAGGTGTTCTTCGATGGCGCGCGCGCCGCCGCCGGCGATGTGCTGGGCGCGCCGGGCGACGGCTGGCGCATCGCCATGGCGCTGCTGGGCTTCGAGCGCGGCATCTCCACCCTGGGCCAGCAGATGCAGTTCACCCACGAGCTTGGCTGGATCGCCGAGGCCGCGCGCGCCAACGGTGCCTGGCAGGACGCTGCGCTGCGCCAGCGCATGGCGCGCGCCTGGGCCGGCTTGCGGGTGATGCGCTACAACGCGCTGCGCATGCTGGAAGGCGCCGAGGGCAGTGCCGGCGATGCCAGCGCGGCGCTGCAGCGCGAAACCCTGATCTACAAGTACTACTGGTCGAACTGGCACCGCGACCTGGGCCAGCTCGCGCTCGACGTGCTTGGCCCCAACGCCAACCGGATCGACGAAGCGGACGTGCGCCGCACGCGCCTGCAGCAGATGGCGCTGTTCTCGCGCGCCGACACCATTTACGCCGGTACCAACGAAATCCAGCTCAACATCATCGCCGAGCGCGGGCTGGGCATGCCCCGCGAGGCCAGAGGACAGTCATGACTGAAATGGCAGACAAGCAACCGGCCATGGCCGGCACCCCGATCCCTCCGCCGGCCTATGTGGCCGGCCACCAGTTGCTGGCCGGCAAGAGCGTGCTGATCACCGCCGCCGCCGGCGCGGGCATCGGTTTTGCCGCCGCCCGCCGCTGCGCGGAGGAGGGCTGCCGCGCGCTGATGATCTCCGATATCCACGAAAGGCGGCTCGACGAGGCTGTGGCGACCCTGCGCGCCGAGACCGGCCTGCAGGCGATCCACGGCCAGCTTTGTGACGTCTCCGACCAGGCCCAGGTGCGGTCCCTGGTCGCTGCCGCCGAGGAGGCCCTGGGCGGCACCGATGTGCTGATCAACAACGCCGGGCTGGGCGGCTCGCGCCGCATAGTCGAGATGGACGATGCCGAATGGTCGCGGGTGCTCGACATTACGCTTACCGGCACCTTCCGCATGACACGGGCGATGTTGCCGCATATGCAGGCGCGCCGGCGCGGGGCCATCGTCAACAACGCCTCGGTGCTGGGCTGGCGGGCGCAGAAGGAGCAGGCCCACTACGCCGCCGCCAAGGCCGGTGTCATGGCGCTGACACGCTGCAGCGCGGTGGAGGCCGCGGAGTTTGGCGTGCGCATCAATGCGGTGGCGCCGAGTATCGCCTTGCACGATTTCCTGCGGAAGTCGGCGCCAGCGGAACTGCTGCGGGAACTGGCCTCGCGCGAGGCGTTCGGGCGGGCGGCCGAGGTGTGGGAGGTGGCGAATGTGATGGTGTTTCTGGCTAGCGATTATGCGTCGTATATGACGGGCGAAGTGTTGCCAGTCAGCAGTCAGCGGGCTTAGCGGTTGTAGGGCAAGAAGCGAAGGAAGGAGAGCCATGACACGAGTATTCAATTCCGCCGAGGCGCTGATGAGCGCCGTGGGCGAGCCACTGGGCCACAGCGCCTGGACCGTCATCACGCAGGCGCGTATCGACGGCTTTGCCGAGGCCACGGGCGACCACCAATGGCTGCACGTGGATCCCGATCGCGCGGCGCAAGGCCCCTTTGGCGCCTGCATTGCGCACGGCTATCTCACCCTGTCGCTGGTCAACCAGTTCCTGCCGGAGATCCTGACGGTCGAAAACCTGCGCTGGGGCGTCAACTACGGCTGCGACAAGGTGCGCTTCCCAGCGCCGGTGCGGGTCGGGAAGCGCCTGCGTGGCGTGGGCGAACTGGTGCGCGCCGAGGCGCTGCCCGGCGGCGTGCAGTCGGTGGTGCGCGTCAGCGTGGAAATCGAGGGCGAGGATAAGCCGGCCTGCGTGGCCGACACCATCAGCCGCTATTACTTTTGATCCTTCCAAGGAAAGCAGCATGAGAGAAGCAGTCATTGTCGCCGTGGCGCGTACGCCCATCGGCAAGGCATTCCGCGGCGCCTTCAACGATACCGAGGCGCCGGCGCTGGGCGGGCACGTGGTGCGCGCCGTGGTCGAGCGGGCGGGGATCGACCCGGCCGAGGTCGACGATGTACTGATCGGCGCCGCCGCGCAGCAGGGCACGCAGGGCTACAACCTGGGCCGGTTGTGCGCGGTGGCGGCGGGCCTGCCCGATAGCGTGCCGGGCATGACCATGGACCGGATGTGTTCGTCGGGGCTGATGACCATCGCCACGGCCGCGAAAAGCATCATCTGCGGCGAGGCCGACATCGTGGTGGCCGGCGGCGCCGAGTCGATCTCGCTGACGCAGAACAAGCACAAGAACGCCTACCGCGCGCAATCCGAGGCGGTGCTGGCCCGGCAGCCGGACGCCTATATGGCAATGATCGAGACCGCCGAAGTGGTGGCGCAACGCTATGGCATAGCCCGGGAGGCGCAGGACGAGTACGCGCTGCGCAGCCAGCAGCGCACCGCCGAGGCGCAGCGCCAGGGCCTGTTCGACGACGAGATCGTGCCGCTGGAGACGCGCCGCGCGCTGTTCGACAAGGCGGGCGCACTTACCGGACATGAGACCGTGCGCCTCGCGCAGGACGAATGCAACCGGCCCGATACCAGCGCCGACAGCCTGGCCGCGCTCAAGCCGGTATGGAGTGGCGGGCGCGCGGTGCCGCAAGGGCTCCACATCACCGCGGGCAATGCCTCGCAACTGTCGGACGGTGCCGCCGCTGTGCTGCTGATGAGCCGCGAGCAGGCCGAGCGCCGCGGCTTGCGCCCGCTGGGCCGCTATCGCGGCATGGCCGTGGCCGGTTGCGCGGCGGACGAGATGGGCATCGGCCCGGTGTTCGCCGTGCCCAGGCTGCTGGCGCGCCACGGCCTGACGGTCAAGGATGTTGGGCTTTGGGAGCTGAATGAAGCCTTTGCGTGCCAGGTGCTGTACTGCCGGGACACGCTCGGCATTCCCGACGCGCGGCTGAACGTCAATGGCGGCGCCATCGCGATCGGCCATCCCTTCGGCATGTCGGGCGCGCGCATGACCGCGCACGCCTTGCTCGAAGCGCGCCGGCGCGGGGCTGCGCACGCGGTGGTGACAATGTGCGTCGGCGGCGGCATGGGCGCTGCCGCGCTGTTCGACGTGCTGTAGCGGCCATTGCCGGTGGCAGTGCGAACGGCCAGCACAAGGCCGGCCATGCCCCCGGCACGGAGGAGACGACAATGAAACAAGTGATTGGCATCACCATGTCGCTGACGGTATTGGCTGCCGCGGCATGGTCCTTCTCGCCGCGGCCCCTGCCTGCCTTCGCCGCCACCGCGCTGCGGGCGGATCGGCTGCAGCTCAATGGCATCGGCCGGTCCGGCGACCGCCTGGTGGCGGTCGGCGAGCGCGGCACGATCTTGCTCAGCGATGACGAAGGCGCGCACTGGCGGCTCGCCAGCGTGACGCCGGAGCACGGCGCCGCGCTCACGCAGCTTGTCTTTGCCGGCGGCAAGGACGATAAGGTCGGTGTGGCGGTCGGCCACAGCGGCTGGATCCTGCGCACCACCGACGGCGGCGAGCATTGGCAGCAGGTGGCCTTCGATGCGGCACAGTCGGACCCCCTGTTGGGGGTCTGGGGCCAGGCGACTAGCCCGTGGTTCGCCATCGGCAGCTTCGGGCGCTTCCTGGTGTCGCACGACCAGGGCGGGCACTGGCAGTCCGCAGCCACGCCGCTGATGCAGGACAAGCACCTGAACGGCATTGCCGGGGATCATCAGGGCCGCCTGATGCTGGTAGGCGAGAGCGGCCTGGTGCTGCGCTCCGCCGATGGCGGCGGCACCTGGGAAGCGGTCAAGATGCCCTACGCGGGCTCGCTCTACGGCGTGCTGCCGCTGCGTGACGGCGCCTGGCTGGTCTATGGCATGCGCGGCAACGTGCTGCGCAGCGCCGACTTCGGCGCGAGCTGGGAGGCCGCCGAGGTGGGGCTCAAGACCTCGTTCTTCGGTGGCGTGCAACTGGCCGACGGCCGCATCGCGGTGGCCGGCCAGGGCGGCATGCTGGCCGTCTCGGCGGACGGCGGGCGCCATTTCAAGCCGGTGGCGGGCGGCAGCGCGCAGACGCTGGCTGCGCTCATTCCGGCCGCAAGGGGGAATGCCCTGACGCTGGCCGGCAACGCGGGGATTGCCCGCTTCACCCTGGCCCCGGATGCCGCGCCCTGATCCTCTCCCCGCCACAGCAGCAGCGCTTAGCACCTCACCGCATTGCATAGAAGCGAGAACGCCATGACCCGCCCCGAAATCCCCGGCCCCCGGGCCCCCACCACCCGCCTGAGCCGCTTCGTCGCGCATTGCGCGGACCTGTTGATCCGGCGCCGCCGCCTGTTGCTGGTGCTGTGCCTGGCGATGACCATGGCGATGGGCTTGTCCGCCACGCGCCTGCGGCTCGATCCGGGCTTCAACAAGATGATCCCGCTGCAGCATCCCTATATGCAGGTGTTCACCAAGTACGCCGGCACGTTCTCCGGGGCCAATACCGTGCTGATCAGCCTGCGCTGGAAGGGCGAAGGCGATATCTACAACCCGGCCTTCATGGACAAGCTGCGTCGTGCTACCGACGATGTGTTCTTTATTCCAGGCGTGCGCCGCTCACATGTGTTCTCGCTGTTTACGCCGAATGTGCGCTACACCGAGGTGACCGAGGTGGGATTCCGGGGGGATGTGGTGGTACCGGGCCGATACTCGGGTACCCCGGAGCAGCTCGACCAGGTACGCCGCAACGCGGCGCGCTCAGGCCAGATCGGCCGGCTGGTAAGCAATGACCTGAAGTCCGCGCTGATCCGCGCCGATCTGAGCGATGTGGATCCCGCTACGGGCAAGGCGCTCGACTACGGGAAGGTGGCACGCCAGTTGGAGCAAATCCGCACCGGCCTGGGCGGCACGGATGTGGAGGTGAGCATTATCGGCTTTGCCAAGCTTGTCGGCGATGTGGAAGACGGCATTGCCGGGGTGATGGTGTTCTTCGCGCTGGCCTTTGCGGTGACGGCGCTGATGCTGTTCTTCTACACGCGTTCGCTGCGCATTACCCTGCTGGCGCTGGTGGTGGCGCTGCTGCCGGTGGGGTGGCTGCTAGGCTTGCTGCCGCTGCTGGGCTACGGCATCGACCCAATGTCCATCCTGGTGCCGTTCCTGATCTTTTCCATCGGCGTCTCGCACGCGGTGCAGATGACCAATGCCTGGAAACAGGAAGTGGTGCAGGGCAATGAACCGGTCGAGAGCGCGCGCGCGGCCTTCTGCAAGCTGTTTCTCCCCGGCACGGTGGCCTTGCTGACCAACGCACTGGGTTTCATGGTCATCATGCGTATCGAGATCGAGATCGTGCGTGAGCTGGGCATTACCGCATGCCTCGGCGTATTGCTGATGATTGTCACCAACAAGGTGTTCCTGCCGCTGCTGCTGTCGTACACGCGACTGGAGCCCCGCGTGGTGGCGGCCGCCAGGGCGCGTGCCGGGCGGCATGGCACCTTCTGGAACCGGTTCGGCCACTTTGCCCGCCCGGGGCCGGCACTGGTGGTGTTCGGCGTGTCGCTGGCGCTGTTGGCGTTCGGTGCGGTGCAGTCACGGGGACTAAGGGTCGGCGATATCGGCAACGGTGCCCCGGAACTGCGCGCCGACTCGCGCTATAACCGCGATAACGTGCAGATCGTCGGCCAGTACAACATCGGCGTGGACGTACTCACGGTGGTGGTGGAACCCAAAGGCTTTGACGACGCCTGCCTGCACTATCCGGTGATGAGCGCGGTGGAGCGCTTCGAGATGAACCTGCGCGGTGTGGCGGGTGTGCAATCGGTGGTGAGCGTGCCGTCGCTCGCCAAGGTGATGATCGGCGCCTTCAACGAAGGCAATCCACGCTGGGAGGCGCTGCCGCGCAATAGCGATGGCCTGACCCAGGGCGCCAAGGCCTTCGATCCGGAGAACGGCATGAACACCGCGAACTGCCAGGCCATCCAGGTGTTGATCTACACAGCCAATCACGAAGGCGCCACCATTGCCCATATCGTCAAGGAGATCCAGCACCTGATTGCCGCGGACAAGACGCCGAACGTGGCGTTCCGCCTCGCCGGCGGCAATATCGGCGTGATGGCAGCCACCAACGAAGCGGTGGACGAAGCCGAGGTAACCATGCTGCTGGCGATCTTCGGCGCCATCACGCTGCTGTGCCTGCTGACCTTCCGCTCCTGGCGGGCCGTGCTGTGCATCATCGTGCCGCTGACGCTGGTGTCCGTCCTTTGCAGTGCGCTGATGGCGTGGCTGGGGATCGGCCTGAAGGTCTCGACGCTGCCGGTGATCACGCTGGGCGTAGGGGTTGGCGTGGACTATGGCATCTATCTTTATGAGCGCATGCAGCACCAGTTGCGCCATGAAGGGCAGAGCCTGCCGCAGGCGTTTGCCGAGGCCATGCGCCAGCGTGGCAATGCCGCCTTGTTCACCGCCATGACAATGTGCATCGGGGTGGGTACGTGGGCCTTCGCGGCGCTCAAGTTCCAGGCAGACATGGGCATCCTGCTGGCCTTCATGTTCATGGTCAACCTGTTCGGCGCCGTCTTCCTGTTGCCGGCGCTGGCGAGCTGGCTGGGCGTGGAAGAGGAGGAACGCCGGCCGGCCGGCAACAAAGCCCGCGGCGCGCAGGCACGCGTGGGCAAGATGGCCGGTAGCGAAGGGCGCCCGTTCAAGTCCGACGCGGCCTGAACCGCCGGGCCTTCGCGCGGCCGGCCCGTCATCATTTGAAGAATCTGCTGCAATTCGGAGGGGGCGGACGCTTACAATTCACATCTCGATCTGGACATCGCGAGTGCACTCCTCGCGATTCGACATAGCGTCCCGCGGATGGCCGGGCCGGGCCGTGGGGCAGTCATCAAACGATAGTAGCCGGCGGCCCTGCTGCATGAGGCAGGGCGTGGCGTGCCAGGCGCGACATAGCATCGCGCAGGAAGGAGAATAAGATGTCGCAGCAGGCCCCCACTGATGGATCGCCGTTCTCAACGATCCGGATCGGCCCCCTTGCGTTGCGCAACCGCCTGATCAAGGCAGGTGCGAACGAGGGCATGACACCGCAAGGATTGCCGACACAGGCGCTGGTCAAGCATCACCGGGATATCGCTGCCGGTGGCATCGGCATGACGGTGGTCGCGTATGCTGCCGTCGCGCAGGAGGGGCTGACCTTCTCGCATCAGCTCGTCCTGACCCGCGAGGCCATACCGCATCTGCGGGTGCTGACCGACGCGGTGCATCGTGAGGGCGCTGCGGCTTGCCTGCAGATTACGCATGCCGGCTCGTTTACGATGATGCGGCATGGCGGGAGCCGCGCGCCGCTGACCGCATCGGCCGGCTTGAATGCCTTCGGCATGATGTATGGCGTGTATTTCCAGCGCGCCATGGGCGAGAGCGATATGTCCCGGGTCGCCATGCAGTTCGCCGATGCTGCGCGCCTCGCGCGGGAGGCGGGCTTTGACGCGGTCGAGATCCATATGGGGCACGGCTACCTGCTCAATCAGTTCCTGTCTCCGCTCAGCAACCGGCGGCGCGACCGTTTTGGCGGTGAAGTGGAAAACCGCACGCGCTTCCCGGCGATGGTGCTGCGCCACGTCAAGGACGCCGTCGGGGCGGAACTGGCGGTGTGCTGCAAACTGAGTGTGGTTGACGGTGTGCCCGGCGGCAACGAGGCAGCGGATTCCGCCATCACGGCGCGCATCCTGGAAAGGGAGGGGGCTGACCTGCTGACGCTGAGTGGCGGACGTAATGTCGAAAGCCCGTGGGTGTTGTTTGGCAGTGCGATGCCGACGGCCCAGATGAAAGCCACGGCGCCGCACGCGCTGGCCAGGCTCGGCATCTCGATTCTGGAGAAGCGTACCCCGCGCGAGCTGAAGTTCCGTGAACTGTATTTCCTTGAGGCTTCCCGGGTGATCCGCCAGGCGGTGCGGATGCCGCTGGCCTATATTGGCGGCGTGAAGTCGCTGGACAATGTGCGGCAGCTGTTGGGCGAGGGCTTCGACTGCGTTGCCCTGGCGCGGGCGCTGATCCATGATCCCGCCCTGGCCGATCACTGGCGAACCGGCGCGGTGACAAGTTCGGCATGCGACAGCTGTAATGCTTGCGTGGCAAAAATCTATGATCCCGCCGGCGTTTCCTGCATTTACGGGCCACCGGCGGATCCCAGGCTGACCACGATACTGGCTGCCGCGCAGGCTGATTGAGACTTGCGTGACTTCCGACCACCGATGCCGGGCCGATTTCGCCCGGCTTCCCGACGCCACGCCCGGACCGACGCGCTGTCAGCCGGTACTTGATTTCCTGGCAAGCCAGTCCTGTTGCGTCATGATCGTGCGAAAGCCCAGGTGCGACATGGCGCTGAACGGGTCCGACCCTCTCCTTGCGCTGACCCGGTAGCTGGTGCAATAAGTCTCGCTGCACAAAAAAGAGCCACCCCGTATGACTCGCTTGGGGGCGTCGACGGGTACCCCTGCATCGTCGGGGTCATAGGAGTCGACGGGGCCTTGGGGGTCCAAGGCTTGTCCCCCTTTGCGGGCCGCGATGGCGAACGCGTCGGAGCGATACCAGTCAGCCGTCCATTGCCAGACATTGCCGGCCATATCGTAGATGCCATAGCCGTTCGGCGCGAAATTGCCAACGGGCAATGTGCCGACCTGGACCTTTTCATTGCGGCTGACAACCGGAAACTGACGCCCCCGGTCGTCCCACGTATTGGCCATCTTCTTGCCATCGGGAGTGAGCTCGTCTCCCCAGGCGTAGTCCGCTTGTTCGAGGCCGCCACGCGCGGCGAATTCCCACTGCACTTCGGTCGGCAGGCGCCTTCCAGCCCAACGGGCGTAGTTCAGCGCGTCAACGTACGACACCTGCACCACAGGATGATTCTCCCTATCGGCCAGATTGCTATGGGGGCCGAGCGGATGCTGCCAATTTGCCCCAGGCACATACCTCCACCAGCGCGACCAATCGCCCAGGTCGACGGGTTCGCTCGTGCCGACAAATACCATGCTGCCGGGGACAAGCGTCCCGGGATCGGGCTCTGGCGTGCCGGGCGGCAGTTGCGGGCGTATGTCTTCCCACTTTGGTTTCTGCTCAGCTGTCGTGACGTACCAAGTGGCTTCGGTGAAGCGTCTGAAATCGGCGTTTGTCACATCGAAACTGTCCATCCAGAACCCGCTGACTTGCACGCGGTGGGCCGGTCCTTCGCTGGGAAGGGCCCGCTTGGATGAACTGCCCATCAAGAATGTCCCCCCAGGGACCCAGACCATGCCTTTGGGGCCTGTCACCCCATCGCCGATCACGGGCCCCTTGAACTGGCCTGTCTTGGAAGAACCCCTGAAGTATTTCGCGCTCAGCAGTCCAGCCGCGCCGGCAACTCCGGTTGCCAGTAATCCCGAGATAAGCGCTCGGCGTTTCATGGTATTTCCTAATCCTTTTTTGTCGCAGCGTCCCGCGGTCTGTCTGGGCGTGCGATGAATTTAGTGGGTTGATTCCTGGCCTGGCTCATCGATGTCGTCCACGTTGGGCGATAGAGGAGGAGCCGCCGACTATCCGATGATCGCGATGATACAACTGCCTGGCATCGTCTTCCCGGACTACCGAAGCATTTATGTGTGCCATCTCCGGGCTCGCTTTGATCGGCTACGCCCACCGCGTGCATCTTTCGCTGTCTAGTCTGAAGAGACGATGAGGCATGGCCCTGGGCTATGTACTGTGGAACGTGCTAAATCAAAAGGAGGAGACATGCCTGCACCTGGCTACAAAATTGAATCCCGGCCGCTGGAATCGCGGTATGCGCGCGGCTGGCATTGCCTTGGGCCGGTCGCGGATTACCGCGACGGGAAGCCGCACACACTGAACATCTTCGGCCGCCGCCTTGCCGCCTTTGCCGATTCCGCCGGCACCATTCGCATCATTGATAGCTATTGCCCGCATATGGGCGCGGACCTTAGTACCGGTACCGTGCAAGGCGACCAGCTGGTGTGCCCCTTCCATGGTTGGCAGTGGGGCGGCGATGGCGCTTGCAAGTCGATCCCTTACTGCAAGCGAGTGCCGCCGAAGGCGCGCATCGGCAGCTGGGATACATGCGAGCAGAACAATCTGCTCTTCATCTGGCACGATCCCCAGGGCAACGCACCTCCACCCGAGGTGGCGATCCCGCGCATCGAGGCATGCTACTCGGAGCAATGGTCCGCGTGGGCAATCGACAAGATGGTGATTCAAACGAACTGCCGGGAATTGGTCGACAATATCTCCGATATGGCTCACTTCGACACCGTGCACGGTGCGCCGATCGACTACTTCGCCAATCTGTTCGAGGGCCACAAGGCCACGCAAGTGCTGGTCGGCCGCAGCGCCCGACTCTCCGCCGGAGATTGCCTGACCGCGTTATCCACCTATTTCGGCCCGGCGTACCACATTACGGAAATGCGTGGCCAGATGGACGGTCAGCCGATCCATTCGATTCTGCTCAACTGCCATGTGCCCATCGACATGAACAGCTTCGAGCTGCGCTATGGTGTCCTGGTAAAGAAGGTCCCCGGCCTTTCCGACGAGCAGAATGAGGCGATTGCGCAAGCCTACGTGGAACAGGCGCGCAATGCCTTCTACGAGGATGTGGCCATCTGGGATTCCAAGATCCGCACCGACAATCCGCTTTTGTGCGAGGGAGATGGGCCCATCTACCAGATGCGGGACTGGTATAGCCAGTTCTATGTAGACGCCGAGGAGGTACGGCCAGCCAGTGTCGGGCGCAAGGTGATCGAGATGAATATAGCGGGAATTGATGCGCCAAAACTGCATCATGTATTTGAAGCGTAGGAGGAAGAGGGCGCTGCCGTCTCCGATCCGGAGGTGGCAGCGGATTTCTAGGGGACAGCCTGCTAGAACTTGTGACGGATGCCAAGCACCGCACCGAACTGGTTTTCCGAGCCGGCAACCGTGCCGAAGCCGCTGCCCTGGACGGAGCCGGTGCCACCTGCGGTCAGACCCAGATTCGAACCATCCTTGTTCTTGGTGTAACCGAGGTTCAAGTAAGCATCGGTACGCTTGGACAGAGCGTAGTCAGCCGATGCCACGAAGCTCCACGGATCCGCATTGGTGCCCCGGAAGTCCTGGAAGTAGGCAACGCCTGTCAGGGACAATGCCGGGGTCAGCAGATAGCGCAGACCCAGCCAGTACAAATTCGAGACGTTGTTAGGGCCGAGGTTGCCCGGCAGCGTGGCGCCACCGAGCGCCTTGGCCCAACGATAGCCAGCGTAGGCCTTGACGGGGCCGATGGCGTACGAACCGGCCAGGCCGGCGCGGCGGATTTCGGCATCCGTCAGGGCACCGGTCGCAGCCGCGCCGGGATTGGTCGAGTCGTAGATGGCGCCGACAGCGAACGGACCCGCAGCGTAGGTCAGGCTGGCACTGTACTCGCGCCCGATCTTCGGGCTGCCAGGGACCTCACCAGAGGCGCCGGCGCCGGTGTTCGCGCCAAAGCTGTACAGGGCCCTGGCGGACAGGCCACTGAAGGTGCCGACGTACTTGACCGAGTTATCGGCACGGCTGCCGAAAGCGGCGTCCTGCCCCAGGATCGAGTAGTTGGTGCTGACGGCCATCGGGTCGAAGTCAACGTTGAAATCATGGAACGGGGTCTGATGCCGGCCCAGGGTCAGGGCGTTCCATTTGTTCTGCAGGCCGACATAGGCCTGGCGACCAAACAGACGGCCTGAGAAGGATGACTTGCCGTCGTCCACCGTGAAGCCGTTTTCCAGCACGAAGACTCCCTTCAGGCCACCTCCCAGGTCTTCCACGCCGCGCAGGCCCCAACGGCTGCCGGCCAGGTTGCCGGAGGTCAGGCGCGTCACGTCATGGTTGCCGCCGGGCTGGTGGTTTTGGTATTCGATGCCCACGTCAATCAGGCCATACAGTGTCACGCTTGACTGGGCATAGGCACTACCCGCGGCCAGGACGGCGACGGTGGCTGCAAAGTGTCTCATTTCCATGTCGCCGCTCTCCTTGTCAGCTTATCGGGGAACCTCTCTACAGTACTTGCCTCGGCAAAAACAGTGCGTGCATTGCCGTTGGAATAATAGCCCTTTCCCGGCCGAAGGTGTCGCCAGGCGACGCTCCCGCAATGTCTGCGCCCTGCGTGCCATCAGGCGTGCGCCGCTACTTCCCGTCGCCAACGTTCACCCGCTTCGTGGAGAAGATGCCGCCGATCAGCAGATCCCCATCCTCGAGCAATGCGGTAATGCCGCCCCAGGCGTTCCATTTGCGGCTGTCGTCCGGGAACGGCCAGCGGGCCTTGATGGCGCCGGTATCCCAGTCAAGGCCTACGTACTCGTAGTTGCCGTTTTCCTTGTTGGCGAGGTAGATCATGTTGCTCTTGGCGGAAATGACAGGGACCATCACATCCGTGTTGTCGATCTCCTTGTTCACCCAGGCCTTCTCGAATGACTTCGTCCGAGTGTTCCAGTTGAACTTGACCACCCCACGCGGGGCGGGCCGGGTCAGGCCGGGCGTTATCGCGTTGCCCCATATATCGGGCGCGGGCTTCGGGTAGGAGTTATTCAGCAGGGCGACGCCATAGCCCAGCACCTCCGGTGACGGCTCGACCGTGGCCTTGGATATCTCCAGCGGAATCTGATCAGCGATGCGTGCGGACTTGGTGCCCGGCTTCTGCTTGAATCCGGGCGGAATCCGGTCGCGCCAGAAGGCCACGAGGTTGGCTCCCTTTTCATCACCGTCGGCAATCACAACCAGCTTGTCTGGGTCGTTGCCGAAGCCCATCAGCGTCGGCGTGGTGCCGGATCCGCCAGAAGTCGTCAGAGCGCCGGCAGCGATGGCCTGCGCCCTGCTCATGGTGTTGTAGTCGGACTGCCAGCCACCATCGGCTTCATCATAGGACAACTTGTTGCCGGTCCAGACGATCTTGAGCATGCGCTTGGAGGTGACCACATAGATGCCGCTATTCTCGTCAATGCAGATGCTGTTTTCGATCGCCTCGCCCGGCAGCAGCAGCGTGCTCTTGAGATTGAGGTCGCGGTCCAGCAGGAGCACTGCGCCATGCGCCGCGGCAACGACATCGCCGGCGTAGGTCATGCCCATGCCGATGATGGCAGATTTGCGCATGTCCTCAGGCAATGCCTCCGAGAAGTCCCGGAATTTGACGACGCGCAGTGGCTTCTTCGGATCATTGTCGTCGGTGGACTTGAGGATCTTCAGGCCACCAAAGGCCGCATAGTGAACGCCATCCTTGTCAATCATGTTGTAGGCGCCGTTGGCCAGCGACTGGCGCTTGAAGCCCAGTTCCTCCATCTTCCCCGACAGTGCCAGCAGCTTGGCGTCATCATTCGCGCGCCGAGCGGCATCGACTTCCTCCAGTGCCGCCCGGATCTTCTCGCGATTGGCA
Source organism: Cupriavidus sp. GW821-FHT02F09 (assembly GCF_059421605.1). Taxonomy (NCBI): domain Bacteria; kingdom Pseudomonadati; phylum Pseudomonadota; class Betaproteobacteria; order Burkholderiales; family Burkholderiaceae; genus Cupriavidus; species Cupriavidus sp. GW821-FHT02F09. The sequence goes on from NZ_JBWKVH010000038.1 coordinate 25,557, forward strand.
TTCGTGGCCAGTTTCTCCATTCCAGGGTAGGGCAGGAGTGAGACCAGGTCATAGGCCTCACCAGTCGCGTCGATCTTGCTGATGCCCTCGACGCCGGCAGCGAAGATGATCGTCTTGTCGCCGATCTTCTTCACTGTGGGATTCGAGGTAAAGACGGTTGGAACGGACTTCACATCGTCTGTCGACAGCCTGCGGCCCTTGGTTGGGCCGGCATGCGGGACGGAATCGGTCGCGGCCGGATTGTCGTGCGAAATGGGATAGACGCTGTCGGTCAGCCACGGGTTGCGGCCCGGGAAGGTGGCGTTCTCTTGCTGGGCGGCTTGCGCGCACGTCAGGCTTGCTGTGGCAAGCGCAACCGCGGTCGACGCGAAGAGCAATGCTCTCATTGGGTAACTCCGTGGATAAGTATGGCTGTGATTGTGAGGTGAGGCTGACGAATTGAGGTTGTTCGGCGGAGCCATTCAATCGGCGGAATGCACGATGCGCTCACGCGGGCGTGCCGCCCGGCGGCTTGCTGTGGCCAACAACGCCAATGTGAAGGTGGCGGGGACATCTGGGCGCAGCATCTTGCCGGCATTGCGGCACGGATCTGACCAGGCCCGTCGGCATGGAACGTACACTATGGGACGCTGCGGTGATTCAGGAGGGCAACCGCGGCAACCCCAATGCTCTGCCGGCAGGTGTCGTCGCAAGACGCCTGCATGATAGCCGCGCCATTGGTTTCTTCGCCGGCCAGGTGTGCGTCGCGTCTGATCGCGCTCTCCGGATCAAAACCGAACCGGGCAGACGGCAGGCCCTCAGCAAACGCAAGACCCAGGGCCACGGCCGCACCGGCCCCAAACAGACTACCCGCCCGCAACCATGCTCTCATCGCTGTCTCCTCTTGCTACCGCCCACCATGGGCAGGTGCCGACTCCTGTTGTACCGTTAGGGCCGGTCTCTTGATCGAAGCATATTTGCGGGATCTGGAGTCAACATCGTCCAATCGGACTATGCACATATGTGCGTCATGGGTAGCTTTAAGGGGGATCTGCAAAGCCGTTCAGCCAACCGCGGCTCGGAAGTGTTTTTGTGGCAGCAAGAGGAGGGTTAGCCCGGATTGCGTATAGATCCCGCGGGGGTAAACGTTCCAGCTTCCCTCTGGTCGTTAAGCTCTGGGCAACGTCGGACTTCACGGTTTCCAGCCCGTCTCAATCTACTGATGGGCGGGGATTGCCTCCGCCGATTTTCTCTGCCGCGATCTGATTCGCGGCGATGTAGCCAAAGGTCATCGCCGGCCCGATAGTCGAACCTGGTCCGGGATAGGTTTTTCCCATGACCGCGGCCGAGGTATTGCCGATCGCATAGCATCCTTCGATTACGCTGCCATCGGGACGGAGGACGCGGGCGCAGGCGTCAGTGCTCAATCCGCCCTTGGTGCCGATCTCGCCGGGATCGATCCGCAGCGCGTAGAAAGGGGCGCGGTCGATCGGGCCCAGGCACGGGTTCGGCTTGGAGGAGATGTCGCCATAGTAGCGGTCGAAGATATTGCTTCCCTTGCCGAATTCGAGGTCGGTACCATCCGACGCATAGGCGTTCATTTGCGCGACAGTCGTGGCAAGGCCGCGTGGATCGACGCCGATTTTTGTGGCCAGTTCGGCCAGCGTTCCGGCGCGATAGATGACATGGTCCAGCCAGCCATGCGGAATCCGGGAGTCAGGCTGTATGCTGCCGGGAAGCAGCACGCCGCAGGGATAGCGTTTTCTATACTCCGCGTCGAACACGAGCCATGCCGGCACATTCGCATTTGTTTGCGCATGGTCGGCATACATGGCGTGGATGATGTCCGGGTACGGCGCGGCTTCGTTGACGAAGCGTCGACCGAGCCGATTGACCAGCACGCATCGCGGCAATGCACGCTCCACGAAAAGCCCGCGTTGTTTTTCCTCCCCGGGGACCCGTACTGTCGGCACACCCCATGTGTATCCCATCAGCGAAACGTTCGCGCCGAGCTTGAGACCGGCCCGAATTCCATCTCCGGTATTGATGGGCGGGGCGGCTGTCCATTCGGCTTGCGTGGGCTTGGGCAGGTATTGGTCGCGCATTTCCTGGCTGGATTCAAAGCCTCCACAGGCGAGCACCACCGCGCATCGCGCGCGAACGTTGTACTCGCGTCCCTGCCGCTCCACCGCTACGCCGCTCACGCGGGCATCGTGCGCATGGAGCGTGCGCATCGGGGTGTTGAGCCACAGTGGTATGGACCGATGTGCGAGTGCCGCACGCAGGCTTGCGACCAAGGCGTTGCCAAGCGTCAGCCGGCGGTCCCTGGGCGTTCGGCAGCGCCAGCGCAAATCCGTTGCGTACCGGAACGCGAGGCGTGCCAACAGGCCGAGCCAGCCGGACTCCTTCGCTACGATGGTGTGGGCTTCGATCTGCGTCAGCGCTATGCGCCCGCCGACCAGGGTGGCGGGCGATGGGGCGCGGAGTTCGTCAAATGCGTCGCCGAGCCGGCGCGCGTCGAATGCCGCTGGCTCCATGGTGCGGTAGCCCGGCTTTCCTCCCGTGCGGTCCGGATAGTAGTCGGGATAACGGGGCACCGCGTGGAAATGCGTCTGCGCCTGCGTGGCGAGATAGTGGACCATCTCCGGCCCGTTTTTGAGATAGGCATTGATTCTGCTCAGATCGAAATCTTCCCCTATGACATCCCGGAGATACGCCACCGCTTCCTCATAGGAGTCGTTGCCGCCGAGAGATTGGATCTGATCATTGCAAGGGATCCAGATTCCGCCGCCGGAAATAGCCGTCGTGCCCCCATAGTGCGGGCTTTTCTCGATGAGGAGCACGGTCAGACCGAGATCGTGTGCGCGCAGCGCGGCCGTCATCGCGCCTGCCCCGGAACCGGCGACCACCACGTCGTACGTTGTATCCCAATTCACGGCCGGATTGCTGTTGTTCATTGGCTTGCCTTCAACGTTAAGTGTTTTCCAGGTGACCTGTACCAGTCAGTGGTTAGGCGGGCCGAAGTACGCCGGTTCAGAGGTCAACAAGTTGCCCGTTTCCGAGCGCGGCAAAGCGCATCGGGTGCGGCCACTATGGCACATAAATACAGAAATGAGTCAAAACAATGGCACAAAAAATATTCTTTGTGCAATACTGGGTGAAGGCGCTACGGCAATGCCGGGATCACACTGCGATCAAGAGCGCATCACTCCGCAAGAGGCAAGGTTCCGAATGAATAGACAACTTCGCTGGGGAGACGCCAGCCGAATAGACAGTCCCGAGCAAGGGCGCGTCCTGATTCTGAGGTCCACGCTCGACTGCATGGCCGAGATGGGTATCGAGGGTTTCACCGTGGATGATGTGGCCAAGCGCGCCAACATTTCACGCAGAACCCTTTACCGCTACTACAGCACCCGGAATGATCTGATCCAAGCCGCGATTGACGCGGAAAACGGCGTCTTTTTCGAGGAGATGCAGCGTAGCTTGTCGGGCTACGAGGGGGATTTCGAGGGGTATCTCGAAGAGTGCGTGTGTTTTGCCGTGAAGTACCGGCAACGCCTCGCCGGGCTTCGTCAGGACTACCTGGCCAGAAGCGTTACGGCGGAGGTGTTTCCCTACATCCTCGAGAACATCAAGCCCATGTGGCACAAGGTGCTGGCTGACCGCTACCGCGATTACGTAGAGAAGTCAGGCGCGACGCCAGCCTCGCTGGACGACATCATTGCGCTGGCTAGCCGCATCGGGCTTGCCTATAGCCTGGTTCCTGCGGACGAGGGTGCGATTCGCCGGCAGATGCGGATTCTCCGCGGCGTCCGGCCTGGTAGGACTGCGTGACTTTGTGCGGCATTCCGCCCGCATGACAGATTCACATGTGAACGAAAGACGCTTCCCCCCTCTGCCCGCTTGTCGGTGCGCAACTGGCGCCGATCGGATGACCGATGCGGAGCGATAAACGGCACGCCTTGCGCTCCCGTGGCGCTGGTGCTGGTATGTCTATCAAGACGCAATTACAGGAGCCAGTCAATGAGTCGCACATCGTATCGCCACCTGTTGGCGCCTGGCCGAATCGGCACGATGACACTACGCAACCGCATCGTCGTCACCGCGATGGGTGCGAGCCTTGCGGAGCCAGATGGCCAATGCGGTGAGCGCATCGTGCGCTATCACGAATCGCAGGCCAAAGGGGGGGCGGGGCTGATCATCACCGGCGTCGCCGGCGTGGCTTGGCCGACCGGTGCCAATCAGGTGAACCAGATCGCCATTTCGGACGATCGCTTTCTTCCCGGCCTGACCGCTCTGACCGAAGCCGTCCACGCGCACGGCGCAAAGATCGCCGCGCAGTTGCACCATGGCGGGTTGATCGGCGTGGAGGATATGCTTGCGGGGCGGCCGGTGTGGGCGCCCTCCCTGCCTGAACCTCCCACTGGCGATTTCACCGAGGCGTTCTTGCTCGAAGAGTTGGCCGAGGCGCCGTTCGGCCGCATCACCAGTGTGACGATTCAGGTCATGACGAAGGCCGACATCGACACGCTGATCGCGCAATTTGCCGCGGCCGCGATCCGGGCGCGGCGGGCCGGCTTTGACGGCGTCGAGATCCATGGCGGGCATGGCTATCTCCTGTCGTCGTTCATCTCGCCCACGACGAACCGGCGTACCGATGAATATGGAGGCCCGCTGGAAAATCGCGTCCGTCTCCTGGTCGAGGTGATTCGGGCCGTGCGTACGGCGGTTGGTCCCGATTTTCCTGTGTGGTGCAAACTCGACTCGCGCGAGGAAGGCATTCCAGGCGGCATCACGATTGACGAGGCGGTGCGCACCGCGCGGATCGTCGAGGAGGAGGGGGCCAACGCGATCACCGTGAGCGCCTATCATGACGCGGGCAAGCCAAAGCTGCATTCGGCGTCGCATACCCCGCATGAGCCCGGGCTCAATCTTCCGTTTGCGGCGCGGATCAAGGCCGCGGTCAGCATTCCGGTCATCGCATCGGGCCGGATCGAGCCCGCGCTGGGCGACGAAAGGATTGCCGATGGCTCGATCGATTTCGTCTCCATGGGGAGAAAGTTGCTAGCAGACCCGCATCTGCCGCAAAAGCTTGCCGAAGGGCGGCCCGATGACGTACTCCCCTGCATTTACTGCTACACGTGCATTAGCGCGATCTACGTTGGCAAGCCGCTGCGCTGCGCGGTCAACCCCGAAATCGGTTTCGAGTATTTGCATCGTCAATCGCCGAAGGGTGGCAAGCGGGTCGTGGTTATCGGCGCAGGCCCTGGTGGCATGGAATCGGCGCGGCGGCTACGGTTGGACGGGCATCAAGTGACGCTGCTGGAGCAGGCCAACCAGCTGGGCGGCACGTTGCGCATTGCCGCGCTCGCCTATGAGGCCAACGAGCCACTGCTCGACTGGCTCCGGCACCAGGTTGAATCGTCACGAATCGACGTGCGCCTGCGCACACAAGCGACGCCTGAGCTGCTGCGCACGCTATCCCCGGACGTCGTTGTCGTTGCAACCGGTGCGGTGCGCGGATTGCCGCCGATACCAGGAAACGACCTGCCGCACGTCATGAGCGGGGACGACATGCGCCGCCTGATGCTTGGTGAAGGCTCACAGGAACTGGCGCGCAAGGTCGGGTGGGCGACACGCATGGCATCAAGGATCGGTGCGGCGAGCGGCCTGACCTCGAATCTCGATTTCGTTCGCCAGGCGACCCGGCAATGGATGCCGTTGGGCAAGCACGTCGTGATCATCGGTGGCGAACTGGTCGGTCTCGAACTGGCCGAGTTCCTGTCCGAGCGCGGACGATTGGTGACAGTCGTCGATGAGGCGCCGCGGTTCGGCGCGGGACTGACGATAGTCCGCCGGATGCGGCTGCTTGCGGAGCTTAAGGAGCACGGCCTTGGTCTCTTTCCGGGTGCCTCGGACATCCGGATCGAACCTGACAGGGTTTGCTTCACCGATCAGGCAGGCAATGCGCAGGCGGTCGATGCGAATACTGTCATCGTGGCTAAAGGTGCGGCAGGTGACTTGACGCTTGCCAGGCAGTTGGAGAGCGAAGGCTTCAAGGTCCATGAAGTCGGCGATTGCACCGGCATCGGCTATATCGAAGGTGCTATGCGCGGTGCGGCGAGAGCGGCGAAGGAAATCTCGCAAATATGACTCCCGGCTTTAGAGCGGTGCCCCGGCTGGGTGTTGCGGGATTCCCCTTAGTCTGCCCAGACGAAGCGGCTCGCCGGGCCGGTGACTAGTATCAAGCAAGAGGCCAAAAAGCGCTCGGGAGACAGCGTTGATTTCGCCTTTTTCTTTTTTCCTCTTTTTCACTCACGAAACCGAATACCATGACAACTACCATCATCACTGGCTCGGCCTCCGGCATGGGCGCGGCCGTACGCCGGCGCCTGCTGGCGGACGGAGACAGGGTCATCGGCATCGACCTGCGCGATGCCGAGATCCAAGCCGACCTCTCCACCCGGCACGGACGCGAGGCCGCTATCGATGGCGCGCTGTCGCAGTCCGGCGGCAGGATCGACAGGCTGATCTGTTGCGCTGGTCTGGGCCCGCATGTCGATCCTGCGACGCTGGTCGCCTCGGTCAACTACTTCGGCGTGGTAGCCATGCTGGACGGCTTGTTCGCGGCATTGCGGCAGGGCAAGGCGCCGTGCGCCGTGGTGGTGTCGTCCAATTCGGCCACGCTGCAGTCCTGGGCAGGCAGCCCGCTGCGCGACGCCTACCTGGCGGGCGATGAGGACGGCGTGCACGCCCTGGTGCGCGCGGCGCAGGAGGCGGGTGGTGAGCAGGCCGCCCAGGCGGGCTATCTGGCGTATGCGAGCGCGAAGAACGCCGTCGCGGCAGCGGCACGGCAACGCGCCGCCAGCTGGGGGCGGGCCGGGGTGCGCCTGAATGTGATTGCGCCTGGCGCGGTGGAAACACCTATGCTGCAGGCTGGCCTGCGGGATCCGCGCTATGGCGATGCCATCCGCGACTTTCTGCCTCCCCTTGGGCGGCGCGCGCAGCCCGATGAGGTGGCCGCGCTGATCGCGTTCCTGTGCCGACCCGAGGCGGCATATCTACACGGCAATGTCGTGTTCATCGACGGTGGCGTCGACGCAGTGCAAAGGCCGCTGGAGTTCTGATCCGCACGGTCCCGCCGGGCCGGCATCCAAATTGGGGGGGGCGGCCCGGCCGGTTGTCGGAAAAGTCAGTCGAGGTCGAGTTAGCGGGTGGCACAGCTTATCCCCGCCTTGCTTTTCGCTGTAGCGCTGGATGATAGCGTGCAAGTAGGGCCCGCTGCGCCCGCATTCGCAAGGGGCATCCCAGCCGCTCAAGGTAACTTCGTCGCCGGTGATCAAGTCACCCCAGTAAGAATCCGGCGACAGATCAATGTGGCTATCTCTAGCGCTCCATCTCGACAAAAAGCGGAGCGCCTTCCTTTGGTGCCGGGCGTATTTAGGCAAACCGGCCTCCGTCCGTGATCACATCGACAGCATTAGCCGTGCCTCGTCGTTCAGGTCCGCGACGCGACGAACGCCTGGTCACTATGGCGATGCCAATCTGCCTACGAACACTATCCGTTGGGATAGTTCGCGGCAATCAGACTCGTGCGAAGAATCGTAAATTGCGCATACATGTCGTGCACCAGGTAGAGATCGCGGCGCCGAGTCCAGGCCTGCCCTGACTGTGGGTCATAATTCAACGGCAGGGCGACTTCCTGCGCCGCGTAAGCGTCCATGCCGCGCGCTTTGGACGTCTGTATGCATCGCTTCGCATGATCCCGGTGACCAACGACGGCCACTTTACCCATTGCTGTCGCTGTACCCTCAAGCGCGACAATCGCGGCTGCCACGCCATCGGTACTCAGGTAGGTAATAGAGCCATCCGCCGCGATAACGGGCTCGACCGAATGGAGGTCAGGCAGTTGGTATTTTGATGTCAGAAACCGTGCAATTTCCCATTGCGCGTATACCTTAACCGGCTTCATCTGGTAGATCTTGTACACCGCATCTGCGAGTGACTCATTGATAGGGCCAGGATCAGGCAGTGCGGCTTGGTTGGCGCCATTACTGGAGGTGTTTCCACTGGCAGCGTTGGGCCTGTTTCCAAAGCTGTAGGCAACAATTCGATCGACCTGTGCCGCCGGAATTGTTGGTAGATCCCAGGTGAAGCCGATGTCCATCAGGTAAGGCTGAATGACATTGGCGATCGACGCATCGGTCAGTTCCGTCGTCAGCTTTCCAATCATCTGCCTCTTGAGTTCAGTGTCGGACATTGTCGGAACATCTGTGACAGCGGCGTCACTGCCACCACAAGCACTCAGAGCTGTTGTCAGCAGCGGGAGCGTTACTGCGGTCGAAGTGGAAAGAAGAAATTTGCGGCGTGTAGACAAGAGAACCTCTAATTGGGGAGCGGGAGACTAGTTTTTTACCGCACCACCATTACAGGTTGATGTACCAATAGGTTGTGTGGGGAAAGAGCAGGTGTACCACATCATTCAACCGTTCGATCTTCTCTATGCCTTGCTCGTCCGCCAGCCACAATCCACTTACACATCCGACGTACCGGCTCGATGCCGTCCTGTGGCATTGCCGTATCCTCGAAGAGTGCCGCAGCGCCGAGCGAGGGCTGCTCGACCGGGTGAGAACATCTGCGGTATTGCCTCACGGAAATACCGCAGAATGGATTCGGAAATCCCCGATGTTTGGCAGGAGAAATGATAATCGGCCTGTAGGTGAGGTTTTTCCGAAAGGATCAATTACTTTCCCAATAGTGCCAGGAAGCCCACGATATCGTCGAAGGTCAAGGCATAGAGGTCTGCCATCTATTGCTGGCGGGCCTCGCCTTACCCATGACGGGGTCGGCGAGACCCGGGTGGAGGGGGCTCAGCGCAGGAGGATATCCACTCGTTCGATGGCGCCGTTAAACGGATAACCGACGGTGTAACGTCCGGCTGGCGAGCCGGTATCCATGCCAACGTCAAAGGTCTCGTCAGGAGAGAAGAAGCCTGGCGTGGTGACCGGCAGATGGCCACTGCCTACCGCCGTGCCGTTCACCAGAAGCGTGCCGGTGCCGCCCTTGGCATAACCTGTTCCCTCGTAAGCGAAGTCGAACTGCACCACGTTCCTCCCCGGTTGCAGCGGCTTGCTACCCGTAATCTCCATGCGCGCCACATCGAACACTTTCTGCACGTAGACGGGCTTGCCCTCATCGTTAAGGTAAAGGGACCAGCCCGCGGTAGTGCCACCCATGGTGGCAATGACACCATGGGCGCCGCCCTTGGGAACATCCACCGTGGCCACGATGCTGTACGAGCGGTTCTTGATCGCTGGCGCTTCAGCTTCAGGGATGCCCACCGCTCCCGCGAAGTAGCTGAACTCCGTGCGCTTACCAGTCAAGTTGGGCAGAGGCGTGCGGGAGCAGGCCGTGTCCTGCAACGGTAGTACTTGATTCTTTGCTGCCTCTGCCAGAAACAACGCCTGCATCTCCTTGAGTTTCTCCGGCAATCTGGCCGCCAGATCGGTGGACTGGCTGAAGTCCTCGTTCAGGTTGAAGAGACTCCAGGTGTCGTCGGCGAGCCGTTTGCCCTGGCATGTGCTCGCCCACGGGTCTCGGTCCTTGTGCCGGGCCGAAGCCAACCAGCCATCGTGATAGATCGAGCGGTTGCCGAATACTTCGAAGTACTGCGTAGTGTGCTTCTCCGGCGCATTTTTATCGGCGAAGCTATAGAGCAGGCTCGTGCCGTCCATTGGACGTTGCTTGACGCCATTGACATCTGCCGGGGCCTTCAGTCCCGCCGCCTCAAGAATGGTTGGCGCCAGATCGTTCACATGAGAGAACTGGCTGCGCAGACCACCATGATCCCGGATTCGTGCAGGCCAGGAAACCACCATACCGTTACGAATTCCGCCCAGGTGCGAAGCAACCGTCTTGGCCCATGGCAGGGGAGAACTCATGGCCCAAGCCCAACCGGCTGGATACTGCACATAGCTGTCCGGGCCGCCCAGGCTGTCGAGGCGCTTCACCAGATCGGCAGCCGGTGTCTCAGGCATGCCTTGCAATCTACCCATGTAGCTATCCCCGCCGTGGATGCCGCCTTCAAGGCTTCCCCCGTTGTCCCCCATCACGTAGATAAACAGCGTGTTGTCAAACTGGCCGCTCTCCTTCAATGATTGCACCAGGCGGCCAATCTGTGCATCGGTATGTGCGAGGTACCCTGCGTAGACTTCCATTAACCGTGCGGCGACCCGCTTCTGGTCTGTGCTGAGGCTTTCCCAGGCGGGGAGTTCATCCGGCCGCGGAGTCAGCTTTGTATCCTGCGGTACGACGCCAAGGGACTTTTGCCGGGCCAGAATCTCCAGCCGCATATCGTCCCAGCCCTTGTCAAACTTGCCACGGTATTTCTCGATCCATGCCCTGGGTGCCTGGAGCGGAGCATGGGTGCCACCTGGGGCGAAGTAGACGAAGAACGGCTTGTCGGGTGCGATCGAGTGTTGCGCATGCATCCAGTTGATGGCGCGTGTCGACAAGTCTTCGTTCAGGGTGTAGTCCTTCGAGGCTGTCCTTAGGACTGGCGTGGTGCCATCGTATAGCGAAGGATTGAACTGATCGGTTTCGGCGCCGATAAATCCATAGAATTTTTCGAATCCCTGGCCGGTCGGCCAACGGTCAAAGGGACCGACCTGTGATGCTTCCCAATCGGGTGTCAAATGCCATTTGCCAAAGGCCGCAGTGCTGTAGCCCTGTTGACGCAACAGTTCGGCGATGGTTGCGGAGTCCTTTTGCAGAACCCCACGATAACCCGGATAACTGCTTGGCGAGTTCAGCACTGCGCCGACACCGGCTGCGTGGGGATTGCGGCCTGTGAGTAGCGAGGCGCGTGTCGGCGAGCACACCGCAGTGGTATGAAATCGGTTATAGCTCAAGCCCTCACGGGCCAGGCCATCCATCGCCGGCGTCTTGGCCGGTCCGCCAAAGGTGGAGGCCGCACCGAAGCCTACGTCGTCAAGCAAGACCACTACCACATTTGGCGCACCGGCCGGCGCGTGCAGCAACGGCACGACTGGCGGGGTATCGCCAGGCTGCACCTCGTTGCTGGCAGCCCAGCCAAAACCGGTCGCGGCACAACTTAGGGCCAGGCACAACGCCGTGGCCAAACGCTTGCGTAGTCTGTTCATGATGATTTCCCGCGTCTCCTGTTTTTTTCGTTCTCGTCGATGCCTATTGCGCTTTCGCATGGGCGTGTGCCAAAATTTCTGAGCATTCGATTGAATCAAATGTTCGAATGGAATTTAGCAAGCGCCGTGGACCGTCGTCAAGACAAAATTTCGCCGGCTACGGTCGCCGATTGCACGCTGCTTGGCGCCTTTGACTCAAAAGTCTCTGTTGCCAGACTCATTCGATCACTCAAACCATCTTGACAGGAGACCCCCAATGGAATCGTTACTCGCGTCACCCAACACAGCCGTGATCGTCACCGGTGGAGCGTCAGGGCTTGGGCTTGCCTCGGCCCGCGCATTAGCCGCCGTAGGCCGCGACGTCGCGCTGTGGGACATTCAGGCAGAAAAGGCACAGAACCGAGCGTCGGAGATTGCCAAGGAATTTGGCGTTGCGGCGGTTGGTGTTGGCGTCGACCTGTGCGATCCCAGCGCGCTGCGGGTTGCGCTGAACGCAACCCGCGCGGTATTGCCCCGGATCGGTGGCTTGCTGCACGCGGCGGGCACGGTCGATACCGGGTCGCTCGAAGGCATCACTCCGGAAAAATGGGATGCTGGCATCCATGTTCACCTCCGCGCATTTGCACTGCTGGTGCAGGCGTTGTTGCCGGATCTGCGTGCCAATCCGGGGTCTGCGGTGGTCGGCATCGCGTCAATCAATGCCACCTTGGGCAATCACATCAACCCCATCTACAGTGCGGCGAAAGGCGGCATGTTGTCACTGATCCGGTCGCTGGCGGACGGCCTTGGGCGCGATAACATCCGCATCAACGCGATTTCCCCGGGCCAGATCTTGACGCCAATGCTCCAACCCGCCGTGGACAGTTTGCCGGCAGGAACCTTCGAGCGCCGCATTCTCCTCAGCCGACTGGGACAGCCGGAGGAGATCGGCCGCGTTGCGCGCTTCCTATTGTCGGACGAGGCGAGCTACATCACTGCGGCGGAGATCGTGGTGGATGGCGGCAACATCTCATCGCAGCGTATGTGAGTCGGCAGTAGTGCTGAACGTATAATCGGGCGCCACATTCATTGAGTCGTGCCCTGCCGCGCTGTTTCGCTGGGGGTATTGGCGTCATTGGCCAATCGCCCCCAGCGGGGCAGGCGGCATCCCGTACTACTTGTAATCGATGACATCTCCTACTGTAAAAGGCGAGGCCCGGGAACGCATTCTGCTGGCGGCCGAAGAGCTGATGGCCAGGTATGGCGTGGACGGCGTGTCGGCCCGCAGCATCAACGCAGCGGCTGGCGTTAGCGCCGGTATTCTCCACTATCACTTCGGCGGGCTGGATAAGGTGGTGGACGCGCTGCTGGAACGCCATATGATGCCGTTGATGGCACAACGCCGTGAAATGTACGCTTCACTTCAGGCGCAACCGCAGGTCACGCTGCGCGGCGTTGTGGAAATACTTGTTATCCCGCTTGCCAGGAAAATCATTGAAGAGGGCAGTGCGGGTGCACGCTATGTTCAGTTTTTGGCGCGCCTCCATACGGACCGCAACCCGAAGATCGCCGAGATATTCGAGCAGTCGTTTGGGGGCAACGCCGCCGCCTTGGTTGCAATGCTCCAGCGCATCCTGCCCGAAATCCCTATGGAAGTGCTCAGGTCGCGCCTGATTGTCTGTTCCCATGCGATGCTCCATAGTCTCGCCGAAATATCCGCTCGTCCCCAAGCGCCGATATCTCCAGGCAAGCCGCCGCGGGATCAGCTTCTGTGGAACCACGTGGAGATTCTGATCGAGTTTCTTTGTGGCGGGCTTGCGGCGCCAACCAGCTTGCACAGTTAAGGCGGCACATCGGGTTTTGTCCGACATGGCAGGCAACGGTGGCGGCGATCGAATACGGTAGTACCGTACGCGCGTGTGCCGCCACCAGGGGTGAGCGCTTCAGGCTAGTCAGCCTAATCGCAGGCCACGTGTTTGAGGGCCAGGATTGACGGTTGCGGCGGGCTGGCCAGTCGCAGCCTGCTGCATTTGGCCGGCGCTGTTCTACGGCACAGCGTCCGGCCGGTTACGGGAGCCGTTACCAGATTGTCTTGACGTGCGGGTAGGCGCGGATCTTCTCGTCCTTCGTCACCAGCGGCACGGAGAACTTGCGCGCGGTGGCCACGATCATGCGGTCGGCGGGATCCTTGTGGAATACGCCCGGAAGTTCTACCGATTTGATGGCGATCTCGGTATCCACAGGTACTACGCGTACGGCTTCAATTTGCCCCACGGTGGCGAACCAGCTGGTCGCATCCATTGATAGAACAAGGCGCTCGCGTGCCACCAGTGCTGCGATTTCCCATGCGGAAATCGATGAGACGAGTATCTGGCCGCCGTCCAGTTCCTTCTCGATGCTCGCCTTCGCCTTCCTGCTCAGCAGCGGATCGCGACTCACCCACCAGACTAGCGTGTGCGTGTCCAGGACGATCACTGCGCCGCTTCCCAATCATCGGCGTCCACCGGCTCGGTCGGTGCGTTGTAGCGCACCACGGAATCGCGCAGGATTGCCAACGGGCTACGCGAAGTACTCCGATATGGCCGGACCTCGAGAACCGGCTTGCCGTGATTGGTCACCACCAGCGGTTCGCCCGAGTCCTCAACCTGGCGGAAGTACTCCAGCGCATGTGCCTTGAAGTCCGATTTCGAGACTTGCTTCTCCATCTCTGCTCCTGGTCATATGTCTATAGTCACATATTCTAAGCCAAGATGACCGGCAGACTTGAGCCTTCTTTCGACGGCGGGTGATGAAACAGGCATCTGCCCTGGCCACGGTAGGTGGCGAGGGCAAGTGCGGGTGCCGCCGCGTCCCGTCAAGCCAGCAACCCACGCTCCCGCGCCAGCGTCATGGCGGTGTCCTCGATCATGTCTTCCTGCCCGCCCACCAGGCGCTGGCGCCCCAGTTCGACCAGGATTTCGCGCGCGGGAATGCCGTACTTGGCCTGGGCGCGCTTGGCGAACAGCAGGAAGGACGAGTACACGCCGGCGTAGCCCAGCGTGAGCGCATCGCGGTCGATGCGGATCGGCTGGTCCATGATGGGCACCACCAGGTCTTCGGCCACGTCGGCGATGCGGAACACGTCCACGCCGGTCTCGATGCCCATGCGCTCGCAGACCGCCACGAAGACTTCCATCGGCGTATTGCCGGCGCCCGCGCCCAGCCCGGCGGCTGCCGCGTCGATGCGGGTGGCGCCACAGGCCACGGCTGCCAGCGAGTTGGCAATTCCCATGGCCAGGTTGTGGTGGCCGTGGAAGCCCAGCTCGGTTTCCGGCTTGAGCGCCTGGCGCACGGCAGTCAGCTTGGCGGTGACGTCGTGCGGCAGCATATGCCCCGCCGAATCGGTGATGTAGAGGCAGTTCGCGCCATAGGACTCCATCAGCAGCGCCTGTTCCACCAGCGTCGCTGCCGGCGCCATGTGCGCCATCATCAGGAAGCCCACGGTGTCCATGCCAAGCTTGCGCGCCATGCCGATATGCTGCTCGGAGACATCGGCCTCGGTGCAGTGGGTGGCTACGCGGATGGTGTGCACGCCCAGTTCATGCGCCATGCGCAGGTGGTCGATGGTGCCGATGCCGGGCAGCAGCAGGGCGGAGACCTTGGCTTGCTTCAGTTCGCCCAGCACGGCTTGCAGGTATTCCTCGTCGCTATGCGCGGGAAAGCCGTAGTTGACCGAGGCACCGCCCAGGCCGTCGCCATGGGTCACCTCGATCAGCGGCACGCCCGCGTCGTCCAGCCCGCGGGCGATCGTTTTCATCTGATCGAGCGAGATCTGGTGGCGCTTCGGGTGCATGCCGTCGCGCAGGGTCATGTCATGCACGGTAATGCGTTGGTTCATATCGGGCTCCTTATGCGGTAGTGGCCATGGCGGGCAACGCGCCGCGCAGCATGGCGGCGCCGATGCGCTCGGCGGTGCGCGCGGCGGCGGCGGTCATGATGTCGAGATTGCCGGCGTACTTGGGCAGGTAGTCGCCCAGGCCCTCGACTTCCATGAAGATGGAGACGCGCTTGCCGTCGAAGACAGGGCCGTTCTTGAGCGTGTAGCCGGGCACGTATTGCCGCACCTCGGCAATCATGTCGTGGACCGAGGCCGTGATGGCGTCCACGTCCGGCTCGTCCTCGGTCAGGCAGTGGATGGTGTCGCGCATGATGAGCGGAGGCTCGGCCGGGTTGATGACGATGATGGCCTTGCCCTGCCGCGCGCCGCCCACCTGCTCGATGGCGCCGGCGGTGGTGCGGGTGAACTCGTCGATGTTCCGGCGCGTGCCGGGCCCGACCGAGCGCGAGGAAACGGTGGCGACGATCTCGCCATAGGCCACCGCCTGCACGCGCGACACCGCATACACCATGGGAATGGTCGCCTGGCCGCCGCAGGTGACCATATTGACGTTCATCGCATTGCTGCCAAGATGTTCGTCGAGGTTGACCGGCGGCACGCAGAATGGGCCGATGGCCGCCGGGGTCAGGTCGATCACGCGCACGCCGCGCGCGGTGAGCTGGTCAGAGTGCTCGCGGTGCACGTAGGCCGAGGTCGCATCGAAAGCGATGCGGATGTCGTCGGCGGCCAGGTGCGGCAGCAGGCCATCGAGGCCCTGGTCGGTCGTCTTCAGGCCCAGTTCGCGGGCCCGGGCGAGGCCATCCGAATTCGGGTCGACGCCAACCATCCAGACGGGTTCCAGGATGGTGCTGCGGCGCAGCTTGTAAAGCAGATCAGTGCCAATATTGCCGGGGCCGATCAGGGCGCACTTGATTTTTGCCATGGGGCTCTTTGCTTGGTTTGAGGGTGTGAGGGAGTTCAGGCGAATTCGGTGCTGCACGTGCCGATCCCGTCGATGCGCAGTCGCAGACGGTCGCCGGCAGCGACCGGAATCAGCGCCGCAAGGGAGCCGGAAAGAATGGTCTCGCCGGCAAGCAGTGGAATGCCGAGTTCGCCGAGCGTGTTGGCCAGCCAGGCCACCGCTTCGGCGGGATGGCCGAGGGCGGCGCTGCCCTGGCCTGTAGCGACAACAACGCCGTTCTTTTCAAGCGCCATGGTGCAGGCGGCAAGGTCGAGGCCGGCCGGGCTCACGCGCTCCTCGCCAAGCACGTAGACGCCACAAGAGGCGTTGTCCGCCACGGTGTCCTGAATACGGATGCGCCAGTCGGTGATGCGTGAATCTACGATCTCGAAGCAGGCTGAGACCGCCTCGGTGGCGGCCAGCACATCTGCGCGGGTCACACCGGGGCCGCGCAGGTCTCGTTTGAGGAAGAAGGCAATCTCGCCTTCGGCGCGTGGCTGGATCAGCGTGCTTGCGGGAATGGCCTTGCCGTCTGGATATTCCATGCTGGCCAGCAGCATGCCGAAGTCGGGCTGGTGCACGTCCAGCATCTGCTGCACGGGCAAACTGGTAACGCCGATTTTCTTGCCGCTGACGCGGTCGCCTTGTGCCAGCCGCTGCGCAACGAAATGCTGCTGGATGTGATAGGCATCGCGCACCGTGAGCGGGTGGCCACGTCCGCTCAAGGGGACGACTGGCACGCGGGCTGTCAGGGCTCGATGAAGTTCATCGCCGAATTCGGCGATCAGTTCGGGATCCATGGTCAGGCTCGATGTTAAGGGGGCAATGCGATGAAATTCGCCCCCTGGCCATGGCGGGAAGGGGGCGAATGAAGGCGTGCGGTCAGTGTCCAGCACCTCGCGCCGCGTCGGGCGAAAAGTAGGTCTCGTTGAACTCGGGGCTGTTGTTGAGCACCGGCATAGGCCCCTCGTTGGTCAGGCGGTCGGCGAGATACGCACCCGAGATCAGGTCATGATATGTGGTTGTGGTCGGGTAGAGGTTTCGTGCGTCATAGGCATAGACGGTTGCCGCCAGGTTGGTTCGCCACAACTGGCCGCGCGCATCATAATTGTCTGCAGCGAGGGCGGTCCAGCTGTCCTCGTCCAGGTAAAGCACCCGCTTGGCGTACTGATGCCGGAAGCCCTCCTTGAGGGTGGCTTCCAGGACCCATACGCGATGCATTTCATAGCGCATATAGTCCGGGTTGAGGTGGCCTTTGCCTAAGATGTCCTGGTACTTGGCCGGGCTCATCAGCTTGTAGTTGTTGTACGGCACGTAGATTTCCTTCTTGCCGACAATCTTCCAGTTGTAGCGTTCACCCGAGCCGTTAAACAGGCGGTCGTCGTCGAGCGTGCGGATTCCGCCTGCGCCGGAGGGCTGATCGAAGCCAAATTCCGGGGCCTGCCGTACGCGCCGCGTACCGGGGTTGTATTGCCACGCGCGGCGGGTATCGGAGCCTTCCTTGTCATAGAATTCGTGTCCGACAGACAGCATGCCTCGGTCGCGCAGGGGCAGGTCGGTCGCCGTACGGAAAAAGCCCCTGGTGTCGCTCTTGAGGTCGAAGTTGGCGCCATTTCGCGGCGAAAGGATCGAATAACGGACACGGCCCCAGGCGATGTTGCCGTCGCCGTATACGGCTGCCTGGTCGTAGGTGGCGGATTCGGTATTCATCGACGGGGAGTAGCGCAGGTTCCACATCAGTTCGAGGCCGCTCTTCGGGATCGGGAAGGGGACGATAGGGGGTGCATCCTTCAGTCCGTTACCGTCGGCCGTCATGCGGGTGCCGGGCGCGTAGGTGCGGATGTTCTTGTAGATCGTATCGTCGTAGCGGAAGTCGCGATGGGTCGGATATACCGGCATCCTGAAGGTATCCGGATACTTCTTGAACAGAGCCTTTTCGCCGTCGCTCAAGTGATCGGCGTACTTTGCCATGTTCTGCGCGGTGATCACCACGACCGGCTTTTCGCTGGCGTAAGGATCAGGGTAGCGCTCTCCCCGCTTCCACTGCACTCCGGGCGGTGCGCCCAGCCATTTCCCGCCCCAGGCGGGGATCTGCCCGTCCTTGCTGGCGGCGCGCTCGGCGCCCATCGGGGTCAGGTTTCCATCGAGTTGCTTGAGTTCGTCCGGCGTTACCGCGGCGTACGAGGCTGCCGCCAGCAGCACGCTGCTGGCCAGCAGCGTGCTACGGATCAAAAGATTTCTATGCTGTCGCATCACGGTCTCACTCCTTTAGAGAAATCTGGCGCTTGCGCGTGGTATCGCTGCCAGGTCAAAACGAATATTTCGCATTGAATGCCGCATAGCTGCGGTCGGCCAACGGTCGATTAACAATGTTCGCCGTGCCCAGGAACATCGCGTATGTCAGATTCAGTTCGAGGTTGTTCAAATACTTGAAGGTCACGCCGACGCTCGCGCGGCGGTCACCATACCCGGTCAGCGAACCGAAGGCGCCGGCCACGGCCGCCTTTCCGCTGAATTCATGCGCATACGTAAGCGGCACCGTCATGTCCCAGCCGTTAAAGATATTGAGATAGGCGAGCGACCAGCCAAGCTGCAGGGCCGCCGAGTTCCTGGTGTTGGTGAGCGTGCTGAAGCCATTGACCGGCGTGACGCTAAGCACATGCAGGTAGGCGATTTCGCCCACCAGGCTCTGGGAGCTGGCGAGGAATGTCGGTCCGATGGAGTAAATGGCCGACATCTGGCCCTGGACTGCCTGGCCGCGCGTTGCGGTGGCAGCGCCGTTGACATTCACCAGGATTGGCACGCCGTCTTTGTAGCTGACTTCACCCGCCACGTTGGCGCCGAGAAATTGCGTCGAGAAGCTTGCGCCAGTCAGATTGATGCCGCTGAAAAACTTCTGCTGATACTGCAGCGTCGGGAACAGGGTTGTCACGACATTCGGATTCTTGTCGTGGTAGCGCAATTGGTACAAACCAAACTCGGCGTCGAACGCGCGAAAGCGAGTACCTATGCCCCATTGGCCGGAGTCTGGAGGGTTGATATCCGAACCGCGCGGGATCTGTCTGCCACCCGGGCCGATGATGAATTGGGCACCCGGTCCAACCACGTCAGTGGTGCTGAAGTACGCGCCAGCGGGGTTGAGTTGGTTGGACTTGTAGGTGAACTGGTAATAACCAAGCAGGCTGAAGTTCGGATTCACCTCCCACTGTAATGAAGCTTGCGGCACCGGCAACAGGATATCCTTGACCTCTGCCCCCGGTACAAACGACTTGGTGGCGTCTGCTGGCCCCTGCGCGCCAGCGATGTTGGGGAAGAACAGGCTCTCGCCCCATGCCACGACTTGGTTGCCCAGCTTGACGTTCAAACGAGTGGTGTCGATGTTGAAGGCGCCATAGGCGTAGGCATCCAGCAACTGAGCCCGCTGGCCGTTGTAGTAGCGCGCGGAATCCGTAAACTCGTTGAAAGGGCCGGAGTGGTTGACGGTGGCGGGTGCATTGTTGGAATTGGAGGTGCGATATGCCTGGTCGTAGAACACACTGCCGCGAAAGAACGCACCAAAATCGCCGCGCTGGAGATTGGCCTCGCCAAGCACGGTGGCGCGGTTAGCGATCATGTCGCCGCGCTTGAAGTTGCGGTCGCCATCGTCGCCGTTGATGTTGGACGGCGACAGCAGCGCGCCGCTCTGCCCGCCAGTGCGGACCGCTGCGCCGTAGGTGGCGGTAAAAGAGTAATTCAGCGACGTATCGTTGCCGAGATCGATGGTGTTGCCGGCCCAGGCCGACGGCGTGATCGCCGCGGCGATGGCCGAAACGATGGCGGCTGGCCGTAGCCTGCGTGTGCGATGCGGTGAACTGGTTCTTGAAGTCTGCACTTGTCTCCTCCTATGGTTTTGGTGATGCGCGGTGATGCATTGACTGGCATGTCCCATGGCTTCTTCTTTGATGGGAAGCGTAATGAGCGAGGGAGGGCGCGGAATCGTCAGAACGGACTAGACGGTTTCCCCTAGGACCGCGCGTTCCTGCGCGTGCACGCCGCTAGTCCGAACGGAGGATGAGGCGCGGCGGCACGCGCGATAGCGTCGGGCATCGCCCCGCGCGGTGAGATCGCGGCGCGGGAATCACTGAGGAGGAATGCGATGCACAGTGCAAAGGAATCCATCGTTGCGGTAGTCACGGGCGGCTCGCGTGGCGCGGGAAAGGGCATCGCGCTGGCGCTGGCGCAAGCCGGCGCGACGGTGTATGTCACCGGGCGCACCGAGCGCAACGGCGAGGCGCCGTTGCCCGGCACCATCCACGAGACCGCGCGCGGGATCGATGCGCGCGGCGGCAAGGGCATCGCGGTGGCCTGCGACCATCGCGACGATGCTCAGGTGCGCAGGCTGTTCGAGCAGGTGGGCGACGAATCAGGGCGGCTGGACATCCTGGTGAACAACGCTACCTTCCTGCACGACGAACTGATCGAGCCGGGCGGCTTCTGGGAAAAGCCGCTGGCCCTGGTGGACATCCTCGACGTGGGCCTGCGCTCGGCCTATGTGGCGAGCTGGCATGCAGCGCCCTTGATGGTCGCTGGCGGGCGCGGATTGATGGCGTTCACGTCGTCCTTCGGCGCGAGCTGCTATATGCACGGCCCGGCCTATGGCGCGCAGAAGACCGGTGTGGACAAGTTCGCCAAGGACATGGCGGTCGACCTGCGCCCGTACGGCGTGGCCGCGGTATCAGTCTGGATGGGCCCGCTGCGTACCGAGCGCACCATGCGGGTCTGGGAGCGCGAGCCCGGCAAATATGCCACTTTTGCGCCGAGCGCGGAGAGCCCCGAGTTCACCGGCAAAGTCATACTCGCCTTGCATGGCGACGCCGCCGTCATGGAGAGATCCGGCCAGGTGCTGATCAGCGCCGAGGTCGCGCAGGAGTACGGCATATGCGATATCGACGGCAAGCAGCCCGTTTCCTATCGCTCGGTGCTGGGTGGGCCGGTGCAGGCGCATCCGGCCAAGGTCGAGTAGGCGCGCGCCGGGCGGCTCAGCCTGCCTGGTGGACTGCCGCGTCGAGGAAGGCCGGGCGCTCGCCGCCACCGTCGATGACCAGGTTGGCGCCCGAGACGTACGCTGCATGCGGCGAGGCCAGGAACAGGCAGGCGTCGGCGATGTCGCGCGGGGCGGCAAGGCGGCCAAGCGGCACGGTATCGGCCACCCGCTGGAGCGTGGCCGCATCGCCGTAGTGTTGCTGCTGCGCGGTTTCGGTCAGCACCAGGCCCGGACTCACGGCCGTGACCCGCACGCGCGGGGCCCATTCCACCGCTAGCGAGCGGACTGCGTTCAGGATGCCCGCCTTGGCCGCGCCGTAGGCGGCGGTGCCGGGGGAGGGCCGCAGCGCGCTGACGCTGCCGATGAAGATCTGCGTGCCACCGCTGGCCTGGGTTTGCATGCGTGCGTTGGCGCGCTGCGCCAGTTGCAGCGGCGCCACCAGGTTCAGGCGGATGATCGATTCCAGCAGGCGCACAGAGGCGTCGGCAGCGAGCGCGAAGGGAGCGCCGCCGGCATTGTGGATCACGATATCGAGCGAGCCGGTGCTGTCCACGATCCGGCTCAGCAGGGCCTCCACCTGCTCGGCGTCGCGGATGTCGGCTGTGATGAACTCCGCCTGACGGGACTGCCCCTCGGCAGTCTCGGGTGGAGTGCGCCCGCAGATGAACACGCGGGCACCTGCTGCCAGGAAACCCTCGGCGATGCCACGGCCAATGCCGCGCGCGCCACCTGTCACCAACACCGTCTTCCCGCTGAAGTCGATTCCCGTCATCTCTGTTTTCCCTTGATCTCGTTGCCTTGCTGGTCAGTGCGATCTTAGGGAAATCCACGGTCCGCTTCGTAGTCTGAAAGGACGATGCCTGCCCCGTTGCGCATGCGCATGATGGGCCGGGTTCGTCATGACAACAGCGGAGACACCGATATGTCCAGTACGTCGCCTGCGGCATTACCAGCCGGCCAAACCATCACTACGCCAGACGGCCTGCGCCTGCACTACCTCGATGCCGGCGCCGGCGAACCCGTGGTGTTCATCCACGGCAGTGGCCCAGGCGCCAGCGGTCACAGCAACTTCAAGCACAACGCACCGGCTTTTGCCGCGGCGGGTTTTCGTACCGTGGTGGTCGACCTGCCGGGATACGGCCAGTCATCGAAGCCGGCGGATGTGGAGTACACGCTGGACTTCTTCGTCGCCGCGCTGCGCGCGCAGTTGCTGGCACTGGAGCTGCCGCGCTGCGTGCTGGTGGGCAACTCGCTGGGCGGCGCCATTGCGCTGAAATACGCGCTGGACTACCCGGAGCATGTCAGCCGCCTGGTGATGATGGCGCCCGGCGGCGTCGAGGACCGCGAGACCTATTTCCGCATGGAAGGCATCGAAAAGATGGTGTCACTGTTTACCGGCGGGCAAATGAACCATGACACCATGCGCGAGCTGCTGAAGTTGCTGGTGCATGACGCCACGCTGGTCACCGATGCGCTGGTGGACGAGCGCATGGCCGTGTGCAAGGAGCAGCCGCGCGAGGTGCTGGCCACCATGAAGGTGCCCAACCTGACCGAACGCCTGGGCGAGATCGCGTGCCCGGTGCTCGGTTTCTGGGGCACGGAAGACCGCTTCAACCCGGCCGGCGGTGCCCTCAAGTTCCTGCAGGGTTGCCGCGATGCACGCTTCGTGCTGATCAATCGCTGTGGCCACTGGGTGATGGTCGAGCACAGCGACTACTTCAACCGGGAATGCCTGGGCTTCCTCGCGGATACGGCCGAGGCCGCCGTTTAGCCTGGCTGTCCGGCCGGCGTAGCGGCAGCGCAAGGTAAAAGACGCAGGAGACAACATGGAAGATCCGTTCAACCTGTTCTGCCTGTTCCAGCGAGGAATGGAATGACCATCGACATGACCATGGCCGCGAACAAGAGCGCCGACATGAAGGCCACTTTGCTCGATTACGTGGCCGCTTTCAATGCCGCGGACGCCGAGCGCGTGGCGGCG
The DNA here is from genome assembly GCF_059421605.1 of Cupriavidus sp. GW821-FHT02F09. Classification (NCBI taxonomy): domain Bacteria; kingdom Pseudomonadati; phylum Pseudomonadota; class Betaproteobacteria; order Burkholderiales; family Burkholderiaceae; genus Cupriavidus; species Cupriavidus sp. GW821-FHT02F09. The sequence continues at coordinate 48,498 of NZ_JBWKVH010000038.1, forward strand.
CTGTTTGCCGACGACGCGACCATCGAGGACCCCGTTGGCGGCCCGGTGATAACCGGACGGGAGAGCATCCTCGCCTTCTATCGTCACGCGACGTCGCTCGGCGCGCGCCTGGAAGTGGTGGCGGCGCCCCGGGGTTCGCACGGCAACGCCGCAGCCTTGTGTTTCGCCGTGTATGTGCGGATGCAGGGCCAGCCGGTTCGCATCGACGTGACCGATGTGATGACCTTCGGTGCCGACGGGCGCATTACCGGCATGCGCGCCTTCTGGGGGCCGGATGACGTGCATCCGCAGTAAGGCACGTGCCACGCGGCCATGGTGAGACGTCGCGCGTGTGATGCGGCGGTCACGCGAGAGCGCATCCTGGCCAGCGCTGAGTTGCTGTTCGAGCGCCAGGGCGTGCAATGCGTCACGCTGGAGCAGGTAGCCGGTGCCATCGCCATGACACGCGGCGCGGTCTACGGACACTTCCGTAGCCGCGCCGAGCTGCTGGCCGCCGTCATGGCGAGGGCGGAGGCGCATCTGGCCGCATGGCTTGCCGCCTTCGCCGGCAACGGCGGGGGGCTGGCCCGCCCGGATCTGGAGCGCGTGCTTGCGACGATGCTGCAGGACGAGGCGGTGCCGCGCTATGCAGGCATCGTCCTCGGCTTGCTGCACCACGCTTGCACGCCTGCGTGCGAGCTATGCCACCTGAGCGTCCGCATCCGTGCTCGTGCCAAGGTGCTGTGCGACGAGCTTGGCAGGTTGCTGGGCGAGCAAGACAAGGCCGTGCTGCTGGCGGCGCATCTCTGGGGCCTGCTTTGCGCCCGTTCGCTGCGACTGGCGCCGGTAGATCTGGCGGGGTGCGTTGGGCCGCTGCTGCGACTCTATGGGGACTAGCTGGCGCCTGCCTTGGCGCTTTGCCGGCTTGCCGGCGCGTGCACGGGCATACGGGATCGCCCCTAGTCTGCTTGGACGAGGACGTTTTTCGCTCCATTGCCTACCTTTGAAGCATGAGACCGTGCCGACGCAGCGATGCAAGAGCATGGCAGTGGGAAAAAATACAAGCCGGGAGGAGACCGTCGTGAAATCTGGAAATCGCATCGCATGTTTGTTGGGCGCCGGCGCAGTGCTGGCGGTAGGTTTCGCCGCTGGCCTGATCACGGCGTCGCCACCAGCCTGGGAGGACAGCGCGAACGAACGCGCATCGGCCGCCACGACGGATATCCGGGTAGCGGTGGATGCCGCGCCGACTGACTGCGATGATGCCTGCTGGCAGCGCCGGGGCGCCGAGGCCGTGATGCTGCTGAGTAATCGCCCACCGCAGTAGCCACCCGGTCCTGCCAGGGATCAAGCCACTTCCGCCACCCGTATCTCCGCCAGCAGCTTCTTCAACTCCGGCACGCAGGACCCGCAGTTGCCGCCCGCCTTCACGCAGGCGGTGACTTCGGCCGCTGTCTTCAGATCATGCTTGCGAACCGCATCGCAGATGGTGTTGCGCCCCACGCCAAAGCAGGAGCACACGGTGGGGCCGGCGTCCGCTCCCTTTTCCATCGGCTGGCCCAGCAGCAGGCCGATGCGATCGGCGTCTTCCAGGCGGTCCTTGGCGAACAGCGTGGACAGCCACGCGCGCGAGGGCAGCTCGGGGCGCGTGCACACGTAGATGCAGGCCTGGAGGCGGTCATTGATCACATGGCCGGCGTGATAGATGCCGGCGGTGCGGTCTTCATACTCGATCCAGTCCGCATTGGGGTCGTCGATGCCGAGCAACTGGCGGGCCCACGCGGCGCGGTCGGCGATATTCTCGCGGCCGGCGAACTCGTAGCGCTGGAACTGGCGGCCCTGGACGCGCGTCCAGTAGGTCAGCTCGTCCGCCTTGAGGTCCTCGCGGCTCAACACGAAGCCATGCCACGACACGCGGAACTCTTCCACGCGCACCGGCGTGTGCTTGAACTCGGGCTCGCCGGAGACCGGGTCCACCACCGGGTTGACCAGCGCGCCCACGCGCGCGTCGGAGCTGAACTGGCTGTTCCAGTGGATCGGCACGAATACGCTGCCGCGCGGGATGCCGCCGCTGTGCTGCACCCGCGCCACCATGGCGCCCCAGCGCGTGGTCACGCGGGCCAGCTTGCCTTCGCTGACGCCGGATAGCAGGGCGTCCTGCGGATGCATGTCGACGAAGGGCTCGGCGATGTGGTCGGCCAGCTTGGGCGATTTGCCGGTGCGGGTCATCGTGTGCCATTGGTCGCGCACGCGGCCGGTGTTGAGCACAAGAGGGAATTCGTCGTCGGTGGCGTGGAACGGCGCGCGCGGCGCGGTGGCGATAAAGCGGGCGCGGCCATCGGGGTGGGCGAAACGGCCATCGGCGAACAGCCGGGCCGTGCCGCCGGACGCGTTGGTGAGGCGCCCCGGGGGCGTGGCCATCACCGGCCATTGCACCGGTGAGAGCGCGTCGAATTGCTTCTGGCTCATGCCAGCCAGCCCGGCGAGGTCGAACATGCGCGGCGCGTGGGCCCGATCGCTGCTGCCCGCGTTCCGGTACGTGCTCAGCCGCGCGTGCTCGTCGAAGATCTCGTGCGGTCCAGCAAAGCGGAATCCATCAAAGCCCATGCGCGTGGCCACGTCGCACAGGATCCGCCAGTCAGCGCGGGCCTCGCCGGGCGTGGGCAGGAAGGCGCGCTGGCGCGAGATGCGGCGCTCGGAACTGGTGACGGTGCCGTCCTTCTCGCCCCAGCCCAGCGCGGGCAGCAGGACGTGCGCGGCGTCGTTGGTGTCGGTGCGCAGCATGATGTCGGAGCTGACCACCAGTTGGCACTTGGCCAGCGCGCGGCGGGCCTGGTCGGCATCCGGCAGGCTGACCACCGGGTTGGTGGCGATCACCCACACGGCCTTGACCCGGCCTTGCTCGATGGCCTCGAACAGCTCCACCGCCTTCAGGCCTGGCTTGTCCGCGATGGCGGGCGAGCCCCAGAACGATTGCACGATTTCCCGGTGCAGCGGATCGGCCAGCTCCATATGGGCCGCCAGCATATTGGCCAGGCCGCCGACCTCGCGCCCGCCCATGGCATTGGGCTGGCCGGTCAGCGAGAAGGGGCCCATGCCGGGCTGGCCCACGCGGCCGGTGGCCAGGTGGCAGTTGATGATGCTGTTGACCTTGTCGGTGCCTGCCGACGACTGGTTCACGCCTTGCGAGAAGCCGGTCACCACCTTGGGCGTGGCGGCGAACAATGCGTAGAAGCCGCGCAGGGCTTCAGGGTCCAGCTTGCAGGCCTTGGCTACCTTGGCGATGTCGGCGCAGTCCGGACCGGCAGCCGCCAGCGCGGCGTCCAGGCCGCTGGTGTGGGCGTCGACGAATGACTGGTCCACCGCGCCGTGCTGCGCCAGGTAGTGCAGCAGGCCGTTGAACAGCCAGACGTCGGTGCCGGGCTTGACCGGCAGGTGCAGGTCGGCCAGCTCGCAGGTGGCGGTGCGGCGCGGGTCGATCACCACCAGCTTCATTTCCGGCCGGGCTTCCTTGGCTTTCAACAGCCGCTGGAACAGGATCGGGTGGCACCACGCGGTGTTGGAGCCGACCAGCACCACCAGGTCGGCCAGCTCCAGGTCTTCGTAGCTGCCCGGCACCAGGTCCTCGCCAAAGGCGCGCTTGTGCCCGGCCACCGCCGACGACATGCACAGCCGCGAGTTGGTGTCGATATTGGCGCTGCCGATAAAGCCCTTCATCAGCTTGTTGGCAACGTAGTAATCCTCGGTCAGCAACTGGCCGGAGACGTAGAGCGCCACGGCATCGGGGCCGTGCTCGGCGATGATGTCCTTGAAGCCCTGGGCGACCTTGTCCAGTGCGTGATCCCAGGACACTGGCTGCAAGGCGCCGTCGGCACCGCGTACTTGCGGGTGCAGCAGGCGGCCTTCCAGGCCGACGGTTTCCGCCAGCGCCGAGCCCTTCACGCACAGGCGGCCCTGGTTGGAGCCGTGGCTGGCGTCGCCGGCCACCTCGACGCTGCCGTCGGCATGGCGGGTGGCGCGCACGCCGCAGCCCACGCCGCAATACGGGCAGGTGGTATCGGTGACGGTGACTGCGGCGTCGGCGGACAGCGGGGTGGGCGAACCGGTGGAGAGGATGACGGGGATATCGGACAGGTTCACGTTAGCGCTCGCTGCTGGCGGTCAATCGGGGACTAGGTCGTTCAAGCGTTCAAGCGTTCAGGCGATCGGGTGGTCAGGCTGCCATGGCCTCGCACTGTGCCTTGCCGAACAGCAATCTCTGGCGCATGGCGCCTACCGGGGCGCCGCTCTGGATCAGGTCGAAGTACCAGGGGCCGTCCTGCACGTCGCCGTACAGCACCGCCCCGACCAGCCGCCCGCCTTGCAGCACCAGCCGCTTGTACATGCCGCGGCGCGGATCGCGCATGACGAGATCCTCGCTGCCTTCGCCGCCGATGAAGTCGCCGGCGGAGTAAAGATCCACGCCAGTCACCTTGAGCTTGGTGGCCGTGGCCTGCTGCACATAGCGGCGATGCCCGGCGCCGGCCAGGTGCGCGGCGGCCACGCGCGCCTGTTCCCAGATCGGCGCGACCAGCCCGAAGGTGGCCTGCCGGTGCTGCACGCATTCGCCCACGGCATACACGCGCGGATCGTAGCTCTGCAAGGTGTCGTCCACCACGATGGCGCGCTCGCAGCGTAGCCCGGCCTGCTGGGCTAGTGCGATATTGGGGCGCACGCCGGCGGTCATTACCACCAGGTCGGCGGGGATCTGGGTACCGTCTTTAAAGCATACGCCGGTCACGCGGTCTTCCCCAAGGATGCCGCTGGTATGGGCATTGAGCAGGAAGCGCAGGCCCTTGCGCTCCAGCGCCTGCTTGAGCAACGCGGCGGCGGGCTTGTCGAGCTGGCGCTCCATCAGGCTGTCTGCCACGTGCACTACGCTGACCTCCATGCCCTGGCGCATCAGGCCGTTGGCGGCTTCCAGGCCGAGCAGGCCGCCGCCGATCACCACCGCGTGGCGATGGTTGCGGGCCGCCGCCAGCATGGATTCCACGTCCTGGATGTCGCGAAAGGCGATGACGCCGTCGAGCTGGTGGCCCGGCACGGGGATGATGAACGGCTTGGAGCCGGTCGCCAGCAGCAGGCGGTCATAGCCCACCTCGCGCCCGGATTGCGAGCGCACCAGCCGGCGGCGGCGGTCGATTGCCACCACCGGATCGCCGGCCAGCAGTTCGATGCCGTTCTGCTCGTACCAATCGCGGGTGTTGAGCATGATGTCCGCGACCGTCTTCTCGCCCGCCAGCACCGGCGAGAGCAGGATGCGGTTGTAGTTGCCGTGCGGCTCGGCGCCGAGCACGGTGATGTCGTAGAGGTCGGGCGCGAGCTTCAGCAGTTCCTCGACCGTGCGCATGCCGGCCATGCCGTTGCCGACCACCACCAGGCGGGGTTTGGGGGGCGTGGTCATGCGGCCACCCAGACTTTGCCATCATAGACGCGGGCCGGATATGCCGCGATGGAGTGCTCGGGCGCTTCCAGGCATTCGCCGGTCTGCAGGTCGAAATGATGCTTGTAGATCGGCGACGCCACCACGATGCGTTCGCCCAGGCTCCCCACCAGGCCGCGCGACAGCACGGCGGCGTTGGAGTTGGGATCGTAGTTGGAGATGGCGAACACCTGGTCGCCATTGCCGCCCTGATCGTCACTGTAGCCGGCGCCGACCCGGAACACGGCGATCTGTGCCTTGTCCACCAGTGCGCACACACCGGTATTGGGCACGATGTCGCGCAGGCTGCAAACGGCGGTCCAGGCTTCGGTATGGTGGGTGGGGCTCATGATGTTCTCCTTGGGCGTTGGCGCGAGATGATGGGGCGGGACGGTTCAGGCTGCCTTGACGATCACGGGGATCTGCTCAAGCCGGGATTTACGCAAGTTCCGTTCCTCCGGCGTGGCCGGGCGGATCTGGCCGCGCTCCTCCATGAAGACCAGGTTGTCGTCGCGCAGGTCGCTGTTGACGAAGTGGCGAAAGCGCTTGCGGGTTTCCGGGTTGGTCACGGCGGCCTTCCATTCGTCTTCGTAAGTGTCCACCACGTGCTGCATTTGCGCCTCCAGTTCGGCGCCAATGCCCAGGCTGTCTTCCTGCACCACGGCCTTGAGGTAGTCCAGCCCGCCTTCCATGTTGTCGCGCCACACGCTGGTGCGTTGCAGGCGGTCCGCGGTGCGCACGTAGAACATGAGGAAGCGGTCCACGTAGCGCAGCAGCGTTTCGCGGTCCAGGTCGCTGGCCAGCAGTTCGGCGTGGCGGGGCTTCATGCCGCCGTTGCCGCACACGTACAGGTTCCAGCCGCGTTCGGTGGCGATGATGCCCACGTCCTTGCCCTGGGCTTCGGCGCATTCGCGGGTGCAGCCGGAAACACCAAACTTGATCTTGTGCGGCGCGCGCAGGCCCTTGTAGCGGTTTTCGATCTCGATGGCCAGGCCGACCGAGTCGTCCACGCCGTAGCGGCACCACGTGGAACCCACGCAGGACTTCACGGTGCGCAGGGACTTGCCATAGGCATGGCCCGATTCGAAGCCGGCCGCGATCAGTTCTTCCCAGATCATCGGCAGCTCTTCCACGCGCGCGCCGAACATGTCGACCCGCGCCCCGCCGGTGATCTTGGTGTACAGGCCATACTTCTTGGCCACCTGGCCGACCGCGATCAGGCCGTCGGGGGTGACTTCGCCGCCCGGCATGCGGGGCACGACCGAGTAGGTGCCGTCCTTCTGGATATTGCCCAGGAAGTAGTCGTTCGAATCCTGCAGGCTGGCGTGCTCTTCCTTGAGCACGAACTCATTCCAGCAGGAGGCGAGGATGCTCGCCACGGTCGGCTTGCACACGTCGCAGCCCAGGCCCTTGCCATGGGCAGCCAGCAGTGCGTCGAAGGTCTTGAAGCCGCCTACGCGCACCAGGTGGTAAAGCTCCTGGCGGGAGTAAGCAAAGTGCTCGCACAGGTGGTTGTTCACCGCCAGGCCTTGCTTCTTCATCTCAGCCTTCATCACCTGCGTGACCAGCGGTACGCAGCCGCCGCAGGTGCTGCCAGCCTTGGTGCAGCGCTTCATCTCACCGATAGTGGTGGTGCCGCTGCAGACGGCGGCGCAGATATCGCCCTTGGTCACGTTGTTGCAGGAGCAGATCTGCGCGGAATCCGGCAAGGCATCGGCGCCCAATCCCGGCTTGGCCTGGCCGTCGGAGGACGGCAGGATCAGGAATTCCGGCGACTCGGGCAGCTCGATCTTGTTGAGCATCATCTGCAGCAGGGTGCCGTATTCCTCGGCATCGCCTACCAGCACGCCGCCCAGCAGGTACTTGCCGCATTCGGATACCACCAGCTTCTTGTAGACCTGCTTGCGCTCGTCGGTGAACTGGTAGGAACGGCTGCCGGGTGCGTTGCCGTGCGGGTCGCCCAGGCTGGCCACGTCCACGCCCATCAGCTTGAGCTTGGTGCTCATGTCGGCGCCGGCGAACTCGGCCTGGTGGCCGAGGAGGTGCTTGGCGGCCACGCGGGCCATTTCATAGCCGGGCGCGACCAGGCCGTAAATCTTGCCGTCCCACAGCGCGCATTCGCCGATGGCGTACACGTCGGGGTCGGAGGTCAGGCACTGGTTGTCCACCGTGATGCCGCCACGCTCGCCAATGGCCAGGCCGCTGGCGCGGGCCAGCTCGTCGCGCGGGCGGATGCCGGCGGAGAACACGATCATGTCGGTGTCCAGATGGCTGCCATCGGCAAAGTTCATGCGATGGGTGCCGTCTTCGCCGTCGACGATCTCCACGGTGTTCTTGCGGGTGTGTGCGGTGACGCCGAGTTCTTCGATCTTCCGGCGCAGCATGGCGCCGCCGCCGTCGTCCACTTGTACCGCCATCAGGCGCGGGGCGAATTCCACCACATGGGTTTGCAGGCCCATGTCGCGCAGCGCCTTGGCGCATTCCAGGCCCAGCAGGCCGCCGCCGATCACCACGCCGGTCTTGGAGCGGGTGCCACATTCCTGCATGGCTTCCAGGTCTTCGATGGTGCGGTAGACAAAGCAATCCTTGCGGTCCTTGCCGGGCAGCGGCGGCACGAAGGGGTAGGAGCCGGTGGCCATGATCAGCTTGTCGTAGGACAGCGTCTCGCCGGTGGAAACCGTCACCGTCCTGGCCGCGCGGTCGATGCCGGTGGCGCGCGCGTTCAGGCGCAGCAGCATGTTGCTGCGCTCGAAGAAGCCCGCTTCCACCAGCGACAGATCCTCGGCGGACTTGCCGGCGAAGAACTCGGACAGGTGCACGCGGTCGTAGGCGGGGCGCGCTTCCTCGCACAGCACCGTGACTTCGATATCTTGCGAGCCTGCCTCGGCCAGGCATTCCAGGAATTTGTGGCCGACCATGCCGTGGCCGATGATGATCAGTTTCATGATGGTTTCCTTGTTCTGTGGGGCCGCTGGTGCGTGTGCTTGCGTGGCGTTTTTGCGTCGGGCGGGCTCAGGAGCCGGCCAGCGCGTTGTCGAACAGCGCCTGCTCGCTGGCCTTGTGCTCCGCCGAAAAGCGCACGGCAATGGCGCACAGGGCGGAGACGATGGCCGCCGCGCCCAGCACGGTCAGCGTTTGCTGCAGGTTGCCGCCCAGGCCCTTCATCAGGAAGCCCGCCGCCACGGCGCCCACATTGCCGCCGGCACCAATGATCCCGGCCACGCCGCCCAGCGCCTTGCGGTCGATAAAGGGCACCAGCGCATAGGTGGCGCCGCAGGCCATATGGGTGAACAGGCCGAAGCCCAGCATGGCGGCCACGGCAGCCACGACGTGATGCGCCTGGGCAAACCACAACAGGCCCAGGCCTTCACCCAGGATCAGCACGAACAGCAGCATGGATCGCGCATCCAGGCCACGGCGCAGCGCAGCCTTGTCCGACAGCCAGCCGCCCAGGGCACGGGCGAACAGGGCGAGCAGGCCAAAGCTGGCCGCGGCCAGGCCGGCGCTGCCGAGCGACAGGCCAAAGTGATCCACGTAATAGGTAGCGGCCACGTTGTGGATGAAGATCTCCACGCCGAAGCAGGCACCGTAGGTGATGAACAGCATCCACACGCGGTAGTTGCCAGCAGCGGCGACAAAGCTGGCCCAGCCGCCTTTCTTGCCGCTGTCGATGGCGATGCCGCGCGCGCGCAGATCCTTGAAGTCGCCTTGCGGGCAGTCCTGCGTATAGCGCCAGTACAGCACCGCCATGATCAGCATCAGCACGCCCGGCACCAGCAGCGCCAGGCGCCAGCCCATGGTGTGGCTCACGCCCAGCATCAGCACGCCGCCCAGCAGCAGCGGCATCAGCGCTTGCGCCGCGCCACCGCCGGCATTGCCCCAGCCGGCGGCTGCCGCGTTGGCGGTGCCCACCACGTTGGGGGCGAACATCACCGAGGTGTGGTATTGCGTGATCACGAAGCTCGCGCCAACCGCGCCAATCAACAGGCGGAAGAACAGGAAGGCTTCATAGCTCTGCGCCATCGCCACGCCCAGCACGGGGATCGCACCGAGAGCGAGCAGGCCGGTGTAGGCGCGGCGGGGACCAAAACGGTCGCACAGCGGGCCAATGGCCAGCCGCACGAGAATGGTCACGGCCACGGCCGCAATATTGATATTGGCGATCTGGTCGGGAGTCAGGCCGAATTCGCCCTTGAGCACCGGCATCAGCGGCGCGCAGGCGAACCACGCGAAGAAGCACACGAAGAAGGCCATCCACGTCAGGTGGAAGGCGCGCATCTGCGGGGTGCGCAGGCTTAGCAGTTCGATGCGGGTGGCTTTGCCGGTCATCATGGCTCCATAAAAACAAATGGCGTCCCGCAATCCGGTCGTGAAGACCAGATCAGGGGACGCCGTTGTCCTGGTGGCAGCGGTGAAGACCGCTGCCACCCTGTGTGGGGTGAGCGGGCCGCCGTTGGTCCGCTCGCGTCTTGTTACGCAAGCGGTGTGCCAGGGCGGTTTGTGATGGATGAAGGGGTTTTTGCGCTGCGCGGGAGCATCAGGCCGGGAGGCGATGCGCCGAGGTGGGGCGGGGCGGCACGGTCATGGTGCAGTGCAATGGACCGGGGCGGTGCGCGCGGTGGTGCAGGTAGTAGCTGGTATTTTGGCTGTCCCGGCTCAGGCCGTGGATGCCGCGTGGTGATAGTTATGCCACTTCCGCCTGCGATGCCAAGTCCTTGGCTCCGAGCCACCAGAACCCGCACTGGACGCCACCGTGCCCAGGCGCCATCGTCAATTCGAGCATGTTCGAGTCAGATCGAGGCCGAATGACACACCGCCTCCACGCGATTGCCCGCCGGATCGACGAGAAACGCTGCGTAGTATCCGGCATGGTAGCCAGGCCGCAGGCCCGGATCCCCATCCGACGATCCCCCGGCGGCGAGGCCCGCGGCAAAGAACGCGTCGACCTGTTTGCGGGACGACGCCTTGAAGCACCAATGCCGCTTGTTTGCTTCGATCCTGCTCGGGTCGAGATAGACCGCCAGGCACGTCGACGCCGCATCGCTGGACGTGCAGCGCTCGCCATAGCCAAGCGCATCGGGGCGGTCATAGACCTTCGTTGCGCCCAACGTCTGCATGATCGCGTCATAGAAGGGGCGCGCTGCGTCGAGGTTGGGCACGCCGATTGAAACATGATCGAGAAGTTGCATTGGGTTTGGCTCTGGCTGGTTCCTGGGCTGTTGTTCTTGCGCGGGGCATAGGGATCGTCGCCGGCAAATCTGCCTTGCGAGAGCCTGAGGGACACTTCCCGGCGCCGCCGGGGCATGGGCTGAAGCGTCGAACGTCGAAGAATGGGCTCCCACTTTACAACCTGCCTGGGAATCCGTGTTCAGCCCGTTCACTGAGCTTTGGGCAGTGATAATCGACGTTCTGCGTGAGGTAGCGGCCAGGTGGGATCTTCCGTCCGGGATTCTTGGCAGGATGCGGGGAGGGGGACCGGGAAGCCGCACGTGGCCCCGCACTCGAACGGATGCCTGGATAGCGGAGAATGTGCCAGGAGCGCCAAAGGCAAACTGGCTTCTCAATTCGGGGCTTCATGTCTTACACACGGTTGCTGTGTAAAACTAGGCGGTCCCGCATCAAACGCATCAAACGCATCAAACGCAAGAGCGACGAACCACCACATGGAAAACATCCCCCCAAGCGTCCTGATCCACGTCTACGCCGGAGAAGATGACGCGGAGCCAATGTTCGAAGAACTGCCCGCCCGCCAAATCGATGAAGACATCTACGAGCTTCTCGCCTCGCCCGGTCTCGCCTTGAATCTGGCAAGAGGCGACATCGTCTCCATCAAGAATAGAAACGCGCATACCGAAGTCCTGTCGAGGGGCGGGAATTTCTGCGTTCAAATTTATGAGGATGAAGATATCCCGCAGGCAATCCTGTCACGCCTGGAGAAGGAGGTGGCAGCTGAGCTGGGCGGAACGCTGGATGGGATCAACGGCGGGAATCTGTCATTGACCATCCCATCCAAAAACGGGATGGACCGAATCCGCGACGTCTTTGACACGTTTCGCGACCAGACCGGGATTCAGTGGTACTACGCGAACATCTACCGGAATCTGGACGATCCCGATGATGAAACACTGCTGGACTGGTGGCTGAAGGATTGACGGCCGATCGCGCCCAGGCTCACGCTTGCGTGGCAGGCGCTTGCGGGGATTCGCCTTCAGCCGCCGGCGCTGGCCGCCGGCTGGCGTGGTAAATCTCGATATCGTTGGGCCGCACCAACTGATCCGCATCATCCACCAGCGCCGCGCGCACGCGGCGCCCCTCCGGTGCGGTAAGCAACGTCACCGGCCCTTGGCCGCTGGCGGCCAGGTGGCGATCCCCCCATTGCATCAGCCCGATGATCACCGGCAGCAACTCCACCGCGGCGCGCGTCGGCCGGTACTCGAACCGTTCCCGCTCGCCCGGCTCCCGATAGCTCACCTTGCGCAGGATGCCTGCCTCGGTCAGCGTTTTGAGCCTGGCCGACAGCACGGCGGGGGAGCACTGCAGGCGCTCCAGGAAATCGTCGAAGCGCCTGATGCCGTGGAAAACGTCGCGCAAGATAAGAATTGTCCACTTCTCTCCAATCAGCGAGAGGGTCGCGGCAATCGAGCAGTTGCGGAGTTCTTGGGCGGTGAGATCCATCCGTTGAGCATAGCAGGCTAACTTCATTTGCAAAAGTCAGGGTATTGCCTATACTCCTGACTATGAAATATGAAGTCAGGAGCCGGACATGCAGCCTTCGAATCCTCCCAGCCTTGCCGGCCAATCCCGCCTGACCGGCGGCGGCCGGCATGCTGGCTGCCCGGAATGCGCCGAGACCTGGAAGTTGAGCGGTGGCGAGCGCGTGGTCGTGCGCGCTGTTCGTGCCGCTGATGCCGAGAGAGAGCGGGCCTTCGTCCAGGCCCTGTCGCGCGAGAGCCGTTATTACCGCTTCCTGACCGGCGGACGCGTGTCCGACGAGGTAATCGACCTGTTCATCGAGAGCAACGCCGGCCTGGCGCTGGTGGTCACGGCGGAAGTGGAGGGGCTGCCGATGATCGTCGCCAACGGCAACTACGTGGTGACGCGTGGCGAGGATGGCGACGTTGGCGAGTTCGCCGTGGCGGTGGCCGACGACTGGCAAGGCAAGGGTATCGGCCGCCGGCTGATCCGGCGCCTGCGCGACGCGGCGCTGGGCGCCGGCCTGCATCTGCTGCGCGGGGATGTGCTGAGCGAGAACCGCCGCATGCTGGCATTGATGCGGGAGTTCGGCTTCTCCACCCGGCGCAACCCGGAAGACAGCCTGCTGTATGAGGTCAGCCTGGTGCTGGGCGAGCTGGCCGGCTACGGCGCGCAGCAAGCCGTGGCGCGGCTATCGGCGGCCTAGGCCTCGGCGCTTGCGCGCTTGCGCGATCCGGCTGTCATCGTGCACCCCACCGACGCCGTGATGATGCTGCCAATCGCCAGCCATTGCTGTGTGTTCAGCGTTTCGTGCAAAAACGCGAGGCCTGCCAGCGCGCCCATGGCGGGTTCCATGCTGAGCAGGATGCCGAAGGTGCGGCGCGGCAGCCGCTTGAGCGCCACCATTTCCAGCGAATAGGGAATGGCGCTGGAGAGCAGGCCAACCGCCAGCCCTGCTGCCAGCAGCGACGGGCTGAACATGGCCGCGCCGGCATGCGCCAGCCCGAAGGGCAGCACGACCAGCGATGCCATGGTCAGCCCGAGCGAGGTGGCTTGCCCGCCGTGCGCGTTGCCTGCCATCTGCCCGAAGATGATGTATAGCGCCCAGCCCACGCCGGCCGTCAGCGCGTAGCCGATGCCCACGGGATCGAGCGTGGCAACGTTCTCCCCAAGCGGCAACAGCAACAGCAAGCCTGCCACCGCAAAGGCAATCCAGAGAAAGTCGATGGCCCGCCGTGACGACGACACGGCGACCGCCAGCGGCCCGGTGAACTCGATGGCAATCGCCAGCCCGAGCGGGACGGTGCGCAGCGACATATAGAACAGCAGGTTGGTGGCGCCCAGCGCCGCGCCGTATAGCGCGATCACACGGGCGTTGGCCAAGCTTAGCGGCATCCGCCAGGGCCGCCACACGCATAGCAGGATCAACGCCGAAAAGCTCACCCGCAGCGCCGTGGTGCCCTGGGCGCCAACCTCGGCAAACAGGCTCTTGGCAAACGACGTACCGACGCAGAGCGAAGCCATCGATCCGATCAATGCCAGCACGGCGATCAGGGTGGCACTTTGTTTCAGGCGATTCAGCGGCAATTGCGACTCTCAGGCGATTCTGCGAGCCCGAATCTTGAACGATCCTGGCCCGGCTGGCTAGGCTGCGATGTGCTGCAAGCGCACCGCGTAACGCTCGCCCGCGGCAGCCAGCGCTTGGTCATCCAGCTTGCCCGCCTCATAGAGCAGGAAGGGCTCGGACCACGGCAGGCCGCAGCGGTTGGCGGTGGCCTGCAAGGGGCGCAGCAACTCGGCAAGCGCAAACAGATTGACGCCGCCTGGCCCGTAGGCTTGCGGCACGTTGCCAGCGGTGGCGGCTACCAGCATGGGCTTGCCTTCCAGCGCGCGGCCCTCGGTCTCATAGGCGATGTAGAACATGCGGGTCAGCACGGCGTCCTGCCAGGTTTTGAGCAGCGCGGGCGTGGCATACCACTGGAGCGGGAACTGAAACACGATGCGGTCCGCGCCAAGCAGCCGGCGGACTTCGGCGTCCACATCAATGGCGCCGTCCGGGTAGAGGGCGTAGAGGTCGGCGATTTCTACGTCGGGCAGTGTGCTGGCCGCATTGCACAGGGCGCGATTGGCCTTGGATTGGCCGAACTGGGGATGGAACAGCAGGATCAGGGTCTTGGACATGGGGGGCTCCGGTTGGTAGTGCCGTGGTGCGTGCCGTGGTGATGTCTCAAGGATGCCGCTTCACACCAAATCATTCCAATGGATAGTTTGTATGCCCTATTATCCGTTTCATGAATTTACGTGCGATCGACCTCAATCTGCTGACCGTGCTGGACGCCTTGCTCGACGAAGCCCATGTGTCGCGTGCCGCGCAGCGTGTCGGGCTGTCCCAGCCAGCCGCCTCCAGCGCGCTGGAGCGCTGCCGCCATCTGTTCAAGGATCGCCTGCTGGAGCGTGCGCCTGGCGGCATGCAGCTCACGCCGAGGGCGCAGGCTCTGCGCGCGCCGCTGAAGCAGGCGCTGGCCTCGGTGGCGACGGTGATTGGTGAGCCTGAGGTGGATCTGGCGAGCTTGTCGCAAACGGTGCGCGTGCGGATGGCGGACCATCCCGCCGTGGTGGTGGCGCGGCAACTGCATCGGCAACTGGCGCGCAGCGCGCCGGGCGTCAATCTCGTGCTGCAGCCGTGGCAGGGGGCCGATGCTGCGCTCGGGTCCCTGGCGCGAGGGGACAGCGATCTCGCTGTATCCGTGTTTCCCGCCGTGGGCGCGGATTTTCGCCGCCGGCCGTTATTGCGCGAGCACTACGTGGTTGCCATGCGGCGGGGCCATCCCGCGGCCACCGGCTTTGGCCTGGAGCGCTGGCTGGAGTACCCGCATGTGTTGGTATCCGGCCGTGGCGATATCCACGGGCCGCTGGACGATGCACTGGCCGGGCTGGGCCTGGCGCGGCGCGTCGGCATGGTGGTGCCGAGCTTCATGATGGTGCCGCCGCTGCTGGCCGATTCCGACCTGATCGCCATGCTGCCCAGCCGCTGCCTGCCCGAGGACCCGGCACAGGCCCTGGCGACGTTCGCGCCGCCGGTGGCGGTGGAGGGTTTTTCCCTCCACCTGGCCTGGCATGCGCGCCGCGACGATGACGTGGCCGTGCGGCATGTGGCGGGCCTGATCGAAGGCCTGCTGGCGGCGTAGCTTAGTAGTTGAGCGCCACGTTGAGCATGACCGTACGGGGATTGCCCACCGGCACGATGTTGTTGCTCAGGCCGCCGGCGTAGTACGCCTTGTCGAACACGTTCTTGACGTTGAGCGCGGCCTTCCAGTGCGATGCCACATAGCCCACGCCAAGGTCCGCCACCGCGTAGCCGGGCACGGTGTAGTTGAAGGTGTAGCCGCGCTTGGCGCTCTCCGCGCGCATGCGGGCGCCGGCGTACCAGCCTGCGAGCGGCCCGCGGAAATGCTTGGTGCCCCAAAGCGAGACGCTGTGCCGGGGCACGTTGTTGAGCGGCTTGCCCACATTGGCGGCAACCGTGTCTTGCGTGACCTCGCTGGCGACGTAGGCATAGGCGCCCGCCAGGCTCCAGCCGCCGCCAAGATCCGCCGTCAGCTCTGCCTCCAGCCCGCGCGTGCGCTGCTCGCCCGTGGCAATGCTGAAGCCGGTATTGA
Organism: Cupriavidus sp. GW821-FHT02F09; assembly: GCF_059421605.1. NCBI lineage: Bacteria > Pseudomonadati > Pseudomonadota > Betaproteobacteria > Burkholderiales > Burkholderiaceae > Cupriavidus > Cupriavidus sp. GW821-FHT02F09. The sequence continues at coordinate 64,290 of NZ_JBWKVH010000038.1, forward strand.
CCGGGTCCGAGCTCAGCACGTTGCGCCGGGTCAGGTCGAAGGCAGACAGGGTCAGCAGGCCGCTCTTGTTGGGCAAATCGAACTTGATGCCCACCTCGGCCTGGCGCCCCGTCTCGGGCTTGAAGGTGCCGCCGTTGACGTCAGTGCCGCTATTGGGCAGGAACGAGGTCGCGTAGCTGACATAGGGACGTGCCCAGCTGGTCAGGTCGAACATCAGCCCGGCGCTGCCGGTGATGGCCCGCGCGGTGTCGTCCAGGCGCGTGGCGGCCAGGCGGTCCGTGGTGCTGGTGCGGGCGGTGTCGTGGCGCAGGCCGGCGGTGAGCAGCCAGCGCTGGGCAAACCGCACCTGGTCGCGCGCGTAGAAGCCCAGCGTGCTGACGTTGTCTTCCTGGTTCAGGCTGTAGGCGCTGGGGCAGTTCACGGCCGTGCCATAGACCGGGTTGTAGACGTTCAGCGCCGCGACGCGGCAGGTGCGCTGCAGGCGGCTCTCGTTGCTGCGGTTGTAGTCCACGCCGAGCGTGACCTCATGCTGCTGCCCGGCAATCTCGAAGCGCCGCTGCAGGTTGGTGTCCACGCCGATGGTGGTGCCGGAGAAGTCCTGCTGCGTGCCGCTGCGGTTGAGCAACTGGCTGTTGACTGCCATGGTGCCGCCCGCGATCAGCGTGCCGGCCAGCGACAGCGTTTGCCAGCGGAAATTCTGGTTCAGCGTCCAGCCGGAATCGAAGCGGTGGGTCAGCGCATAGCCCAGCCGGTTTTGCTCGCCGTCGTATGGCGCCAGGCCCGGCTCGCCGGTAAAGCGGCCGTTGGGCAGGGTGCCGTTGCGGTTGGCAGTGATCGTGCCATTCACGGGCAGGCCTTGCTGGCGCACATATTGCCGCTCGTTGTGGCTCGCCAGCAGGGTCAGGTCGGTGCGCGCGCCCAGGTCCAGCGACAGCGACGGCGCGATATAGCGGTTGCGGTAATAGACGTAGTCGGTCGCGTCGTCGCTGTTCATCGCCAGGGCGTTCACGCGCAGCGCGGCCTTGCCGTTTTCCGACAACGGCGTGCCCACATCCGCCGTGGCCTGCCGCAAGCCGTAGTTGCCTACCGTCAGCCCCAGTTCGCCAAACAGTTCGGGCCTGGGGCGCTTGCTGACGATATTGACCATGCCGCCCGGCTGCACCTTGCCGAACAACACCGAGGCCGGGCCTTTGAGCACTTCCACGCCCTGCGCGCCGAACAGCTCCTGCGCCACGCGGTTGTTGGACTCGACCAGCAGGCCATCGACAAAGACGGATTCCGATGCGCGCTGGCCTCGGATGATGAAGTCGTCCCAGCCGCGCCGGCCGTAGACATTGGTGACCACGCCCGCGGAATTGGCCAGTGCGTCACCCAGGGTTTGCGCTTGCTGGCTGTCCATCAGGTCGCGCGTGATCACGGTGATGGACTGCGCGCTGTCCGCCGCGGACGTGCCGGACTTGGTCACGCCCGCTGCCCGGCGCGTGGCAAAGCCGGTGTCGGCACGGGGGTCTTCGGCGGCGCTGACCGTGACGGACGGCAAGGTGGTCTCGGCGTCCGGGGCGGCCTGGGCCATGGCAGGGGAGAACAGGCAGCCCAGGGCGGCCGGGGCAATCAGTTGGCGAGTGAGCATGGTGCTGCGAGAGTGCGGAAAGCGCCGGATTGTAAATGATAATGATTATCGTTTGTTGGGTTTTGCAATGAAATCGGGCCGTGCTTAGCCGGGGGACGGCGATGCCGAACGCATGCGCCGGTTTTGCGCCTCGCCTTCCAACGCGCTTTCCACCTCAAGCGCGGCGGACTATGGTGACTAGGAGGCAAGAGCCCGAACAGGAGAACACCATGGCATCGTCAGCATCCCCCCGCCGCATCGTGATTACCGGCGCCGGTGGCGCGCTTGGCCGCGCCGTTACCCAGGCGTTCGCGGACGAGGGGGCGCGGCTGGCCCTGATCGACCGCGACGCGGCAGTGCTGCGCGCGCACGCGCCGGTGCCCGAGGCCGCGGACTGGCACCTGTTGCTGGCGGCGGACGTGACCTCGACGGACAGCATGGCCGTGGCGGCGCGAAGCATCCTCGACGCGTTCGGTGGCGTGGATGTGCTGGTGCACGTGGCCGGCGGCTTCGAGATGGGCGAGCCCGTGCATGCGCTCAGCCGCGAATCCTGGATGCGGATGATGGATCTGAACGCCTGGTCGCTGGTGGCCGTGACGCAGCATCTGCTGCCCGCCATGCTTGCGCAGGGCGCCGGCAAGGTCGTGGCGGTGACCGCGCGCGGCGCCGCTAACGGGGCCGCCGCGATGGGCGCCTACTGCGCGTCAAAGAGCGCGTTGCAGCGTCTGGTGGAGAGCTTGTCGCATGAGGTGCGCCGGGCTGGCATTAACGTCAACAGTGTCGCGCCGGGCACGCTCGACACCCATGCCAACCGCCAGGCCATGCCCGCCGCCGATCCCACCGACTGGGTCTCGACCGCGTCGGCGGCGCGCGCCATCGCCTTCCTGGCCTCGGACGCGGCGCAGGCGATCCATGGGCAGCATGTGGTGCTGGATGGGCTGAGCTGAGCGGCGCAACGACGCCAGCATCTTTTGGAAACGGCCTCTAAGCCTTGCGCTGTGCCAGCGGCAATGTCGCCAGCCGCTCCAGCACGATGGCACGCATGCCCGCCGGCGCCGGCAACTGCTCCAGCAATGCCGGCCAGCGCTCGTGCGCCATCGCTACCGCGTCTTTCACGGCGGCGGTGGCGATGCGCTCGGCGATCCTGGCCTTGCGCGCGAACTCGCGGTAGGTCTGCAGGGTTTGCTCGCGCTGCTGGCGGTCGATGGCCACATTCTGGCCGAAGCCGGCAAAGCCCGGCAGGGCGGCCACGCTGACGATGTCGTAAGCGGGCGAGAGCTCGGGCGCGACGCCGTTGCGGTACAGGAAGGAGAAGTTCTTCAGGTGGGCATCGCTGTTGCCCAGCAGGGTATTGATGGCTTGGCGGATAAAGAACTGCCGCACGTCTTCGATGCCGCGCACGCTCAGGCGCTCCAGCAGTTGCACCAGGGCGGCGTAGGCGTCATGGCCGCCATACTTGCGGTTGGGCATGCGGGTCAGCAACTGGCAGCCGTCTTCGGCATGCACGCGCCCGCCGGGCTCGCGGTCGAAGCGGTCCACGGCGAGGAAGTGCAGGCCGGTGCCAAGGGCCTCGGCCAGCCCCTCGACCTCGATGGCGGCAAGCGGCACGGGCCGGCACGGCGCCACCGCCACGCCAGCGGCCTGCGCCAGCTGCATCGACACGTATTCGTTGAAGACCTGGCTATCGTCATTGCGCGCGGGCAGCTTGGCGATCAGGTCGGAGAGATGCCCGTGGGTGGGCATGGTGTAGCGCTTGCCGGCATGCGCGGTGGACAGCGCCAGCTTGTTCTGCACGCCCGAGACCGAGGCCGCGCCTTCGGTGGCGCCTTCGATCACGGCAATTTCCAGGTTGTCCGCTCCGCCCGTCACGCCGACGGTGCGCACGTGCTCGGGCAGGGCGTCGATGGGCGCGGGGCGCACCACCACCGCGCCCGGCAGGTCGTCGCCGGCGGCGGCCAGGATGCCGAAATCGTCGCGGTCTTCGGGATGGTGGCGCGTGGCCTCCAGGCGCTTGCGCAGCTCGCTCTCGGGCAACAGCCCGGCGAAGTAGGGCGGCAGCGCCGCGTTGGTGTTGTACAGCGCGGGATGGAAGGGGTTGGACAGCACCGAGGCGGTCAGCGTGTCGTTGCCGGGGAAGGTCAGCGAAAGGCTGAGCGTGGGCCGCAGCGGGTCGCCGCGGAAGGCTTCCGCCGGCACGAAGCGGCAGGTGCGCCCGACCTCGCACAGATGGCCGCACAGCACGCCGTGCAGATGCACTTCCAGATAGCGGGGGCGCAGCCCGGGGCTCATGATTCCTGCTCCAGGAACATTTCCACCGAGGTCTTGGCCTCGCGGTCCGGCCCGCTGTCTTTGCCCTCGACCAGGCGCTTCACGGCGAGCAGGTGCTCGCGTGGCACCAGGACCCATTCCGCATCGAGCGCGGCACCCACGGCTTCGAGTGTGGAGGCGCGCACATCGCTGCGGCCGCTCAACGCCGTGGTCAGGTTGGACGGCGCCATGCCGATCAGCCGGGCCACTTCCCCCAGCGAGGATTTGCGCGTGGCTCGGCGTGCCTGGAGCTGATCAAAGAATGATGCCATGACATGTTTTCACATCGAAGGATATGAAATAGCATAGCACACGACGGCATTTCTTATGTTATCGCATAATTTATGTCAAATTGATATGTCATGGCATGAGTCTGCGCGATCAGGCCGCCTTGCTCTGGTCTGCCGCTTGCCCTGCGGACGCCAGAATGCGGAAGCGGCCCAGTTCATCCGGCGCGCACTTTGCAATCAACCCGGTTTCCCAGGCCAGGTAGGCACGCGCGGCGTCCTTGTTGCCCTCGTGCCGGTCGTGCACGAAAAACAGGTAGTCGATACGCGCTTCCGGCGGCAGCCCCACCGGCTCGGCCGCCTCGGGCAGCCCCGCGGCCTGCCAGGTGCGGTAGCCCTCGGCCAGCCGGTACACGTGGCGATAGCCGGCGGCCAGCAGATCCTGCCCGGCTAGGTTGGCGATGTGCGGCTCGCTCGCGATCAGGATGACCGGCTGGTCGTGGGTGGCGCCAAGGCGCTCGAGCGTGGCGGGCAGGCGCGGGCGGATCGACCAGGTGGCGCCTTCGGCATGGCCGCGGGCGTACTCGGCGCTTTCGCGCAGGTCGATGCGCAGCGCGTCAGGCGCCTGCGCGTGCAGCGCGCGCAGCAGGTTGGCGTCGAGCACCGGCAGGGAGTGGGTGGGCAGGGTGCGCGGCGGCGCGCTCGCCTTGATGGCGGCGTTGACGCCGTGCGCGAGCACGGCGCTCTCATAGCCCAGCTGGTAAAGCCAGCTGGCCACCACCGGTGCGCGCACGCCATCGTCGTCGAACACGATCACGCGGCTGCCGCGCACGCCGATGTACTGGTCGGTGGCCTGCACCAGCTGGCCGCCGGGCGCGTGCCGCGCGCCGCCGATCGAGCCTTGCGCGAATTCCTCGGCAGTGCGGATATCCAGCAGGTAGGTGGTGCGGCTGTCGTCGTCCAGCCACTGCTGCGCCTGCGTGGCCGACAGCGCGGGCAAGCCAGCGCGCTGCAGCAGCCGGGCCGAGCGAGCGCGGGCCTCGGCCAGCTCGCTGGCCGGCGGGGCCGCCGGGTAGCGGCGCTGGCTGCCGTGCTCGAGCGCGTGGTCGGCCAGGTACCATCCCTGCGTGCCGTTCTCCAGCGCCAGCACGGGATTGGGCAGGCCAAGGTTGCGCAGCGTCTGCGCGCCGATGATGCTGCGCGTGCGCCCGGCGCAGTGCACCACCACGGTGGTCTGTGCATCCGGCAGCAGTGTCGCCAGGCGCAGGGCCAGCTCGCCGTTGGGCAGGCTGTGCGCGCCGGGGATGGTCATCTTCTGGTGCTCGGCAAAGGTGCGGCCATCCACCAGCACCAGCGGCTCGCCGCTGTCGCGGCGCGCCACCAGTTCAGCAGCGCTCAGGCGCGGCGTGTGCTGCTGGTGCTCGACCAGTTCGCCAAACGTCTTCGATGGCACGTTGACGCCCTTGAACAAGGTGTAGCCGGCTGCGGCCCACGCCGCTGCGCCCCCCGCCAGCAGCGTGAGATTGCTGTAGCCCAGGCCAGCCAGCCGCTGTGCCGCCAGCTCGGCCACGCCGTCGCCGTCGTCGAACAGCACGATGCGCTCGGCCAGGCGCGGCGCCAGGCGGGCAACATCCAGCTCCAGCCGGCTGTAGGGCAGGGGCACGGCGAAGAAGGGATGGCCCTCGCCATATTGGCCGTGCTCGCGCACGTCGAACAGCGCCAGGGGCTGGCCGTCGTTAAGCCAGCCGCGCAAGGTGACGGCGTCGATGGATTGGGTCATGGCGTGCTCCGCGTGAACAAGGGATGGGGCTGTTGTCTTGGCCGCAATGTCAGGCCGCTGCTTTCTCGCTGCGGTTCATCTGGGTGGCGTTGTAGTTGACGATGCGCCCGGTCTCCAGCTCCACGCCGATGCGCCCCGTCAGCGTTTCGAGTGGACGGCCGTAGAGGTGGAAGTGCAGCGTGGGGGCCTCGCCCACCACGTGGATGCTATGGATGTCCTGCGGCAGGAAGCTGATCGGCGTGCCCGGGCGCACCACCAGCTCGCGCTCCAGTTCGATGCTGGCCCGCTCGGGGTTGCTGCCGTCGTCGGTGCGGCGGTAGACGCGGTTGAGCTCATCGCCTTGCACGGCCACGATGACGACCCACGTGTCATGGTTGTGCGGAATGGTCTTCTTGCCCGGCACGATCGAATTGAGGTAGAGCGCTGGCAACTGGCCTTCTCGGCTCAGCCGATAGCGGGTAGAGGTGGTGGTGCCGTCGCTGGGCGGCGGGAAATCGGCAAAGCCGAACAGGTCCTTCTGGTCGGCCAGCTTCTGCAGGGCGGCGGTGACCTGCCCGAGCGTGGCGCGATCCACCTCGCGCTGTGCCGTCAGTGCGCTGACTTCGGCGAGGGTGGCGGCAATGGCCGCATTGCGCTGGTTTTGCTGATTGGTCTGGTTGGTCTGGGTCGTCATGGGGGGAGATCCTGTTATGAATACGATGCAGTGGCAGGTGGCGGCCGTGCTCCACTCTACGGAGTGCGGGACCCGGGAAGAACTAACAATATCGCCGATGCATATTCGGTTTTGATCTGGTGCAAGGCGACATGAGGCCTGCGGCGTCGCATTGCGCATTGCATCGACTATCGCATCACGCATTGCATGACCAACGGCGGAAAGATTCGTTGCCGCGGCGCGGGGCCGGGTCCTAGAGTAGGCCGCTAGAGGTGAGGGTGTTCACGGCCAAGCCGGGCAACCACCAAGCCGCCGCCCTCCAATGAGAGAACCAGCATGAGCCAACCACTGCACGAACGCCTGCAACCCTATCCCACGGAAAAACTGCAGGCGCTGGCGGCGCAAACGCCCCTGCGCACCAGCCTGCCGCCGATCAGCTTCAGCTGGGGCGAGCCGCAACATGCCACGCCGCACCTGGTTGTGCAGGCGCTGGCGGAACACGCCGGCAGCATCGGCCGCTATCCCAAGGTGGCTGGCAGCGACGCGCTGCGTGAGGCCATTGCCGCCTGGGTCGCGCGCCGCCACGGCGTGGCCGGCCTCGACCCGGCGCGCGAGATCGTGCCCGTCAACGGCGCCAAGGATGGTTTGTTCAGCCTGGCGCAAGTGGTGCTGCGCGCCAACCGGCCGCAGCATGGCGCGCCGGTGGTGCTGGTCAGCAATCCGGGCTATCAGGTCTACGAAGGCGCGGCGCTGCTGGCCGGCGCCGAGCCGTATTACCTCGACATCGACCCCGCGCAAGGGCTGGCCGCCGCGTTCGACGCGGTGCCCGCGCACATCTGGCCGCGCGTGCGGCTGGCCTACCTTTGCTCGCCGGACAACCCTTCTGGCCGCGTCTACGCGCTGCCCGACTGGGAGCACGTGCTGGCGCTGGCCGAGCGGCACGGCTTTCATATCGTGTCGGACGAGTGCTACTCCGAGCTGTACTTCGACGAGGGCGCGCCGCCGCTGGGGGTGCTGGCCGCGGCCCAGGCGCTCGGCCGGGACCGCCAGCGCATCCTGGCCGTGGCCAGCTTGTCCAAGCGCTCCAACGCGCCCGGCCTGCGCTCCGGCTTTGTGGCAGGCGACGCCGATGTGCTGGAGCGCCTGCGCTTGTACCGCAGCTATTGCGGCGGCGTGCTGAGCCCGGCGGTGCAAGGTGCCAGCATCGCAGCCTGGCAGGACGAGGCGCACGTGGTGGAAAACCGCCGTCTATACCGCGAGAAATTCGCCTTCGCCATTCCGCGGCTGCAGCAGGTGGCCCGCCTGGCGCAGCCGCAGGCGGGTTTCTTCGCCTGGCTCGACATCCGCGCCAGCGGGCTCGACGATGTGGCCTTCACGCGCGAACTGCTGGCCGAGCAGAACCTTGCCGTGGTCCCGGGGACCTTCCTGGCACGCACGGTGAATGGCCGCAACCCAGGCGCGGGCCATGTCCGCATCGCCCTGGTGGCCGCCGCCGAGGAATGCGCGCAGGGCGTGGAGCGGCTGGTGGCCTTTGCCCGCGCGCGGCAACCCGCGGCGGCATGATGTCCGCGCCAGGCACGGCATAACGATCTGCGATCTGATTCGTTAGCGCCCGGTGCAACTTCTTTTAGGCTTCAACCTGCCCAGCATTTTCAAGAGCTTCTCGCCATGACCATTACCGACTTGTCCCAGACCTTGGCCGATACTGACGCAAACGCCGACGCCACGGCCGTTGCCGACCACGTAAGCGGCGCTCGCGCCGCGGCGGTCGCCGCCTTCATCGCCCGTGCCCGAGAGATCGTCGGCGGCCACGCCGCCGACAAGACGCCGCTGGCCGCGATCGCCGACGAACTGGTGGCGCTGGCTGGCCAGGCGCATCTGTTCCCGCCGGCGCATTTCCCCGTGGATGCGGCCAGGCCCGCCGCGATCTACCGGCTGGCGGAAGACCCGGACGGTCGCTTCGCCTTGTTCGCCTCGGCTGGCCTGCCGGGCAAGGCACAGCCGCCGCACGACCACACCACCTGGGCGGTGATTGCCGGTGTGCGCGGCGTGGAGCGCAACGTGATCTTTCATCGCAGCCAGGGCAGCAAGCCCGGGCTCGACACGCTGGAGCCGCTGCGCCAGCTCGATGTACAGGCAGGCAATGCCATCACGCTATCGCCCACCGATGTGCATACCATCGAACTGATCGGCGACACGCCTGGCCTGCACCTGCACTTCTACGGCCTCACGCTGCCCCGCCTGAGCGAGCGCGTGAAGTTCGACCCCGCGCCCGAGGGGGGCACGCAATACAGCTACCGCACCTTTGCCGCGCCTGCGCTGATCCGCCATCCGCTGGTGAGCCCGGCCGCGCTCAAGCGCGCCATCGCCCAGGGGGAGGAACTCGCCGTGCTGGACGCGCGGGAAGAGGGTGCTTTCTCGCGTGAGCACCTGTTGTTCGCCGTGCCCGCGCCGCTGGGCCGGCTCGAGACCACGATCGACCGGCTGGTGCCGCGCCGCACCACGCGCATCGTGGTGACGGATCTGGTCGAGGATATCGCCCACGCGGCCGCGGCCAAGCTGCTGCGCTTTGGCTATACCAACGTATCCGTGCTGGAGGGCGGCACGCGTGCCTGGCAGGCCGCTGGCTATGAAATCTTCAGCGGCACCAACGTGCCCAGCAAAGCCTTCGGCGAAGTGATCGAGCACGAGCTGCACACGCCGTGGATCACCGCCGAGGCGCTCAAGCTGCACCAGACGCGTGGCGACAACGTGGTGGTGGTGGACAGCCGCCCCTTCACGGAATTCCAGAACATGAGCATCCCCGGCGCGGTGGACTGCCCGGGGGCTGAGCTGGTCTACCGCATCGGCGAGATCGCACCCGATCCCGAGACGCTGGTGGTGGTCAATTGCGCCGGCCGCACGCGCAGCATCGTGGGCGCGCAGACGTTGATCAACGCCGGCATTCCCAATCGCGTGGTGTCGCTCAAGGACGGCACCATGGCATGGCTGCTGGCCGGCTACCAGCTCGACCACGGCCAGACCCGTTTCGCGCCACAGCCTGGCGAAGCCGCCCAGGCCGCGGCGCGTGAACGGGCCGCCCGCGTGGCGCAGCGCGCTGGCGTGCAACATATCGATGCGGCGCAGCTAGCCGCTTTCGCGCAGCAGGCGGATGACCGCACGCTGTACCGCTTCGACGTCCGCTCGCCCGAGGAATACACCGCAGGCCACCTGCCGGGCTGGCGCAGCGCCCCCGGCGGCCAGCTGGTGCAGGCCACCGACGCCTACGCCGGCACCCGCCGCGCCCGCATCGTGCTGGCCGACTGGGATGGCGTGCGCGCACAGATCACGGCAGCCTGGCTGGCCCAGTTCAGCGGCCACGAGGTCTACCTGTTCCGCCCGGCACCGCTGGCACCGCGCGAATCCGGTCCCGAGCCCGTGCGCGTGCTGCGCGCCTCCGAGGCCGAAGCGCCGTGGATCGAAGCCGCATCGCTGTCCACGCTGCAAGCGCAGGGCGGGGCAACGGTGGTGGACGTGGATAGCAGCCTGGCATTCCGACGCGGCCACCTGCCCGGCGCATGGTTCGCCACGCCGGAGAAGGTCGCGCTGGCGCTGGAGCATGCCAGAGCCGACCACATCATCGTGGTGACCTCCTCCGACGGCGTGCTGGCGCAAGCGGTAGCGGCCGAGTTGCGCCGCACCAGCCAGCGCGACGTACGCGCACTGCTCGGCGGCAACGCACGCTGGCAAGCGCTTGGCCTGCCAACGGAATCCGGCGAGGCCGGCACGGCCGCCGCAGCGCGAATCCTGACCGGCGACGAAGACGCGTGGTACAGCGCCTACGCCTACGAGGATGAAAGCCGCCGGAAGTCCGAGATGCACGCCTACCTGAACTGGGAAATCGGCCTGGTCGATCAACTCGAACGCGACGGTGATTTGCCGGTGCGGCTGGTGGATTACAGCCAGCAGTAGGCGCGAAAGGCATCGCTTCGGCCAGCGCCCGCCCTCTCCCCCGGCCCCTCACACAAGTGGGAGAGGGGAGCCAACTGTAGTGGTCTAATGAACTTGGACACCTCAAAAGGTAGACTTCCCGTCGACTAGAGAGGTGATGATGGCACGCAA